>CAZCZP010000273.1:0-5186 GCA_964502895.1 uncultured Bifidobacteriaceae bacterium
TACAGCAACGCGCGCTTGGTGATCAGCAGCGCATCGGAACGTTTGGACGTGATGAGTTCAACGTCCACATACATGCCGGGACGCAACTGGCCAATCTCCTTGAACCCGATGGTTACCTTCACCGTGCCGGTTTTGGATTCGACCACGGGAGCGATACGCTTCACATAACCCTTGAACTCTTTCGCGCCAAACGGCGTGGCAGTGACGCGGGCGGGTTGATCGATCTGCAAGTCGGGCAGGTTTTTTTCCGGGACGTAGATTCGCGCCACCATGGAGTTGAAGTCCACAATGTCGAACAAATGCTGATTGAGATTTACGAGATCGCCCAATTTAACGAGCCGCTGGCTGATGCGGCCGGAGATGGGTGCGCGGACCTCGGTGTATTCAAGCTGGCGCTGGGCGTCTTCGAGGGCCAACTCCAGTTGGCGAAGCTCGAACTTGGCGTTGTTGAAGACCTGTTCGCTGATGAGTTTTTGCTCGAACAGTGCTTTCTCGCGCTCGAAGTCCAGCCGCCCCTTGTCCAGGCCGGTTTGAGCCTTTCCGAAGGCAGTTTTCTGAATGTCGTTGTCCAGCCGCAAAAGCACTTGGTCTTTCTTGACCTCGTCACCTTCTTCCACGAGCAACTCGCTGACGCGATTGGCTGTGCGGGCATACACTTTGATCTCTTCTTCCGCCTCCAAATGCGTCGAATTCTTGATGGTCGCCTCGATTGCTCCGCGCGCGATGCTGGCCACCTCTACCGGCAGGGCTTCGTCCTTTGCGCCTTTCTTGGCGTCTTTGCCGTCCGCCGGCCCTTTGCGGCAGCCCGTCAGGCAAACAGCGGCAGCCATGGCAATCGCCAGCCAGACCTTGTAATGGAGGTTCATAGAGTTGTTCTTCACAGCATTAGACAACACTGGGTCAAGAATTGCATGTACGAAATGCAACTTCCGCGAATCAGAACACAATGAGCGCCGGAAATGTTTCAATAAAGTGGCCGACCAAGACACCAAGTCGCCGGATGCGACAAGTCCTCGGCGATGCAGTTCCGCGATGAAACGCGCGCCGCCGTTGTTTGTCGTAGGAATTCGAGCCGCCGGATTTCATGCGGTCAACCCACGGCTCAATTCTCGCAGTCCCGAACGGGAAAGCGACATCGCCGCATCGCTCGTATGGCAGTCGAAGTAGGCCCACGACGATTTTTTGAATTGCTACTAAAGTTTTAGTTGACAGGTCAAGCAACCCTGTTAGAGTCGAACTACTAAATCCTTAATAGAAAGAGCGGCCCATGGCACAAAAGAAGATAACCACGCTTACAAATGGAGAACACCGCATCATGGAGGTCATCTGGGCAAAAGGTTCGGCAACCGTGGCTGACGTGGTTGAGGCACTGGATGGGAAGGATGCTTACACCACGATCCTTACTTTGATGAGGATTCTCAAAATGAAAGGCTACCTTTCCTCACGCAAGGAAGGACGCGCATTTGTTTTTGAGCCCAAAGTGGATCGCGATACGGTCGCTCGGAAAGCCGTCCATCAATTGCTGTCGAAGTTCTTCTCGGGATCGCCGAGCGAGTTGGTCCTGTCGTTTCTTCGCGAGGAGGAACTGACGCCGCAGGAGCTCGATGCCATCAAGAAGCGAATCAAGGATTCTTCGGAGGGTGGCCATGGGAGCTGAGATTCTAGACGTCAGTGATCGCCTTCTTGTTGCAGCCCTGAACGGAATTTATCAGGGCATCATCATTACCGTGTTGGTGGCGTTGAGCCTGCGCGTGTTCAAACGGACCAATGCCGCCACCCGTCACGCGGTCTGGCTTTGCACTCTGCTGCTCTTGGTTTTGATCATCGTTGCCCACTGTTTTGTGGATGCGCGCCCTCGGACGCTCAAGACCAGTGAAATCGCAGAAAACCCGGCGCCGAACGGTCCCGCTGTTGACTCGCCGAGCCTGGTTTCGTTGGCAACAACCATTGGTGGGGCGCGAACAGCGGTGGAGTCATCGCGTCTGAAACTGGCAAATCCCCTGCCGGCGGCGACTGAACAGATTCCCGGCCTGCCTGAATCGAAATCCACTGGATGGTCCGACGAACTTCGGACCGTGGGAAGTTTTCAACCTTCGCTCGCGGCATTCACCGAAGCTGACCCGATCACCCCACCGATTTCGGCTGAACCAACCACCCACGCTACAGCAGGTTCTCAATCCGGTTGGATCTACAGCGCGCTACGACGTCTGGCGAATCCAGTTTCCGTGACGCACGTTCCCGAATCTCGTGCGGCCAGAATTGCAGGCAGGATCGCGTTGGGCGTTTGTCTGGCGCTGACAGGTCTGCGACTTCTTACGCTCTTGCTGCGGCTCCATCAAATTCGGAGGCTCAAATTGCATTCGGTTCCAGCGAGCGAACCGCTCGATAAACTTTTCCGCGACCTGGTCGCCAGGCTGGAACTCCGGCGAAAAGTGACTTTGAGAACGTCGCCGACTTCAAGGTCGTCATTCCTCCTCGGCTTTTTCCATCCGGTGATTCTGCTTCCCAACGAGGAACAAACGGACGCGGAGGAGGCCGAACAGGTTCTCCGTCACGAACTCGCCCACGTCTGCCGGTGCGATGATTGGGCCAACTTGCTTCAGCATTTCATACTCGCAGCGTTCCCTTTTCACCCCGCGGTCTGGTGGATTTCCAAGAAACTTTCGCTGGAGCGCGAGATCGCTTGCGACGATTACGTTTTGCAATCCAGCGCGCGGCCTCAAACTTATGCTTTGCTGCTGGCGAATCTCGCCTCGCGAATGCAACGCTGTCCCCCTTTGCTCGCCCCGGGAGCTTTCAACAACAAAACTCAACTACAACAAAGGATAGATATGATACTCAATACACGCAGAAACGCGTCGCCTCGTCTCGCCGCGACCTGGCTCACGATCATGGCATCGGCAACGGCGCTTTTCGCCGCCGCCGCAATCTGTCTGGCCCCGAGAATTGTGCTGGCTCAAAGCGACAAAGCGCCGGCGAGGCCAAATGATCACTCGGAGGACGCCGCCGAATTGCCATTGCCGGTTCCGGTAACGGTCACATTAGCATCTCCGAGTATCGCATTGGTGGCTACCGAGCCGGCTCCCGGTAACGCAATCCCGACCACGACCCAACCCGCGGTTATCGTCGCAGGCCCGAAAATCAAATCCGATGATTCGCAAGCAGTCACCTGGCAACCGGTCGTGGTGGTCCCGGCGGTTCCCGGTGGCGCAGTTACTCCGGCGGCACTCGTGCCCCCGTCACCGCAAGCGCCACGCCCTGCGCGTCCTCCGAGTGCGGTTTCCATAACCCAACCGAGGTCCGGCCAGCCTCCGCGCGCTGCTCGTGCTGATTCTGCTGACTCATCACTTGAGGAACGGTTGCGACGGCTCGAACGAATGGTCGAGTCCTTGCTGGATCGAGGCCAAGGGGATGCCAATGCCTACAACTTGAAACAGCCGGATGGAGGAGCTGCAATCATTGACCGGAAAGAAATCGCCAGGATCGAAGCCCATGCCAAGCACCAGGCAGACATCGCTCGGAAACACGCGATGAATCCCGACGAGATCGAGAAAATCAAGGAGCATGCGCAACGTGAAGCCGCACGGGCCGCCGATCAGGCGAAGCAAGCCGCCAAGGAGATGGGGAAGCTCGCGAAAACAGAAAAAATGCACCAGACCAAACGCGATCTCAAGGAAGGGTCCAAGAAGCAACTCGACGTGTTACGCAAACAGCTTGAAGTCCTGGAGCATGAAAGAGAGAAGCTGGATCGCCAGATCGAAGAACTCGAACGCAACCAGGAGTTGCTGGAGTCCCAGGAAGAGGACGTCGATGCACTGTTTGATGAAACTGAGGCCAATCCAGAAGCGTTGGAAACCAAGTGCCAATGATCGGCACGCAAGACTGGCGGGGCGAGGACCTGATGCAGCCATCGGTCCTGAACTGAATCACGGCCTCCCCCGCTTGCGATTCGCCGCTCATATTTCCAGATTTGGTCCCATCAGAGGCCATGTCGCTTGAGGCAACCATCCTGTTATGAAAACCATCACGTCGAAGTCGGGTCCCGAAAGCATCGTGCCGGCGGTTCATTTAGAGTTCATTCAGAATCACCTCCAAAACCCGGCGGCATCCGACCTCGAATCCGTTGAGCAGTATCACCGTTCGCTGTTCCTGCATCATCACGCTGTCGAGTGGGAAAAGCACCGGCAGCAGGCCAGAACACACGAAGACCGGATCGCTTTTCTCGAAGACCAACTGAAAAATACCGACCTCGCGTTGAGCACGCGCAGCAAGCTTGTCCCGGTCACGATTGACGGCCAGGAAGACACCAAACCAAGCTGCCCTTGGAACACTTGGGACGTCCTCATGTTCGCGTCCGGCTGCCTGGGGATTGTCTGCCTGATTACGTTCGGCATCTGGAACATTTCTTTCAACCTGCTCGAGTCAGGTTTGGTAACCTTTCGTGAAAATCCGGTGCGATCCTATCTCTGGGCCGCACTGTTGCCCGTGGGCGCGCTCGCAGTGAAAATCGGCTGGGATTTTGTTCAGGACCGAAAGCGGCGCGACGTTTATCTGTGGAGTTGCCTGTCGCTGGGAATGCTCGGCGTTATCGTTTGGGCCGGCGCCTATGCATTCGTCTATCCGACGCTGTCCAAGGGCATCGGCGAACACATTGCTTCGCTCACGGTTTTCGACAACCAGTCGCCCGCGGCGGCGGCAGGATTGAATTTCGCGGGCGCCAAATGGATTGATGTGATCACGGTGGCCAGCCAGGCCATAGCCGAAATCTTTCTCTCCGCGGCGCTGGGAATTTATCTCACGACTTTGTACGCGCGGCATCGCCCAGTCCGCCTGGCGCGTGATCCCGCCTTTGCCCAGCTTAGCCAGGAACGAAAAAAACTGGAGGCTGCCGTGGCACGCGAGCGCTTGAACCTGGGCGAGGCAAACGGAAATCTGGTCCGATTGGAGAATCAACTGTCAGCGTTGGTCGCATACGGTGCTTCTGTTTTCCACCGCGAGACGGCCAGGCGCCAGGATCAAGCCGAGAAGCGTCAGGTCATTCTCGATCAATTGTCCGAACACCTGCGCAGCCATCTGGATACCGTCGAAGCGAGCAACCGCCTGGCTTCAACGGCATCGGTGTCAACTTCCCGACAAAAAAATGGCGGTTAACCTGATTCACGCAGGCCGAAAGGACCAAATGAACC
>CAZCZP010000274.1:0-5158 GCA_964502895.1 uncultured Bifidobacteriaceae bacterium
GCGTTGGGCGTGCGGCTGGTCCATTTTTCCCACGGCCATGGGAAGCGGAAGAAGGCGAAGTTTAACCCGAAGTAGAGCCACGCGTTCAACAGCAGGGCCAAGCGAGCGAACTCGCGGCCGTTCAACCCTCGACCCACTTGGCGTGCGAACCAAATTGCCGCCGCGGTCGTTAACAAGGCCGGTAAAATTGCATAGAGAGTCCAGCCCACCACTGGACTGACCACGTGCGACTCATAAACAAGATCGCGGATTGTCTTGCCGGCGATGGGAACAAGCGTAATGGGCAGCGCGAGCATGAATGGCCACCAGCGTCCGCCCGCGACCGCGATCAGCGGAATGAACGAGATGATCAGTCCGGGATCGTAAAGCACGTTGGCCCACGCGATTTCGGTGAATTCGCCGATGATCAGCAGCGTAACGTGAATGCCGATCAGTAACCATTCGATGCCCGGGTAGAGTGGAGGCCTCACAGATTCGTTCAGTTCGCCGATCAATCGCCGGTTGAGCCAAAGGCCGAGTCCCAAACACGCACCCATGACCGCGCCGAAAGTTGTTTCCATCCAGTTCCACCAATTCATCGCGGGATCGAGTTGAACCCAGATGCCGGACTTGAAGATTTCCGGATTCCAAGCGTGAAAGGATTGCAGGCATTGGCCGATGGGGAATCCGACTCCGCCGAGCATGCCCCAGAGGGCGAGATTGCGCGCGAGGCGGTCGCGCCGCAACCACCCCACCCAAATCCACGCGCCGAGAAGTGCGAACAGTTGGCCGCCCCAAACTTCGGGACGCGGCTTGAGTTCCGGGCCGGCATCCGGTTGCCAATGCCACGAGGCGGAAAAATAAATGCGAGGTAGAATTTTGCTGGCCGGATCAAACGGTTGATTCAAAAGCCACCAGCCGAGGCCATAGAGCGCGAACATGCCGAGCATCAGCAGCAAAATGTCGCGCCACGTGTAGCGCGCACCCCCCAAGCCCATGCCCAGAAATAACCCGGCGAAACCAATCCAGATTGCGCCCTTGATGCCGAGACCCAGCATGCCCCAGCGCCACGCGTCCCAGTTCCCGATCACCGGCGCGTTTTGCGTGAGGCCAACGGTCTGTCCGTAAGTCATCGAGCCGCCGATGCCCATGGCGATGGTGCCGAAAGCCACGGCGCGTGCGGCGGGCAACAAGGGTGCGAGAGGGCACATCAGGAAAACGAGCACCAGACTGACGAGCAAGCCGGCGATCATCGCGCCGGTTTCGTGGCCGTATTGACCGCGGATGCCCCAGCCCATGCCACCGGCCATCGCCGCGAGCAAGACGGGTTGCCAGAGCGGGGGATCGGTGGCCGCGGTTGTCAGTGGAGACGGTTCATTGGTCGAGTTTATCATTTCTCCGCAGAGTCGTTGATTGGGTTATTCCGGCGATTCGAGTGGTTGTGCATTCCGTGTAACACTGGCTTGACCGGTTGTTCAAGGCTGAAACGATGCTCGTGATGAGCTACAGAGAGAGGAAAGCCTGCGCGCGGCAGAATCCACCGCCACTTTCACATTGCTTGGAAAAAACTCTGTGCTTAGGTTGCCTGCGGATTTCAAACCAACCGAACCTATGAGAACATCCGAGCAACCTAACAACTTTCCCAAACTCCACAACGCGATGTGGCCCGGTCTGGTCGGCAAAGGGTCGCCCGGGGCCGAGCCGTGCATTGACCTCGACACGATGCTCGATCTCACCGCCAAAGCCGAGGTCAACGGCGTGAAGTTTGACGGCGTGGATTTGTTTCTCTATGACCCGCACACGAACATTGACATCAGCGACGACGGCATCAAGGCGCTGGCCGACAAGATTTCGGGGAGGGGTTTGGCCATTGGTTCGGTCGTCGCGCCGGTGTGGTTTGATGGTTCGGCGATGGGCGACGAAACGAAGCGCAAGAATTGGGTGACGGCAGTGGCGAAAGCATGCCGCATCGCGAAGAAACTGCGGGAGCTAGGCGCGCGGCCTTACGGCATCGTTCGGATTGATTCAGCGGCCAGCGTGACCGATTGGGACAAAGACCCGAAGGGCAATACCAAGCGCATCGCGAAAACTTTCAGGGAGGGCGCAAAGGTCGCCAAGGATCATGGTGAACGGTTGGCGGCGGAAGGAGAAATTTGTTGGGGCGGCATGCATTCGTGGAGGCACATGGTGGACCTGCTGGAAGAAGTCGGTCAGCCGCGCCTCGTGGGATTTCAAGCCGACATGTCGCACACGCATCTCTACACCCTCGGCTATAACGCCGAGGCACATCGCCTGGTCCCGAAGAATTATCGTTACGAGCCGGCGGAATTCCACAAAGCGATGACGAAACTCACGAACGCGTTGCGGCCTTGGACGATTGATTTCCACGTTGCTCAAAACGACGGCAGCGTGTTTGGCTCCGGCTCGCACGAGAAGACCGGCCGCCATTGCCTCGCCACCGACCCGAAAGGCAAGCTTAACATTGCCCGCGACTCCGGCTACTGGCTGCGCGACGCCAAGGGCAAGGTCACCAAGAAGATCAAACACGTTTGCTGGGACGGCTGCATGTTTCCCAATGAAGTCCTGATGAAGCAACAAACGTGGAACGACATCCTCGCGGCGATGATTCAGGTGCGGGAGAACCACGGTTGGCGGGGATAATCCAAGACTCTTGTTTTCTCGGTCGGCATCGGATGGCCAAGGTAACCGTCTGGCGAGGGAAGCAGTTATGGAATCAGAAAAGGGTTCGGGCATCGGCGGCGCGCCGTTTCGCACGACGCACTGGACAATTGTCTTGAGCGCCGCGCGTCCCGGTGCCGAGGCGAAGCAGGAAGCGTTTGCCCAAATCTATTCTGACTATTGGTATCCGCTTTATGCCTACATTCGGCGGCGGGGCCATGCGCCATCGGACGCCGAAGACGTCACGCAAGATTTCTTCCTCCACTTGATCAATTACGAATCGCTGGAGGGGTTGGTGCGCGAGGGCGGAAAATTTCGCACGTTTCTGCTGCGGCTGCTGGACAATTTTCTGGCCAACGAATGGGATCGCCATCGCGCCCAGAAGCGCGGCGCGGGTCAGCCGTTGCTTTCGCTTAACGTCGCCGACGGCGAGGCAAAGTATTTGTTGGAGCCGCCGGACCGGAATACGCCGGAAACGCTTTTCGAGCGCCAATGGGTTTTCACCCTGCTGTCCAAAGTGCTGGAATACCAGGCGGCGGAATGCGAGGCCGCCGGCAAGGGCAAGCTCTTTGCGGATTTGCGGCTGCACCTGCAAGGCGAACGGCCCGGCCCGCCCTACGCCGAAGTGGCGGCGCGCCACGGCATGACCGAGGGCGCGGTCAAGGTGACCGTGCATCGCCTGCGCCAGCGGTACGGTGAATTGTTGCGCGAAGAAATCGCCCGGACAGTCGGCGGGCCCGAGGAAGTGGACGATGAACTGCGGCATTTCATCGCGGTGTCGGCGCAATGACCGGAATGCGCTCCGGGATTTCTGTAACCTTTGACGCTTTTTTCTTTGTGAGAACAGTGCAACCGCTGCGAAGTGGCAAACAAACCAAACACAACGCAAATCGAAAGGCAGAACTAACATGAAGATCATGCTCACCTGGAAAATTCACGAAGGCAAACTCCCTCAAGCGCTCGCCCGTTTCGCCCAGATGACTCCCGCCGAAGAGAAAAAGACACTGGCTCCGCACGTGCGACTGATCAACCGCTGGCACGACCTTGTCCGGGGCCGCGGCGTTGTGATTTATGAATGCGATGATGCACAGGCCCTGGCTGCGGTGGCGTTGCATTGGAGCGATCTCATGGAGGTGGATGTCAGCCCCGTGCTTGGCGACGCGGAGACGCGAAAGTTGGCCCAAAGCCGGTCGGGTGGAGCTTGAGGAGATCAAGCCTGCTTTCCGGGATTGTATGGGGTTGCCATGCTTTCCGCGTGTGCGGCTTCTTAATGGAATGACCTGACACCACCAAGGCGCGGCAGTAACCTCCCGAGCGGTTACCACAACCCATCAAAGCGCATGCCTGCCGGACGTTGCCCCGAATGCGGCCAGCCGCTCCCCGTCGGTGCTCCAGCCGGCATGTGCCCAAACTGCCTGCTGAAGCTCGGGTTCGTCGCGGGCACGGTTAGCGGCACAGGCGTCCCGCCTGCGAACGTCCCGCCGGCTTCCGACGCGTCGCACGCTGCCGCCAACCTTCCCTCGCCGGAACCGGAAGCAAGTTCCCTGTTCAACGAACAACCCGGCACCCGCATTGGCCGTTACAAGTTGCTCGAACAAATTGGCGAAGGCGGCTTCGGCGTCGTCTGGCTTGCGGAGCAACAGGAACCCGTGCGCCGCAAAGTCGCCCTCAAGATCATCAAGCTCGGCATGGACACGCGCGAAGTCGTGGCGCGCTTCGAGGTGGAACGCCAGGCGCTGGCGCTGATGGATCATCCGAATATCGCCCGTGTGTTCGACGGCGGCGCGACCGCAGGTGGCCGGCCTTACTTCGTGATGGAGTTGGTGAAAGGCGTCCGCATCACCGATTACTGCGACGCCAACCAGTTGAGCACAGTCGAGCGACTCAAGCTTTTCATCGAAGTCTGCCAGGCCGTGCAGCATGCCCATCATAAGGGCGTCATTCACCGCGACCTCAAGCCCTCCAACGTGCTGGTCACTGAACTGGACGGGCGAGCGGTGCCAAAGGTGATTGATTTCGGCGTCGCCAAAGCAACGGAGCAAGAACTCACGGAGAAAACTTTTTTCACGCGCTTCAACCAACTCATCGGCACGCCGGCCTACATGAGTCCGGAGCAAGCGGGCCTGGGCAGCCTCGATGTTGACACGCGCAGCGACATCTATGCGCTGGGGGTATTGCTCTACGAGTTGCTGACCGGACGCACGCCGTTCTCGAACGAAGAATTGCTGAAGGCCGGGCTGGACCAAGTGTTGCGGACCATTCGGGAAAGGGAACCGCCGAAACCTTCGACGCAACTGAGTACGCTCGCGCAAGCCGATCTGCAGGTGGTGGCGCAGCGGCGCGCGTCCGAGCCGGCGAAGTTGAATCGCCTCGTGCGCGGCGAGCTCGATTGGATTGTGATGAAGTGCCTGGAGAAGAACCGCGCGCGACGCTACGAGACGGCCAACGGTTTGGCGCGGGACATCGAGCGCCATTTGAACAATGAGCCGGTGACGGCGGC
>CAZCZP010000275.1:0-5129 GCA_964502895.1 uncultured Bifidobacteriaceae bacterium
CACATTGCCGCCGGCTGGCAGCCTTATGGCAATCCCTACGCGACCGACAATCCTGTCGAAGGCGCCATGGAATCTCTGCTGCTCGCGCAACCGATGGTCAAGACCGAGGGTTGATTCGAAGCCAGGGGAATCTGTGAGCGGGCTTTATGTACTTTCCGCCGCAGCACCCGTTGACTTCGTTCCGCGGCAGCCCGTTTTGCCCGGGTTTGCGAGAAATGCAAGATGGAAAACCAAGTCGTCGAAGTCTCTGCCGGCCTGATCTTTCGCGACGGCAAACTCCTCATTGCGCAACGTCGCGCCGGCGCACATCTTGGGGGACTTTGGGAATTGCCCGGCGGCAAACGCGAGGCGAGTGAATCCTTCGAGCAATGTCTCGCGCGCGAGCTTCGCGAGGAATTGGGGGTGGATGTAAGAGTGGGAAAGCTGGTCGAGTCGGTTACCCACGCGTATCCCGAGAAAACTGTCCGCCTTAACTTCTTTGTTTGCGAATTGATCGCAGGCGAACCTCAACCGGTCGGTTGCGCCGGGCTCAAATGGGTGAGTCCGGCGGAACTGAAGCACCACGCATTTCCAGATGCCGATGCTCGATTACTGGAAAAACTACTCCGGGCCGACACGCTGTGGGAATCGCACCGTCACTGAAACGTGCCACGATGCGTCACTTCTTCCCGTAAAACTCTTCGACCACCCGACGAAATGTATTTTCCCCGACCTTCACGATCCCCAGTTCGCGCTGCGCGCTTTCGGGCGAGTCGCTCGCGTGTGCGGCGTTTACCATGATGTTCTGACCGAACTCGCGCCGAATCGAGCCGGGCGGCGCCTTGGACGGATCGGTTGGCCCGAGCACGTCGCGGATTTTGGCCACCGCGCCCACGCCTTCGTAAACCAGGGCGATGCATTTTTCGGTGCCGGGCTGACTATGTTCGCTCAACGGAATCTCGGAGGGCGCGCGGCCCGCCATAAAGCGAACGATGTTCTCGAACTGGTTGTCGCCGAAAATCGGGCCCAGAATTTCGCCCAATTGCTTTTCCTGTTCCCCCGGCACGCTGAAGCCGAGTTCTTTTTCGACGGCCGCCTTGGCTTTCGACGCAACCATGTCTTTGAGTTTGGAGCGCAAGACATCGCGAACCGGTCCATAAAACTCCATCGCGTCCCCCACACTCATGCGGTGCACTTTGATCCCCACGATGTAAAGGCCGGTGCGCGAAAAGAAATCAATCACGTTGCCCGGCCGGCCCGTGGCAAAGCGAAAATTGTCCGGCTTGATCAACACCAACGTGCGCTGGGGCGTCTCGCCGGGGCCGTAGGCAATGACATTTTCCAGTACGCCGCCGTCGCTGTCCGAATACTTGGCCCAAAGTTTCAGCTTCGTTTCGGCTTCATCCGGCGTGGGCGCGGCCAGCACCGCCGGCTCGAAGTAACGGACCTGGCCGTTGTCATCCATGATCATGTCGCCGTAGGTATCGCGGATGGTCTCGCCAACGCGGCGATCCGGACCGAGATTGCCGACCACGGAACGGACTTTGCGCACGGCATCCTCGCCCTTGAACAGGAGCACCATCACGCGACGGCGGCGGTTGGTCTTGGGATCGGGCGACAAGTTCTGGACGATGTATTGGTAAATCAGTTCCTGAATGCGGCGATCCTGCGGGTCGTTGGCCGAGACAATCGCTTCAGAATATTGCTTCACCAGTTCGGGGCTGGGCGCGAACATCCGTGCCGCGACCAGGTCCAGTCCCGTCCGCGAAATCAGCCGGCTGAGAATTCCGCCCGTGCGGGATTTGTGCAGCGAGTATGGCGTGATGATGACGTAGGCAAGCTGTTGCGACATAGTTTTAGCTGGCGGTCGGTGGATTGGACGGTGCGCTTGAAGTGGATGGCGTCTGAGCGGCCTTGCCGCCAAGAATCTTGAACATGACGGTGCCGCAGGTCGGGCATTTGCCTTTGATGGCTTTGCGCCCGTTTTTCATGACTTCCTCGACGCCGTCGGCAATTTCTTTCTTGGCTTTACACTTAACGCAATAACCTTCAGCCATATAAAGCTCCTGATAATGAGGTTGCTCGGAAAGCGCCCCATGCGCTTTCGCGTTAGCGGAAGTAGCTTACGGGTCGCCCGTCGGATGCGTCAACTGGTAAAGCCTGCGTGCTAGTACCGCCACGGTGCCGGTCGCAACTCGCTGAAGACTAACAAACTGTGCCAGATCAACCCGGCCGTCCCGCATTCTTGGATAATTCTCGCAGCGAAGTCTTGAGAATCTTGCCGGTCGCGTTCCGGGGCAGGGCCGGCAGGGAAACCACTCGCTTCGGGAGTTTGTAGTCCGCCAGTTTTTCCTTCAGAAAATGCAGGAGCGACTTCTCGTCCACAGTCACCCCTTCGTTGGCTGCGACAAACGCGATCGGCTGCTCACCCTTGCGCGGGTCCGGCACACCCACCACCGCCGCCTCCTTCACGCCGGGGAATTGGTAAATGATTTCTTCGATCTCCCGCGGATAAACGTTGATGCCATTCACCAACAGCATGTCCTTCTTTCGGTCCGTGATGTAATAGTAGCCGTCTCCATCGCGGTAACCAATGTCACCCGTCAGCAGCCAGCCGTTTCGAATCGCCTTCGCCGTTTCCTCGGGCTTGTTCCAGTAACCCATCATCACGTTGCCACCCCGGACACAAACCTCGCCGGTTTCGTTGTCCCCGAGCATTCGTCCGTCATCGTCCTGAATGCTGACCTCGACATTCGGCACCGGTTTGCCGATCGAGCCGGGCTTGTGATCGCCTCGTAACGGATTCTTCGTCACCACCGGGCTGGCTTCACTCAAACCGTATCCTTCGATCAGCGGGATTTTGAACTTCGCCTCGAAATCCTTCAGCACTTGGACCGGGAGCGGCGCGGCGCCGCTCACGGCGACACGGAACGGCAGCGCGCTGACATTCGCATGCGTCAACGTCCGATAAAATTGCGGAATGGCCGGAAGGATGGTCGCCTGGCGCTGGCAGATTTCCTGGAGGATGTGATGCGGCTGACTCAGCGATTTTACCAAGACCAATGATCCGCCCACCAGCAGCGGCAACAACAATCCCACCGTCAACATGTAGCTGTGAAATAACGGCAGCAACACCGCGAGCCGGTCGCCCTCGACCGTCTCCAGGATGATCCGGCAACTCTCGACATTGTGGAGAAGATTGCCGTGGGACAGCATCGCGCCTTTGGGCCGGCCCGTCGTGCCGGAGGTGTAAATGATCACGGCCAAATCCGATTCAGTTTGCGGACTCGCGGCCGGCGATGGCGCATCCCCAGACGTTGCGGCCGCAAAATCCTCGACCCGGAAAAGCTTCAACCCGGAGCGGGCAGCGGCCAGCGCCGGGAAATGAACCCCCAATTCTGCGTCGCTGATGATGACATCGGCGCCGGCATCCTGGAGGATGAAATTCACTTCGTCCGGTTTGAGAAAATTGTTGATCGGCACCACCACCGCCCCGGCATTGAGGATTCCGAACAAAGCGGGAACGAATTCCGGCCGATTCTTCAACCACAACGCCACGCGATCACCCGGCCGCACGCCGTATTGTCCGGCCAGTTGCTTCGCCACCGCCACGGATTGCGCCGATAACATGGCGTAGGTGAATTCATGCTCACCCCAGTACATCGCGATCTTGTCCGACCGTTTCTGCGCCGAAGCGGCAAAAGCACTTGCTAGGTTCATCGCGAAAATGTTAGGGGCAGCGGCGCGGCGAAGCAAACGAGATTCGCGGAATGAAACATGATCCGAAAAATGTAAAGCGCCGCTCGAAAATCTTTTCACGTCTCACACCGCAGTTTCTTCCCTTCACTTGTCAGTTGTCGCATGTCACTCCTATACTCGCCGCGTGATTGATACAAACGAACAGCTTGCGGCTTATCTGCCAGTCATCCGCGGCGCCGAATGGATCGCGGTGGACACCGAGGCCGACAGCTTGCACGCCTATCCGGAAAAAGTTTGTCTCATCCAGATCAGCACAATCGCGGGCGACCGGTTGATTGACCCGCTTGCCGACATTGACATTGATCCGCTGCTCGACGCGCTCGGCGCGCACCGGCTCATCATGCACGGAGCAGATTACGATTTGCGGCTGTTGCGCAAGCATCACGAATTCGTCCCCGGTGCCATTTTCGATACGATGCTCGCCGCGCGCCTATTGGGCGACCGGCAATTCGGCCTCAGTTCGCTGGTTGAAAAACATCTCGGTGTGAAGCTGGAGAAAGGTCCGCAAAAGGCCAATTGGGCGCGTCGTCCTCTCACCGAACGAATGGATAAATATGCCCGCAACGATACGCACTTTCTCAAGCCGCTCTCGGACAAACTCAAGCTCGAACTCCAGCACAAAGGCCGCCTCACTTGGCACGAAGAATCCTGTGTCCGGCTGATTGATGAATCCTCGCGCTTCCAGCCTACCGACTTGGATTCTGTCTGGCGCGTCAAAGGCAGCCACGCGCTTTCACGCCCCGCCCTTGCGGTCCTGCGCGAACTTTGGCGATGGCGCGAGGAGGAGGCCGTCGCCGCGAACCGCCCGCCCTTCTTCATCCTCAGTCACGAAATTCTCGTGGACATCGCCGCGGCGGCTGCCGTGCATCGGCCCGTAGACCCACTCGTGCCGGCCCACCTTTCACCGCGACGCAGGACAGGGCTTTCGCACGCGATCAAAGCCGGCCTTCAAATTTCTGCCGACAAACACCCTCAACTCCCGCAACGCACGAGCCGGCGTCCCACCGAAGCCGAGCGCCGCCGCCAGGCGGAGTTGGAGAAACGCCGCGACGCGCGCGCGCATCAACTCGGCATTGATGCCACGCTCATTGCCAGCCGCGCGACGCTCCTGGAACTGGCGCGCAACTGGGACAAACAAGCGCCCGAGTTGATGAACTGGCAGCGGGAGTTGTTGCAAACTTCGGCTTCGAACTAACTGACTTCGCAAATCCGTTGCCTGCCATCGGGCCTCATCTCGCACGAGGCCGTAGAACCACGGATGAAAGTCGGTAGAACCAGCAATTGACCGAGCCAGCGCTAGTTCTACAATCGCTCACGGTGAGATTTCCGGCACAGGGCTTCGTGGCCGTTCTGGGTGTTTGCTTCGCAACGACCGCATCCGCGACCATTCG
>CAZCZP010000276.1:0-5126 GCA_964502895.1 uncultured Bifidobacteriaceae bacterium
GATGATTGTGACCGTGCAGGTTGGTCCAGATGGAAGAGTTGGCATCGAGAAATTCCCTGCCGTGAATATCGCGCAGCAGTGCGCCCTTGCCGGATTTGATGACGATGGGCTCGCGCTTGAGCCAATCGCGCATCTGGGTGAAGGGATGCCAGACATGGGCGTGGTCGAGTTGGACAAACTTGTTCAAGTTTCGAGTTTCGAGTTTCGAGTTTCGAGTTTTGCGAGCGCGGTGGTCAAAGTCTTGATGTCTCCGTCCGTGTGCGCGGCGGTCAAGGTCACGCGCAGCCGCGCCGCGCCGCGCGCGACGGTTGGGTAGCGGATGGCCGGAACGAACAGGCCGTGTTCGCGGAGTTGCGTCGCGGCGGCGACAGCGACGGATTCGTCGCCGACGATTATCGGAATGATGGCGCTTTGAAATACGGAGTGCGGAGTGCGGAGCGCAGAATTCACTTCGCTAACGCGCGACCAGAGTTGCGCGTTGCGTGTCTGGCCTTCACAGGATTGGACAAGTTGAACGGCGGCTTTGGCTGCGGCAGATGCGGCGGGAACAGGTGCGGTGCTGAAAATGAAGCTGCGGGCGCGGTTGATGAGAAAATCAATCAACGCCCGGCTGCCGCAGATGTAACCGCCGCTTGCGCCCAGCGCTTTGCCGAGCGTGCCCATCTGGATTTCGATGCGATCGCTGACGCCGAGTTCTTCGGCGAGGCCGCGACGATGTTTTCCGTAAAGGCCGGTGGCGTGGGCTTCGTCCACCATCAGCCAGGCGCCATATTTTTCCTTGAGCGCAATGATGTCTCCCAGTGGTGCGGCATCGCCGTCCATCGAGAAAATGCTCTCCGTGACGATGAGCACCTGCGTTCGATGTTGGAGGTTGGACGTTGGCTGTTGGATGCTTCTTGCCGCCCACTTCAAAATGTCTTCCAGGTCGCTCAGGTCGTTGTGGGAAAAGACACGGAGTTTTGCGCCGCAAAGCCGGGCGGCGTCCACGATGCTGGCGTGAACAAGTTTGTCGGTGATGATGATGTCGTTCTTGCCGAGCAGTGCAGTGATGGTGCCGAGGGCCGCGGCATAACCGGTGGAAAACGTCAACGCGGCTTCAGTGGCTTTGAAGTTGGCAAGGGCTTCCTCCAGTTCATGAAACGGAGCGAGCGATCCGCAGATCAACCTCGAGGCCCCGCTACCGGCGCCAAATTTTTCCACGGCCCGGATCGCCGCGTCCTTTAACGCCGGATGATCCGCCAGACCCAGATAATCGTTGGAGGAAAAATTCAGCAGGGTGCGTCCGCCGACTTCGAGGCGCGGCCCCTGGGCGGAATCCACGCGTCGCAGTTCGCGTAGCAAACCTTGTTCGCGAATGGCGGCGAGACGAACGGCTAATTCATGCTCGAATTCGCTCACGGTGAACGCGGGTCAAAGAACCTGAGGCGACACGGCCCATTCGCCGTCTATGATGCTGGCGGTGACATCGCCGGTGTGTTGAAGCAGCGATTCCCAACAGCCGGCGGCGCGGCCGGGGCAGGGCAGGGCAATCAAATCGGCAAAGGCGTTGACTGCGAGCACGCCGACGCAGTCGCGAAGCCCGAGCGCCTGGGCGCCGTTGATCGTGGCCATGCGGACAATGCGCTCGGGGGACACGCCGGTGTTTCGCGACGAGAACGCCCGCATTTCCTCGAACATGTTCAACTCGACGCTGCGGCGCGGATGCTTGCGCACGGTTGCGAGGCTGTCGGTGCCGAGGCAGATGTTCACACCCGCCCGGGCCAGCGCAATCTTCGGGAACGGCTTGTGGCCAAAATAGTCGTGGCTGCGCGGACAATGAACAACGCTGACCTTTTTGCGCGCCAGCAATTGAGCGTCGTCGTCTGCAAGATAATTGACGTGCGTGGCGAGCAGGTTTGGACCGAGCAGACTAGCCCGGTCCAAGTGTTGCACGGGCGAAACCCCGCCGCAATCGGACATGTCGCGCCTGCTGAGCCGCAGCCAGTCGAACATTTCGCCGCCAGCGCTCGTGAACATTTCGAACTCGGCGGCAGATTCGGCAACGTGCGTGGCCACGCGCCAGCGCCGCCGCCGGGCGGTTGTCCCGCAGCGTTTCATCAGTCGTGGCAAAGTGGAGTAAGGCGCGTGCGGTGACAGGCCGGCGACGCACCTTCCGCGTGGGAGGGAATCAATTTTCTCTATCGCGTCGGCCAGGATGGCGTCGGGATTGCGCCGGCTGCGGATGCCGGTCATTTCGAGGAAGGAAACCACGCGGAGCGGCATGGCGCTCCATACATCCGGCAGCAATTGCGGCACGGCTTCGATATCGCCAACAGTCGTCGTGCCGGTTCGCACGAGCATTTGCGCGCCCGCGAGCCAGGATTGGGCGAAATCCGAATAGCTCCATTGAGATTTCTCCGTGTTGATGAGTTTGATCCAGTCGCAAAAACTTCTCGGCGGCGGAAACAGCCCGGCCATGTCCGTGTAATCCAGGTGGCAATGGGCATTGACCAAACCGGGCATGAGCAGCGAATCGCCCAGATCGAGCACGGCGCCGGAATGCTGCGTGCGGATGGAACGCCAGCGGCCAACCGCCACGATGCGATTTCCGAGAACGACGACCGCGCCGTTTTCAATCGGGGGCCGCCGGATGGGCAGCACGACGCGGGCGCGGAGAATCAGTTGCGGTTTGGCGACTGGGAGTGGATCGGTGTTGGGCACGAGGGCAGCGGCTTCGTCATGCTTTCAGCGAGGCCGGGCAATTCACAGCCCGCGCTCCTTGAGTTTGCGCTTGGTCTTGGAGGCTTCGTTATGGTGACGTGCTTTCACCTTGTTGTGGCGTTTCCGAATCTGTTGTTCGATTTTCTTCGCAACGAGGTCAATGGCTTTGTAGAGGTCTTCCTCGCGGTCCTGGGCAAACAGGTCCGGTCCGCGCACACTCAAACGCATCGAACAGGAGAAAGCCCGTTCCGGCACGCGGCGATGGTCGTGTTCCAGAATCACCCGCGCGTCAATCGCCCGCTGGTCCAGGTGATCCAGCTTTTCAAGTTTTGCGACGACATGGTTCTCGATGGCCTCGGTGAGTGTGACGTTGTGCGGAATCAGAATCAGTTTCATGATGAAATTTAGACCCAACGCAAAATAGACGCCTCGCGATTTAATGCAAGCACGGGTGAAATACCGGTCACCCAAGACCGGAATACTCGAAATACTCAAGGGCCCGGCTCTTGGGTGTTTGGGCTTTGGAGATTTGGAGTTTCCCCAAGCTTGAAGTGGCGCTGGAATTCTCCTTAAGCTGCCTCGTGCCAACCAAGATCATCGCAGTGGCCAACCAAAAGGGCGGGGTCGGAAAAACGACGACTGCCGTCAACGTGGCGGCGTGCATTGCCGCGGTGGGCAAACGGGTCTTGTTGTTCGACCTGGACCCCCAGGCCAACGCAACCAGCGGCCTCGGCCTGGAAAAAGTCGAAGGCGCCAGCGCCTACCGCGTGTTACTTGGCGAAGGGAGCTTGCTGGAAAAAATAAAACCCACGGCCTACGAGCGGCTGGAGATTATTCCCAGCGAAGTGGATTTGTGCGGCGCCGACGTGGAACTGGCGCGCTCGGAAAATCATTTGCACCGCGTGGCAACGTCGCTCCGGCCGGTCGTCGAAAGCGGACGCTTCGATTTGATCCTTGTGGATTGCCCGCCGTCCCTCGGCATTCTCACCTTGAACGCTTTCGCCGCGGCGGACGGTTTGCTCGTGCCGCTGCAATGCGAGTATTACGCGCTCGAAGGCATCAGCATGATGAACCGCGTCCTCACGCAACTCCGCGACGGCGGGGTCAATCCGCGTTTGGAAATCATGGGTGTCGTCATGACGATGTATGATGGCCGGACGAAATTGTCGCACGAAGTGGTCAACGAAGTGCGCGGTCTGCTCGGCGACCGCGTGTTCGAGACGATGATCCCGCGCAGCACGCGCCTGGCGGAAGCGCCAAGTTTCGGCAAGCCGATCATTCACTACGACAAATTCAGCGCGAGCAGCGCGGCGTACGAGTTGTTGGCTCAGGAAGTTCTCGCGCGGGTGAATTCGCAACCGGTGGCGTAGCGGGCCTTACGCGGGAGGGTTCAGGGATTTGCCAGTTGCGGAAACACCTGGGTGAGCGCGTCCTGATACTTTGCGGTGATTTTTTTGAAGCCCGCCGTGGTCGGATGAAGTTCGTTGGCCCAATCCGATTCCTTCAACGTTCCCTGGGTGCGCACGTGGATGCAGCGGGGAATCGTCTGCTCCAGCCGGATCAACAGGTTGTCGAATTCAGCGAGCATGTAATCCAGAATGGATTGCTGGAAGCCCGCGGGAATATTCTCCTCGTCCATGCGCGCCTTGATCCATTTGCCCGCCACCTCGAAACCGAAAATCCGCACGCCTTTGCCGGAAGGAATGGCGTAATCGTAACTTTGCGTGAAGAGGTATGCGCCGGGCTGGTAATCGTCGCGGAGATCGGCCAGGTCCAGATATGCGTATTCGATCTCCAGCAATCGCCGCCGGAAGCGGGTCATGTTCAGGCAATCCTCCCAGCCAAATCCGGGCTGATAGGTGTTCAGCAAGACCGGCAGGTTGCTCGCGACGATGTCGTTTCCGCCGCCGCTAAACAGGATGCAATCGAATGTCAGTTTCCGTTTGGCGATAATGTCGAACAACACGTCGTATTGCCCGCCGCTAAGCATCTCTCTCGCATCGTCGCCGATCTTTGACTTGTCCAACTGGACAATCTGGTTGCCAAACGCCTTCTTCAATTCGGTGGGAATGTTCGTGCTCAACATTTGAGGGTAATCGAACCACGAATCGCCCTCGATCAACATGCCGATGGCGTTGGGATTGGCCTGCTTGAGGTCGCGATAACGCGTGATCTTGTTTCCGGCTTCGATGGGTTTGGGCATGGATTTCCTCCTCTAGCTCGTGCCTCGCGCAATGCCCGCCGGCAGTATTACATGCCCCGACAGGTCAACGCGGTGTCGAAAGGGCTGCATCGGGCGACTTTGCTCCCGCAACCGCAGGGTGTCCAGTGAAGAATGCTTGCAGAAGGAATTCTGTGACCAGCCTTCGCGGCGCATCTCAAAGGATGCACACCGTGTGAACCGGTTTCATTAACACCCAACTGAA
>CAZCZP010000277.1:0-5102 GCA_964502895.1 uncultured Bifidobacteriaceae bacterium
CGCCCGGCTTCTTCGCGCGGCATGATGCCGTGGCCTAGCGCGTTCTCGACGAGCGGCTGGAGGATCAGGTGCGGCACGAACAGGTCGTTCGTCTTGGGCTCGATGTCGAAGGTCACGGTCAACCGGTCCGAGAAGCGCGTTTGTTCGATTTCCAGATAGCTCTTGAGGAACTCGATTTCCTCGCGCAACGGGACTTCTTGCGCGTCACCGCGGTCGAGCGTGCGGCGAAACAGTTCGCTGAGGCGAACGATCATGCGGTCGGCGGCATTCGGATTCTCGTGGATTAGGGCGGAGATGGTGTTGAGCGTATTGAAGAGGAAATGCGGGTTGATCTGCATGCGCAGGGCTTGGAGGCGGGCTTGGACGAGTTCGTTGGCCAGCGCCGCGGCTTGGCGTTCGCGTTCACGGTAAGCCTTGTAGTAATGCCAGCCGAGATGGCCGAGCACGACGATCCAGTATTTGAAGATGTTGGAAATGGTGTAGGTGACCAGCAGTCGCTTGAAGAGGTAACCGAACGTGAGGATTTCACCGGTTTGAACCGAGCGTTCACCGGCCTGGAGCAAGGAGGTCAGGGCGACAATCGCCACGGAGAACGCCAGCGCCCCGAGCGTATGCACAAAGAACCAGCGCAGTCGCCGTCCGGCCACAAACCGCAAGTAACCGCAAAGCCACAGCAACGGCGCGGTGCATAGGGCGTATGCCAGCGTGATCTTGAACGACCGCCGGAAGGCCAGCGCCCAGGTGATGGGCCTGTCCCAGAGCTGCTGCGCGATGAAGGCTTCGACCGCCGTAAGAATTCCCAACACCACGAACACTCCGATATAGAGGCCGACGCCCCGCCAGTGTTTCGTGATCCATGAGGTTGGTCCCATGCCCGTAAGAATTTAGCCAAACGTCAGGCGCACGCCAGCAATCTTCAGCCCCGCAGCCGGTGCATCAATTTGCCGTGGGCGTGACACGCCCTGGTGATTGCCAGCGTCCGCTGTTATGCGCTTGCTCCCGGCGGAGTTCCTCGGTGAGCGTTCGTCAGGATTTCGGCGTGTTCGGGGCCACACCGCCGGCCAGCGGCAGCACAGCCAGGTTGGTTGTCGCGGGCGGGTCGCGGTCGGTGTCCATGATGAAATCGAGCGCGGCAGCGAGACTGCGCGCGTCCGCCTGCAACTGTCCACTGCGAAGATACCAATTCGCGCGGCTCGCAATTCCCTGCCTGCCTTCCGCGACCCTGGGCGCGAGGTAATTCAACGCGGCCGACACGAGCGCCAGATTGAGCAGCACCGCCAGGCCGATGAGACCAGCAAGGACCTTCAAGGTTTGTCGCGGGCGGGAATCGTTGCTCAACTCTTGACCCACGGTCGTTGGCTTTTTTTGTTTTTGCATGATTCGATTTTCCTCCGCAAGAATGGCTGGTTGCTCCGCGTAATCATGCGGCGGTTTCTAACATCGGATTGGCCGCATGGGAATGGCGATGTGACCAGTCGCTCCTGCGCGGTGACGAACCACTCATCTGACGTGACGGGCAGGCTCAACCGAAAGTGATTGTCAAACGCCGCGGCAAAGTAAAAGAATCCAACTGATGCCAGACTTGAAACCACTCCCCCCACACGTCGTCGGCGGAAATTTCCTGCTCGCGGAAACGGACCCTGCACTGACGTTCACGCCGGAAGATTTGACTTCGGAACAACGGATGATGGCGCAAACCGCCGAGAAGTTCATGGAGAAGGAAGTGCTTCCTAATCTTGAAGCCCTCGAACATCAAGCGCCCGGGCTGGCGCAAAAACTTTTCCGCAAAGCCGGTGAATTGGGCCTGCTCGGCATGGGTGTGCCGGCGGATTACGACGGCCTCGACCTGGACCGCGCAACCATCGTCGGCGTGGAGGAACAACTGAGCCGCCTCGGCGGGTTCGGCGTGACCTGCGGCGCCCACAGCGGCATCGGCACCCAGCCGTTGCAATATTTCGGCACGGAAGCGCAGAAGAAAAAATACCTGGGCAAACTGGCCACCGGCGAATGGATGGGCGCGTATGCGTTGAGCGAAGCCGGCTCGGGTTCGGACGCGCTCGGCCTGCGCACGAAGGCAACGCTTTCTCCCGACGGCAAACACTACATCCTGAACGGCACTAAGATGTGGATTTCCAACGCCGCCTGGGCCGACCTGTTCACGATCTTTGCCAAGGTGGATGGCCAGCACGTCAGCGCCTTCCTGGTTGAAAAGACTTTTCCTGGCGTCTCGACGGGCAAGGAGGAACACAAACTCGGCATCAAGACTTCTTCGACGCGCCGCGTGATTCTCGAAGACGCACAAGTGCCGGTGGAAAATCTGTTGGGCGGAGTCGGCAAGGGCGCATACATCGCTTTCAACATTCTGAACGCGGGCCGGTTCAAGCTGGGCGCGGGTGCGATTGGCGCGGCAAAGGAATCACTCAAGGTCGCGACCCGTTACGCGTTGGAACGCCAGCAATTCGGCCGGCCGCTCGCGTCGTTCGGATTGATTCAGCACAAGCTCGCGGAAATGGCCACGCGAATTTTCGCCGGCGAAGCCGCGATCCACCGCACGGCGGCCATGATGGACGCCGTGTTCGCGACCGGCGAGATGATGGATTCAACCACGCCGCCATTCCCACGTGGCCTGGATGAATTCGCGCTGGAATGTTCCATCATCAAGGTGGCGTGCAGCGAAATCCTGGATGATGTCGCGGATGAGGCGCTGCAGATTCACGGCGGTTACGGTTACACCGAGGAATTCCCGGCGGCGCGCACGGTTCGCGATTCGCGCATCAACCGCATCTTCGAGGGCACGAACGAAATCAACCGGCTGTTCATTCCCGGGCTGCTCATGCGCCGCGCGCAACGGGGGCGCTTCCCGCTTGTAGCCGCCATCACGAAGGTCACGAAAGAACTGTTAGAAATGTCGCCACTGTCGGAAAGCGGCGAGTCTGATGAACTGGCCATCGCCCAAGCCCTGCTGGTTAATGCCAAGAAGCTCGCGTTGTTCATCGCGGGCGTGGCGTATCAAAAGTACGGCGACAAGCTGATTGATGAACAGGAAGTCGTCGCGGCAATCGCCGACATCATCATTGAAGTTTACCTTGGCGAAAGCGCGCTGCTGCGGACGTTGAAGGCGCGCAGGGCCGGCGGGAGCGCCGCAATCATGAGCGACTTGACCCTGACTTTCATCAACGACGCGGTCGGCCGGATGGATTTGCTGGCGCGGCAGGCGCTGGCGGCCACCTCGCAAGGCGATGAGTTGAAAGCGCAGTTGGGCATTGTGCGGCGGTTGTTGCGCTGGTCGCCTCTGAATGGTGTCGCCCTCCGGCGGCGCATCGCCAAGCGATTGTGCGACGTCGGAAGTTTTCCAGCGTTGGTTGCAGCCAAATGAACATGGAAGGGGCCGCGCCTCGACGATTGAAATTCTCGAAGTGTGAGTAACAACTTTTTCCCCTCACCCCGGCCCTCTCCCTTAGGGAGAGGGAGAATTATTCGCCGCGTTCCCGTAAATCGAAGCGCTGGGATTGCTCCACGGCCTTCTGCAAATCAAGAAGCGTTCGATTGCTGTTCCCTCTCCCTGAGGGAGAGGGTTAGGGTGAGGGGAAATGCAAACAACTGCCTCGGAAACACCGCTGGGCACACGAGAGGTGAAAGATGACCTATCCTAAAATCACTCTCCCGGAAATGCTGGAGCAGACCTCGGGCAAATCACCGGATGCGACTGCGCTAATTTATTTCGGCGCGAAAATCTCCTACGTCCGACTCCAGAATCACGTGAATCGGCTGGCCGCAGGATTGCGCGCCCTAGGCGTGGCCAAAGGTGACCGCGTGGCGTTGATGATGCCCAACTGTCCGCAGTTCGTAATTGCCTACTTTGGCGCGCTGCGGGCGGGCGCCATCGTCACGGCAACCAGCACCATGTACACAGACCGCGAGATCGCTCACCAATGGAACGATGCGGGGGCAAAGCTCGTGATCGCGGACCGCCGCCTCTTTTCCGTGATCAAATCGGCCATGCCGCGCCTGGCTGCCGTGCAACACGTGATCCTGACGGGCATGAAGCAATATTCGCCGAGCAACCTGGAGGAATTCTGCCGGCACCTGGATTCGGCAACAGCAGGCGTTATGGCGGGCCGAAAATCAAATCCGCGCGTGGCGGTTGCAACCCAAGGTCCAGGAATTCGTGAGTGGGTCGAAATCCTAAGCCATTCCGCAACCCCGCCTCCCGATGGCCCGAAACCTTCGGACATCGCCTGCCTGCAATACACGGGCGGAACGACCGGCACTTCCAAGGGTGCGATGCTGACTCACGCAAATTTCGTGATCAACGCCTGCCAGGCCATGTGCTGGCTCACCGGCGGAACAAACCGGAAGGAAACATTTGTGGCGGCGTTGCCCTTTTTCCACATCTACGCCATGACCTGTGTGATGATCGCTTCGGTTCATGCCGGCGGAACGGTCGTCATTCTGCCTCGCTTTGAACTGCGCGCGGCGCTGAACGTCATCCGCAAATACCGCCCGACAATTTTTCATGGTGTCCCGACGATGTATGTTGCCTTCAACAACGCACCCCACGTCGAGCGATACGGATTCGACTCGCTGCGCGTTTGCATGAGTGGTGGCGCGCCGTTGCCCGTCGAGGTCCGGCAGAAGTTCGAGGCGCTAACGGGCGGCAAACTCGTCGAGGGTTACGGCCTCACTGAGACCTCGCCGGTCACACATGTCAACCCGCCTGGCGGTTCGCCCAAGACCGGCAGCATGGGATTGCCCATTGCTGACACCGAAGCGCGAATCATGGACCTCGAAACCGGCACGCGCGAAATGCCCGTTGGCGAAATCGGTGAAATCGCCATTCGCGGTCCACAGGTGATGAAAGGCTATTGGAACAAGCCGGAGGAAACCGCGCTCGTGTTGCGCGACGGCTGGCTCTACACCGGCGACGTCGCGAAAAAAGACGAAGACGGCTATTTCTACATCGTTGACCGCAAGAAAGACATGATCATCGCCGGCGGCTACAACATTTATCCGCGTGAGGTGGAAGAAGTTTTGTTTGAATGCCCGAAGATCAAGGAAGCCGCTGTCATTGGCGTCCCCGACTCGTATCGCGGTGAAACCGT
>CAZCZP010000278.1:0-5089 GCA_964502895.1 uncultured Bifidobacteriaceae bacterium
TTACGCGCGTGCTCTGCGCGGTGCTTGGCACGCGGAACGGTTTCCAATGGAACGCGGTTCGCGCTTCAAGAGCTACACCGCAACAAAGGAATCTGACATTTCCGTGAAGGAAGTCCGCGGCAGCGTCCTGCGGGGGGAATGTTAAACTGGAAGAGAGCGTTTGCTAAAAGACCAACAACGGCACTTCTGCCGCTACGTAAACAACAGTCACTGGGCGGAGAGCGTAACGATTATCGTCGTTCCAACACCGTGTTTTGTCTCGATACGTATCTCGCCCCGATGCGTCTCGACGATTCGCCCAACGATTGCCAGTCCCAAGCCAGTGCCCTTTTCCTTGGTTGTGCTGAGGAGTGAGTGAAAGGCTTTCCGGGTTTGATCGTCGGTCATCCCTTGGCCGGTGTCTGCGATTTCCACTGTGACGGATGAGCCTTGGGACGATTCATTCGACGGGGCCTTGTTCGCGTGCGTGGTTATTGTGAGAATACCACCCTTGGGCATCGCTTCGGCGGCGTTCAGGATCAGGTTCAAAAAAACCTGCTCCAATTGTGTTTCGTCCGCCATGACTGCCGGAAGATTCGGCTCCAGCCTACGGATCAATTGCACGCTTTGATTGGCGAGTTTGTGGCGCACGAGGAGGCCCAGTTCATCAATTAGTTTGTTCAAGTCCACCGGGGCCAATCGCGGTTCGGTCGTCCGCGCAAAATCCAGGATGCGCTCCACGATCTTGTTGAGATGTTCGATCTTCTCGCCCATCACCCGTGCGTCTTCCGTGCGCGGGTCGGCAGGCGGGAATTCAAGACGCAGCGAATGATAGAGCATCTTCATCACCGTGAGTGGATTGCGGATTTCGTGCGCCACTTCGGCCGCGAGTAATCCGAGGGCCGACAATTTTTCGTTTTGCCGCAGCTGTTCTTCGACATCCACAATGCGCTCATACAGCCGCGCCTTTTCAATGGCGATCGCCGACAACTCGGCAAACGCAGACAGAATCCGGATTTCGTCGTTGGAATAGACATAAGGCCGCGCAGTGTAAACGCTGAGAGCACCGATGGCTTCGCCAGAAAACAACAATGGCACGCTCAGCAGCGACACCAGCCCCTCGCGACGGGCGACCTCGACGTTCTGATAACGACCGGAAACTTGCACGTTTTCCACGTGCATCGGTTTCTTCCTTCGCACCACTGCTCCCAACAAACTTTCGCCGACGCTCAAACGCGGCTTCCGGAGATAATCCTGGCCCGCGCCGAAACAGGCCCGCAAATCCAGCCACATGCGCGTTTCGTCCAGCATCATCAGCGAACACATTTTTGCCTGCATCAGCACGCAGGCTTCGCGCGTGACTGCGCTTAACGCCTCATCCAGGTTCAATGTCGAGTTGATGGTGCGGCTCACGCTGGCGAGTGATTCAAACAAGCGCGCCTTCAACCTCAATTGCTCGAAAAGCCACGTATTGTGAATCACGCGGGCGGCCTGTATCGCAAGCGCCTCAAGCAGTTCTTGATCGTCTTCATTGAATGCGTTGCTCCGGTCTGAATCCACGTTCAACACGCCACGCACCACACCGTTCACTTCGAGGGGCACGGCCAGTTCGGATCGCACTTCCGGACGGAGCATGATGTAACGCGGATCGTTAGCCACGTCGCCAACACGGGCTGGTTTGCCAGTGCGCGCGACCCAACCCGTGATGCCTTCGCCGACGCGCAATTTCAATTCCGCTGCGCTGGCCGGCAATCCCTGCGAAGAGTGGATTTCCAAAAAGCCGTTGGTGGGATTCACGAGCACGACCGAACCGCTCGAAGCCTGCATGAGCCGCACCGCCTCGCGCACGATCAGCAGCAGCGCTTGCTGTGCATCCAGCGTGGAATGAATGACGTTGCCTACCTGATGCAGCAGGTTCAACCGTTCGTACCGCGCTTTGAGTTCCGCCAGCTCGTCGCTCACGCCACGGAGTTTCAGGCTGGAAGCGGGAAGTTGCAAGTTCAGCGGGCGCGAGCCGTCATCCACAACCCGGCGCCGCCAAAAACCAGGTTTGGCAGCCACGCGCCCAGCCAGGGAGGCAACTTGCCGCCGGCGCCCAGCGCCAGACCGAGTTGAAGCAAAACAAAAAATCCGAAGCAAATGAAAATGCTGCTGGCGACGCCGACGAAGATATTTCGGCGGCCCGAAGCCGCCCCAAACGGAATCGCGATCAGCACAACCACCATGCATGTCCACGGCGCGGCCAGGCGGCCGTGCAACTTCGTGTAAAGCCACGAACTGTGAGCCTCGAGTGGATTCGGATGGAGCCGCAAGTAATCGAATATTTCGGCGAGCGGCAGGTCTGCGCTTCGTGCCTTCCGGATGCTGCGGTCGAGCCGACGGCTGATTTTATATTCGCTTTCAATCTCCTCGGGCGTCTCGGTGAGTTCCGGAAGCGCGAGCACTGCTGCCGCCGAACCCGGAACGGGGGCCAGGTTGGTTCCGACCCCCTCGCGATACTCACGCGCATTGAAGAGCGTCCAGACGTCGTTCGAGCGGATGGCGCGTTCCGCATAGAGCCAGCGCCGGGTGCCGTTCGACAGCGTCCAGATGATTTGCAGGTTCATCATTTCGAAAGTCTGGAAATTGTAATTGCTCACATTCCAAGTACGGCCGTCTTGCTCGTTCGAAAAATCAAGACGAACCACTTCGCGTTCGGGGGATTTTTTTTGAACGCGCACCCTTCGTTCCAGAATCTGCTCCGCCCACTCTGCGCTGTCCGGCACCAGGAGTTCGTTCATCGCGAACAACACGGCACTAGCCGCCAGGCCCACGACGAAATACGGCGCCGAAAGCCGCCACAGGCTCACACCGGCTGCGCGAATTGCCGTGATCTCATGATGCCGGCTGAGGCTCGTAAGCGTGTAGAGCAATGCCAGCAACAGCGCGATCGGCAGCACCAACACCAGAAATTCCGGCGACTTCACCGTGTAATATTCTACGATGTCGCCGGTGCGCAGTTTGTTTTCCTGCAAATCCGGCAGTTCATTGAAGAGGTCCAGCGAAATCCAGATGATCAGGAACCCACCCAGGCAAAAGGCAAAGGGTGTGAGCAACTCGCGCAACAGGTAACGGTCCAACAACCGCATTGGGGCCGAGGCTAACCATCACCCGAACCGGAAGCAAGCTGCCCGCAGTTCGACACGGTTCGACCGTTGTCCTTAATCTGGCATGTAGTGCTTCCGCCCGGGACATCCGCCACCGGTCGAAACCCGTCGAACAAATTGCTGCTGGTTGACGAATCGAAAATAAAGCCGATGGTTTGGCGTCATGCGCGCATCCGGTGTTTTCATATTCCACCACTCACGAGCGAAATGCGTCTTGGCCGCTTGTTTTCTTGGCGCCTTCGCCGCAGTAGCCAGCGATTGGCCCCAGTATCGCGGTCCGAATCACGACGGGACTTCGACCGATCGCATTAACAAACGTTGGAGCGGGTCCGTGACGAATCCGGTTTGGATTGTGCCACTCACCAATGGACTAACCGGCCTCACGGTCAGCCAGGGCCGCGTCTTCACACAGGTCGGCGGTGATCTGACCGTTTTAGGCCCATCTCTCCTGGCTCATAAGGAATTTTGCATCGCCTTGAACGCCGCGAATGGCCAGATCCTATGGGCAACTGAAGTTGATTCGGTCGGCACTTCTGCGGCAGCTAATCCGAGACTCTATCCCCATGGCGGCGTCGGCTACACCGACGATGGCCCTCGCTCCACACCGGCGGTGGACGGCGGGTCGGTTTACGTACTGTCTGCTTACCACAAACTATACCGGCTCAATACTACGAACGGAGCGATCCTCTGGCGCACAAATCTCATCGCGGGCTTTGGCGGCTCTGTCATTTCGTGGCAGAACGCCGCATCCCCCGTTCTGGAAAACGGTCTGATCTACGTCAATGCCAACTGCGGAACATCCACGCTAATGGCGTTTAATTCGACAAACGGCGCCTTGGTCTGGCGTTCGCAAAATGCGGCAATGACTCACGCAACCCCCGCTCTGGCTACTATTCACGGCGTTCGACAGGTGGTCTTTGCCACGCAACCCGGGCTTGTGTCGGTGAACCCGCAAACCGGGAGCCTGCTCTGGCAATTTCCAGTTCCCTACAACGGCACTTCGCACGCAGCTTCCCCAGTCGTCTGCGGCGACGTGGTTTTTGTCACCAGCAACTACGGCTATGGTGGTGTGGCGGCGCGGATTGCTTTTTCCAATCCAACGTTCACCGCGACCGAAGCGTGGAGCGATTCCTCGCACGACAGTCATTGGTCAACCAGTGTGTGTCACGAAGGCGCCCTGTTCGGGCAGTTCTCCCCCGACGGCCCGGACGCCGAACTCAGGTGCATTGACGCGGCGACCGGCCAGACCCGATGGGCCGAGAGCGGATTTGGCCGCGGCAGCATCGTGTTGGTTGGAACAAATCTGCTCGTATTAACCGAGCGTGGTGACCTGGTTCTCGCGGAGGCCAACACCAATGCCTATGTTGAACTTGGCCGTTTCAAAGCCATTCCCAATTACCATCCGGATTCCAACAAGTGCTGGAATATGTTCGCCGTAAGCGACGGCCAGGTTTACGTGCGCAGCAGTGCGTATGCGGCGCGCTACGACCTTTCCGTGCCTGAACTTAAGCTGGACCCACCGCAACTTACTTCCGCGAACACGCTTCAACTCACCATCCGCAGCCCGGCGGCAACCGGTGTTGATTCAAACCGTCTTAACACAATGGAAGTGCGCGCGTCCACCAATGCGGCGCTGCCTCCGGATCTTTGGCCCAAACTGACCAACGCGTTGGTGTTGACCAACGGCGTCGTGCAACTGACGAACGTGGATGCCACTTCGCCGCGTCGCTTCTTTATCGTGACCGAACCGAAATGAAAACATGCATCGTACATCGTTTGCCAAGCAGCGTCGGAAAAAGCCTGGTGGCGCGCGCTTTCACCCTCATTGAGTTGCTCGTGGTAATTGCCATCATCGCGATTCTTGCTGCATTGCTGTTGCCCGCTTTGACGAGCGCCAAGGAAAAGGCGCGTCGGACCAGTTGCAAAAACAGCATGCGGCAATTCAGTCTCGCTCTTCACCTCTA
>CAZCZP010000279.1:0-4202 GCA_964502895.1 uncultured Bifidobacteriaceae bacterium
CATAGGTGCGGAGATGGACGTCGCCGCCGAACATGCCGGCGCCGACAAGGGCAATCTTGATCGTGCTTTCCATTTGGTGGCCGCGCGAATTGTGTATCCTCTAGGAACGCGGACGCAAAGCTATTCCGTAATCCGGCCACTCGCGTTTGTATTCTGTTGAACTAACCCGCGAATCTCCGTATAGCGATAGTGCCTCCCGATGAGCGAAGTGACGCGAATTCTTGAAGCGATTGAGCAGGGCGACCAGCACGCCTCTGCGGATCTGCTTCCGCTGGTTTATGATGAACTGCGGCTGTTGGCCGCCCAAAAGCTCGCTCGCGAACGGCCGGGACAAACGCTCCAGGCAACCGCGCTGGTCCACGAAGCGTGGTTGCGCCTGATCGGTCCAGTGGAATCGCCCTGGGATGGCCGCGGCCATTTCTTTTCGGCGGCAGCGGAGGCCATGCGCCGGATTCTCATCGAAAACGCCCGGCGCAAAAAACGCCTGCGGCACGGCGGCGAACTGCAACGCGTCGAGTTGGATGAAGTCGAAGCAGTTTGCGGCCTGCCGTCGGATGAATTGCTCGAAGTCAACGAAGCGCTCGGTCGGCTTGAACAACTCGACCCGTCCGGCGCGCAAATCGTGAAGCTGCGTTTTTTTGCCGGCCTGACTCATCCGCAAATCGCGGAGGCCCTGGGCGTTTCGTTGAGCACAGTCGAGCGATCATGGTCCTTCAGTCGAGCCTGGCTTTTCCAACAAATCAGCGGCAAGGCTGACAACCCTGGGGAGCAAAAACCACTCTTGTTGAAGGGAAAGCCATGAGCCCGTCGCATGGGTAATCAGACGAATGGACATCGAGAGGATAAAGGCAGTTTTTGTGGAAGTGGCGGCGCTTACAACACCAGAGGCGCGCGCCGCCTATCTCGATTCGGCGTGCGCGAATGATCCTGCCCTCCGCCAGCGCGTGGAATCCTTGCTCGCGTCACAAGAAAAACTCGGGAACTTTCTGGAGCCGCCCGGTTCTCCGCCGCCCGAAAGCCCCCCTGATGTTGCAGGCACTCGAGTCGGCGCGTATCGCATTCTTCAGAGAATTGGCGAAGGCGGATTTGGCGTGGTTTACATGGCGGAACAGGAGTCGCCCGTCCGGCGCAAAGTTGCGCTCAAGATCATCAAAGCCGGGATGGACACGAGGCAGGTGATTGCTCGCTTCGAGGCTGAACGGCAGGCGTTGGCGCTGATGGATCATCCTAACATCGCACGCGTATTTGACGGCGGTGAGACGGACAGCGGGCGTCCGTTCTTCGCGATGGAACTCGTGAAAGGGATTCCGCTCAACGAATTCTGCGACCGCAACAAACTGAGCACGCGCGAACGCCTCGAACTGTTCATCAACGTTTGCTACGCCGTCCAGCACGCGCACCAAAAGGGGATCATTCACCGCGACCTTAAACCGTCGAACGTCATGATTACGATGCTGGACGGCCAGCCGGTGCCCAAGGTGATTGATTTCGGCGTCGCCAAAGCCATCGAACAGCGGTTGACTGAGAAAACGCTGTTTACCCGCTACGACCAATTGGTTGGGACGCCGACTTACATGAGTCCCGAGCAAGCGGATTTGAGCGGGCAGGACGTGGACACGCGCAGCGACATCTATTCGCTCGGCGTGCTGCTTTATGAACTGCTGACCAGCACGCCGCCGATTGATTCCGCGACCATGCGCAAGGCCGGACTGGATGAAATTCGCCGTCTCATTTGCGAAACCGATCCACTGCCACCCTCCAGCCGACTGCAAACGCTTGGCGCCAAGCTGACCACTGTGGCGGAAAACTGCCAGTCCGAGCCCGCAGCCCTGTGCAAGTCCGTTCGGGGTGATTTGGATTGGATCGTGATGAAGTGCCTGGAGAAAGACAGGGCCCGGCGATATGCAACGGCAAACGAGCTGGTGGCGGACCTGCGGCGGTTCCTGAACAACGAGCCGGTCGTCGCCCGCCCGCCGAGCAACCTGTACCAGTTCCGCAAATTCGCGCAACGGCACCGGTTGCAAGTCGCTTTCGTCGCCAGCATAGCGGCGGCGCTCGTGTGCGGTCTGGTGCTCGCTTTGATTGGATTTGCCGAGGCAAGCCGGGAACGCGATAAAGCCTTGGAAGCGGAGCAACAGGCCAATGCGCAGCGACAGATTGCCCAAACCGAGGCTGCCCGCAGTGCGCAGGTGGCCAAGTTCCTCAAGCAGATGTTGCGCGGCGTTGAGCCTTCCGCCGCACAAGGCCGGGACACGACGATGCTGCGGGAAATCCTGGAACTGACCGCCGCGAGGTTGAATAAAGAACTGGCGGGCCAGCCCGAAGTCGAGGCCGATCTGCGCGAGACGCTGGGTGGCGTTTATTCCGTTTTGGGCGACTTTACCAACGCTGCCGCCATGCATATCGAGGCGCTTCGCTTGCGCAAGGAACTACATGGTGAAAATCACCTGCTGGTGGCCGAATCACTTTATTGGCTGGCCGACGCGCGTCAGCGGGAAAGAAAGTACGCCGAAGCCGAGGATTTGTTTCGCGAAGCGCTGGCCATCCGGCAGAGACTTTTGGGCGACAAACATCGCGAAGTGGCGCTCGCCCTGAACCGCCTCGCCGGCGTGCTGCACAAACAACGCGGAGTTAAACACGCCGAAGCTCAAGACACCATGGCGCAAGCGGAGGCCATGTTTCAGGAGATGCTCGAAACGCAACGCGCGTTGCCTCAAGGCGATCTGCGCGACGTGCTGTTCATCCTCGACCGGCTTTACATGCTTTTGGCACGTCAGGGAAAATACAGCGAGGCCGAAGCCTTGCTGCGGGAAATTGTGTCATTGCACCAGACCGCCTTCCCCAACGACCAGGTTGGCTTGGGCTCGGCGCTTTACCGGCTGGCTCAGGTGCTGAGGATTCAAGGCAAACTTGCCGAAGCGGAAGCCGCCAGCCGCGAGGCCCTGGCACTCTGGCGCAACGTCATGACCGCCGACCATCCGCAACTGCGGGCATTGCTGCGACTCAACGCGAGCTTGTTGTACGACCTGGACCGGCTCACGGAAGCGGAGACTTTGCTACGCGAAGCCCTAGCCGTTGAGGACAAGTCCAAACCAGAAAGCTGGGAGCACGGCGTGACGCAATTCCTGCTGGGCAGGACCTTGGGTCGGCAAAACCAACACACAGCCGCAGAGTCCCTGTTGCTCAGCGCCTATGAGTCTTTGCGCCGAAACACAGCCAAGCCGTCCTCCGCTAACGATCGGTGGTATTCGGCAGAGACACTGCGGCAACTGGTCGGGCTCTACGAGGAAACCGGAAAAGCGGCGCTCGCCACTGAGTGGAAGCAGAAGCTGGCGGAGTTCGATCAAGGCGGCAACGAGAAAAAGGCCGCGGCGACCAGTCCGCCCAGTCCGTGACCCGCGTTCAGACCTGTTGCAGCGGACATGAGTCCGCTCGCTCTTCGGACGCAGGCCGAGTTGGCATTCACCCCCGCCACCCTTTGCAAAAAGAATTCTTCAACTTTCTTGAAGGCGTTTCCTCATCCACGTCGCATGGAGAGAGAGAAGCCAGAAATGTAAACGAGTCGTGGACCTTTAAGATGAAGACGAATCAAAACCACCCCTGTACGTCACAGTATCTACAGTCAACTCGGCACTCGGTCCGAGGCCTCCGAGCGGACCTTGTTGTCCCTCTTCTGGTCTGCCTGGCAGCCTTTTGCGGCTACAGCGCCCATGCACAATTCGAAAGCGGGGGTGTTTATGATGGCAGCATCTCATCCGTGGGGGAAACCGATTCGTGGACCTTCTCCGCCACAAGTGGGGAGCGGATTGTGTTGCGGCGGGTGCAGTTGACCGGGACGAACAACTTTTCGGTTTTCATGCGGACCTACGATCCGAACGGTGTGTTGCTCAACAATTCGAGCATTGGCGGGGTGGACGAATATGCGTTCACGGCGGCGACCAGCGGCACGTTCACGGTGTTGATGAGCGACGGCAGCGGGCCGGAGGCAGGCACCGGCACGTACCGGTTTCATTTCGTCAAGCTGCCCGGCGCGTTCATCATCCCGCCCGGCGATGACGGCGGGCCGTTGCCCGGCAGTGGCGGCATTCGGGACGGCGACATCAGCCAGCCGGGGGATTTGGACCCGTGGACGTTCCCGGCAAGCATCGGGGAGCGGATTGTGTTGCGGCGGGTGCAGTTGACCGGGACGAACAACTTTTCGG
>CAZCZP010000279.1:4302-5084 GCA_964502895.1 uncultured Bifidobacteriaceae bacterium
TTCATTTCGTCAAGCTGCCCGGCGCGTTCATCATCCCGCCCGGCGATGACGGCGGTGAAATGACCAACGGCACGACCTTTGGCGGCACGATTGACCTTGGAGACATTGACTTGTGGTCCTTCAATTCCTGCAACGGCGATGGGTTCACAATCCAGATTGGCAAGTTGACTGGAAGCACACTTTTTACCCCGCAAATGCGGCTCTACGGTCGTGATGGCGCGTTGCTCAACACCTCCTCCACCCAAATCAGCCGCAGTGCTCCCGCCACCGGGACATACACTCTCGTCGTAGCCGACGCCAGTGGGCCACTCAACGGCACGGGTACATATCAACTGGCTGGCCTTGGCATCAAATCGGGTCTGACGCTTTGCCGCCCGGTTCTCACGGGTACAACCATTTTCCTCAGCGCTCCTGGCGGAGGAACAAATGCAACCTCCGCTCTCCTTACGCAAACAAACATCGCCGCACCGGCCGAGTTCTGGACGCCAGTCGTGACCAACCAGTTCGACCAGTTCGGCGTGTTCAGTTTCACCAACGCTTTCAACCGCGCCGAACGCGAGCGGTATTTTCGGCTGTTGATGCAATAGATCTGAATTAGCCAAATCGAGACAAGGTCATGGCTCAGCGATCTCAGTTCGTCCTGCCGGCATCGCGCTTCTACCCCGCCCGGTTGCAGTAAGACTGCAAGTCAGCTTTTACGCTTTGCACTCGGCGCGCGGCATGGTTCAGTCGTGCGCGTGATAGGCGCGATCTTGAATGCGGCAGGGATCATCGTGGGCGGC
>CAZCZP010000280.1:0-5061 GCA_964502895.1 uncultured Bifidobacteriaceae bacterium
GTCACCACCATGCGCTCTGGCCGTTTCGCTGACTGCGCCAACTCGACGAGTAGCGGCGAAGCTACCGAATACGGCAGGTTCGCCACCAGCTTCCAGTCGCTCCAATCACGCGGTTCGCGTCTGATGAACTCCAGCGCGTCGTCATGGAAAATCGATACCCATCCTTCCGACACCCTCTCCCCCGCCGGGGGAGAAGTCAGGGTGAGGGGGTGGCTCGGGATGTAAGGGTCGAATCTTTCCCGCAACACTTCCACCAGTCTCGCGTCCTTCTCAATCGCCAAAACTTCGCCCGCCTGCGCACGGAGCAACTCGGTGAGCGGCCCCAGCCCTGGCCCGATTTCAAGCACCTTGTCCCGCTTCGTCAATTCCGCCGCCGCAATGATTCGCCGCAGTTGATTGCCATCATGTAGAAAATTCTGGCCAAGAGATTTCGTCAGTTGAATCCCCCGCGCCGACAGCAATTCGCGCATCTCGGTGAGTGTCATGCGCCGGTCAGAAGTTCCTTCAGCGCGCTGACGCACCGAGTCAGTTGTGTCCCGGAAATCGTCAGCGGTGGCGTGAAACTGATCACGTTGCCATGCTCGCCTTCGGGCAACAGAACGAAGCCACGCCGGAGCATGGCTTTGATAAGGCGTAGTGCCTCCTCTGTGGCAGGCGATCCATTTCGTCTCCGCAGTTCCAATCCAGCCATCAAGCCCATGCCGCGGGCGTGAAGCGTGAAACGTGAAACGTGAAAGGCGCGGAACTGGCTCAATAAATTCTCCCCGAGTCTTGCGCTGCGCTCGCATAATTTCATCCGACGGATTTCGGAAATTTGCGCCAGCGCCATCGCGCAGCCGACCGGGTTGCCGAGAAACGTGCTCGTGTGGATTGCCTCGCCTGATGACGGCGGCCAGGCGGCATCCATCACGTCCGCGCGCCCCACGCAGACCGAAAGCGGATAGCCGCCCGTCAGTGCCTTGCCAAGGCAAATGAGGTCTGGCACGACGCGGCTGTGCTCGCAGGCGAACCATTTTCCAGTGCGGCCGAACCCGGTGTAAATTTCATCCAGTATCAGCAACGCGCCGTGTTGATCGCAAAGCTCGCGGAGCATCGGCAAAAATTCTGGAGGCGGAATGTTGATGCCGCCGCGCGCTTGAATCGGTTCGACGATTACCGCCCCGATTGTTTCGCGGCGAAAGATTTGACGCATTCGTTGCTCCGTCGTGGCACAGGCATCCTGCCTGTTGGGCTCATCGTTCTCGGATTCGAACAGGCTGGAAGCCAGCGCCACTAACGGCAACGGCACGAAATGCCCGAACTCACGAAGCTGCGAGCGGAATGGTTCTCGAAAGTGCTCGCGATGTGTGGCATTCAGCGCTCCGTAACCCAATCCGTGATATGCGCCATTGAAGGCGATGACGCCGGGTTTGCCGGTGGCGAGCAAGGCTGTCTTGAGGGCTGCCTCGACTGCCTCGAAGCCGGAATTGCAGAAAACGACCTTGCCCGATTTCGGATTTCGGACTTCAGATTTCGGATTTGTTTTTGTCCACCTCTCGAACGTAACGCGGCTCAACTCTCGCGCCAATTCCGCCTTGAGCGCGTGTGGATGCACGTCGCCCATTGCGTGAAGCAGCTTTGCCATCTGGCGCTGGCCAGCTTTCACCACGCGCGGGTTCGCATGCCCCGCCGCCGCCACCCCGAACGCCGCCGTGAGGTCCAGATATTTTTTCCCGTCCGCGTCCCAAACATGCACGCCCTTTGCCCGTTCCCAGACGATGGGCCAGGAACCATCTGGCTCGATGAACGTGACATTGCGCGATTCGTAAGCGCGCAACAGGTCGAGTGTGGTTTTGGCAGCGACCTTCATAGCGAGCTCACACGCCTCGTTGCTCCGGCGGCCAGATGATTTTGTGGAGCTGCGCCTGAAAACGAACTGGCAACGAGTCCGCGATGATTCGCTCCGCCAGATCCCGGCGCGAGATGGCTGTCTGGCCCGCGGGAACTTTCTTCAGCGACTTGTCCTGCTGTTCCGACGACAGCGGATGCACCCACGAAACGAGAAGCGGGCAAATCTCAGCGAGCTTGTGCTTGGTGATCTGCTCCTTCGTCCACTCGTAATCGTTAATTGTGCCAATCACGAATTTGATTTCATCGGTGGTTCTGAGGTGCACAAGATTTTCCCACCGATTGCGATCAACCTCGCCGCTGCTCGGGCATTTCAAATCCATGATGCGCCGCACGCGTGGATCAACGCTAGAGATGTCAAGCGCACCGCTGGTTTCGACGAGCACCGTGAAGCCGTCGTCGCAGAGTTGCTGCATGAGTGTCAAAGAATGTTTCTGGAGCAACGGTTCACCGCCGGTGAGTTCGACCAATGGCAATCGGAGTGCGGCTCTGTGAGCGGCAGCTTGCCCTCCGGCGGACCCGCTGCGGCTCGCAGAGCCGCGTTCTGAGAACGGTTTTGCCAGCCGCTGCACTTCCGCGCACACATCTTCCAGTGGCATTTTCCTGCCTTCGGTAAACGCATACGCCGTGTCGCAATAGGAACAGCGCAGGTTGCACGCGGTCAACCGCACAAAGACACACGGCAAGCCGGCGAAGGTGCTTTCGCCCTGCAGGCTCAGGTAAATCTCGTTGACGACCAGCGTGTCGGACATCGCTCCGACTGTAGCGGCGGCGGCGATTCAAGAAAAGGAGCGAAACAACCAACGCGCTCGCTGCGATGTGCCGGACCATAGCAAGCTACGCAGCCAATCTATTTTTGTCCGGGCGCTGGAGGCGAGACTGATTTTGCCGCACTGGCATCTTTGCTTGCCTTGAAAGACTTGAGCACGAGGTAATAGATCTCCCTGGGGTCCCAGCGAATGTCGGCAGAAGGAAATGCCTGTTTCGATTGCAGGGCGTCCAACGTCGCAAGCGCAACAACCGCGCAACCGTGCGGGCTCGGATGGAGTTTGTCGTTCTGCAAGAGAACGCGTGTCTTGCCCTCGGGCAACTTGTGGTCGTGAATCGTAAGCGCCTGATTCGCCATCACGGTGCGCATGAATTGCGACAGCCGCAGGATTACGACGTTCGGACGTGTCGCGGCCCATTTGTTTAACCGTTGGTTGGCCGCCGCCATCGTGTTGGTGCCGGGAATCTGTTCGGGCCGCAACATGCCGTCGCCCGCCGCGGAAGCGTCCGGAATGTCGCCGAGCACGAGAGGACACTTGATGGCCTCCAGCATCTTCAAGGCATTCTCAAATCGTTCCAATCTCTGCTCGTGCGTGTCCCCGGCGCCGTAGCAGAACCAGAACAGGAAATCCACTCCCAGCACCAGCGTCGGTTTCGCTTTGAGCGCCGATTCAATTTGCTGCCGGCCGAGCAATTCCGGTTGGACGAAGAAAAAACTGTTGCCCAGGTTCTGCACGGGTTCATGCGGGACGAGCAACGCTGCATCCACATAGCGGCTGAGACGAAACTGCGGCGTGCTCGGGCCGCCCAATGGCTCGGACGCGGTAAACCCCGCGGAGACGCTGGCACCGATCATCACGACCCGCTCCCAGGGAGAATTGGTTTTCGCGAACGCGCCGGACGGCACATTGAGACAAAGCAGCAAAACGAGAAGCCACTGCGCGTTTGAAATTGCCAGTTTGTCACGCTTCCCGGACTTGCGTTCGTTGTGTGAACAAGGATTCAGCATTCGTCTTTTGACGCGGGCAAAGCAAAGTTGTTCGACTCCCGGCTTCACGCCCGGCTTTTTCCATCTTCCAACTTCATCGCGTCCCTGTCTATCCTTGCGTCATGGAAATTTACGACCATCCGACTTTCCGCATGGCGTGCCAGCAATTTGACCTCGTCGCCGACCATCTCCAGATTCCGAAAGACGAGCGCGACCGGCTCAAATTCCCCAAGCGCTCGCTGAGTGTCGCCCTGCCGATTCATCGGGATGACGGCTCCACCCAGGTTTTCTTCGGCTATCGTGTGCAACATTTCCTTACGCTCGGACCAACCAAAGGCGGCCTGCGCTATCATCCCGACGTGCGGCTCGGCGAGGTCGCCGCCCTGGCGATGTGGATGAGCTGGAAATGCGCACTCACCGGCCTGCCTTACGGGGGCGCGAAAGGCGGCGTCGCCTGCGACCCGGGCAAATTGTCGAAGACCGAGCTGGAGCGGCTCACGCGCCGTTACACGCAGGAAATGATTCCGTTCATCGGTCCGAAAGTGGACGTCATGGCGCCCGACCTCGGCACGAACGAACAAGTCATGGCCTGGATGATGGATACTTACTCGGTCCATACCGGCCATACCGTGCCCAGCATTGTGACTGGCAAACCTGTCAACCTCGGCGGCTCGCTCGGACGCCGCGAAGCCACCGGACGCGGTGTTGCCTATCTTGTCAATCGCGCCACCGACACCATAGGGCTGGACATGGCCAAATGCACCGCCGTCGTGCAGGGGTTTGGCAACGTGGGCTCGATAGCCGCGTTGAGCCTCGCGCGTTACGGCGCCAAAATCATTGCCGTCGGCGACGCAAACGGAAGTATCTACAATCCGAACGGACTCGACTTGTTCGCCCTGGAAAAACATGTCGCAGAAAAGAAAACCGTCGTCGGTTTCCCGGCATCTGAACCGGTCTCGAACGAACAACTCTTGTTGCTGCCTTGCGACATCCTCGTGCCTGCGGCAATGGAGCGGCAAATTACCGAGGCCAACGCCGGCAAGATCAAATGCCGCATCCTCGCCGAGGCGGCCAACGGTCCGACCACGCCCGAGGCAGACGTGATCTTGAACCAACGCCCGGAGATTTTTGTGATTCCAGACGTGCTGTGCAATGCGGGCGGAGTGATTGTGAGTTACTTCGAGTGGGTGCAAGACCTCCAGAGTTTTTTCTGGGGCGAAACCGAGATCGTGGACAAACTCTTCCGCATTCTGGAAAGTTCCTTCACACAAGTCCTGGCCGCGAGCCGCAAACAAAAAATCCCGATGCGTCTGGCCGCGTTGAGCGTTGGCGTCAAACGAGTCCAGGAGGCCAAGCGGATACGAGGGTTGTTTCCATGACACTCTTGCCTAATTGTAAGTCTGGATTCGAAATATTGT
>CAZCZP010000281.1:0-2424 GCA_964502895.1 uncultured Bifidobacteriaceae bacterium
GTGACGGTTTTCTTGGCGTGATTCACGAATGACGCGAGGTCGGTGATGCGGGTTGAGCCCTCACCCCTGACCCCTCTCCCATCCGATGGGAGAGGGGAGTCTGTAAAGCTCACGTTCACTCGGCCCGCGTAGTGAATCAGCGGGTCAATGCGCTGGCCGGGTTTCACCTCAGTGCCTTGCGGCACGTCGGCAAGACGCAGTTCATCGAGCGCGGCGTCCTGCGGCAACGGTGTGCCTTTGAGCCGGAGCAAATCAGCTTTGTTCAGCTTGATCTCCGCGAGCACTTTGCCGGGAGAGATCAAACCACGCCGGTAAATCAACGCGGCGGCGGGGAACTGGCCCATCATCGCGGGCGTCATCAGCGTCCATTGCTGCATCCAGAAATTCGGCTTTACCGCCCAGCGATTACCGTCGAACGAGAAGTGGACGATGCAATCGCTGTCCTGCAACGCGCCGTAAGCCGCGAAGTAAAGCGGCGCTTCGGAGCGATAGCGGTTTGGCCGGCAAAACGTCGTCTCGGAAATCATCGAAGGCTTGTCGTCGTAATGAGGGTCCATGACCGGATGCACGAACTGCCGGGGTTTGGTTGGGTCGCCGGCGTCAAATCGCAGCGCGCTGCGATCCGAGTACGTGTGGCCGTCGCGAATGGACCAGGCGGCGTTGTCGCCCTTGTGATTGCACTCGAAGTAGCCGTGGCGATCAACGAAATCGCCGGTCGTATAGCTGAGCTTTTCCAACGGACCGAAAACTTCCGGGCTGGCCGTGGACCAGTTGGAAGGCGTGATCAAGCCTTTGAAGCCGAGCTTGCGCAGGAACGCCACCGTGTCCTGATAAAACTTCGTCTGCACTTCGAACAGGAACGCGGCTGTGTCCTGATCGCGCGGCGTTTTCTCGTTAAAGATGTTCCACAGCGGACGAAATCCGACCCGACCCTCAGCAGGCACATCGCGATTGACCTTGAGGTTCTTCCAGGCAGCGAAAGCCGCATCGAGCGAGCCATGCTTCTTCACAAGCCATTCGCCGAACATTTTTTCCAAGAGGCGCAACTGCGGGTCAGGAATGTTCTTCGTATCGAAGGTCCAGAAAAAGAACGAGTCTTCGTTCTGAATCTCAACGCCAAAGAGCGCGGGTTCCTCGATAAGCGGCTTGCCGGTGGTTTCGCTCGGTGTCGTGAGGATGGCCTTCCACCATTCGCGATATTTTTCCTGAAACTTGGGATTGAACATGAGCGCGGCAAACGGGTGCGACTTGCCGTCATAACCTTCCAGCCACGGATGATCGGCGCGCGGTGTGAACCAGAGTGGAAAATAAATCGAGAGATGCGTGTAGATGCCCTCGGCCTTCATCTCCTCGATAATGGCAATCGTCTGTTTTACTGCCGTAGGATGTAGCTCGCCGTCCTTGTTGAAAACCGCGCCGTGTTTGCGAACCATGTTCACACCGTATTTGGCCAGCAGCCTCGCAGTGCGCTTCAATTCAGCGCGATCACGGCCATCGCCGTGAGGTCCGTTCACGGCCCAAAATCGCACCGGCTGGCCGTTGGCGCTGTGAATGAACTGGCCGTTCTTCGCCGCGATGAATCCGTGTTCGCCGGCGAATTTCTCGTTCAGAAATCGCAGATCAATTGCGCTGTTGGTGAACGGATCAGGCTTGGGATCAAAAGGAAACCACCCGTCCGCCGTCGCCGTGGCCGCATTAACCGTAATGGCGCAAGCCAGCAGGGTCGCGCTCAGGAGGAAAAAGAAAAATTTAGCGAGCATTGTAAACCTCATTTGCTGTCACCCATTGCAAAACACTTTCCGACGCCCCATGCATCGTGCCCGCAATCGAAACCGATTCCGCGCGTGAAGTCGAGTCTCTCTTCGAGACAAAGCTGGCCAGAGCAGCGCACCACAAATCCCGCCGCCCTTTCCGTTCGGGCATGGTGTTCCAGCCGGCGATTTCTTATGCTCCCGTGGTGAATCAGAAGAAAATCTCTGGCCCAAAACCTTCGTCGTTTCGCCGACACTGGCAGCTTGCTCCGAATACCGTGTTTCTGAATCACGGCTCGTTTGGTGCGTGCCCCATCCCAATCTTGAGGCTGCAATCGGAACTGCGCCGACAAATGGAAGCCGAGCCGGTTCAATTCCTCTGGCGACGTTACGAGGAAAGATTGGAGCCGGCGCGCTTGGCACTGGCAAAATTTGTGGGGGCGCGGTCCAGCGACCTAGTCTTTCTAACGAACGCCACCACCGGTGTAAACGCAGTCGCGCGCTCGTTGAAGTTGCGTCGTGGCGACGAAATCCTCACGACCGATCTCGATTACAACGCCTGCCGCAATGCGCTCGCTGAACCCGTTCGTTGTGCTGGCGCGAGGCTGATTGTCGCACGCGTGCCGTTTCCATTGCGCTCGCCGGACGAAATCGTCGAAGCGGTTCTGCGTGC
>CAZCZP010000281.1:2524-3857 GCA_964502895.1 uncultured Bifidobacteriaceae bacterium
CACGGCAACAACCGGCCCCGGCCCGGCTTCACTCCATTCCAGGATCGCTTTGACTGGACGGGAACGTTCGATCCGACGCCATGGTTGTGTGTGGGCGAGGCAATTCGCTGGATGGGAAAATTGTTGCCCGGCGGCTGGCGTGAACTGCGACAGTACAATCACGATCTGGCGGTGAAGGCACGCCGCATTCTGTGCCAGCGGCTGGAAGTTGAACCACCTTGTCCGGAAAAAATGCTTGGCTCAATGGCGACGATTGCATTGCCGGGACGATTTCAGCGTGTGCCTGTGTCCGGTAAAATTGACGCCGAGCAACTGCGGCTCTACGACGAATTCGGAATTGAAGTCCCGTTCTATCGGTTTGGTTCCCCAGAAGGACGGTGGCTTCGAGTTTCGGCTCAAATCTATAACACCCCGGAAGAATATGAATATCTGGCGGAGGCAATCCATGCGGTTTGAGTCTCCCGCTCTGAAGGGGTGACCGCAACGCCGGAAGCAGCGCTCATTGCTCAAACACCTCAGCACTAATTATGAGATCATTGTCGCCCACGTACACAAAGGCGCCTTGATTCACACGCAGGAACATTAATACGCGACTGTAGTTGCTAATTGACCCATTGGAATATCGCGACAGATGAGCAGGAACGGTTTTCCACTCGTTGATTGGCTGTCCCAGAATTTCCAACGCTTGTCTTACTGTTACATCCTTGCTTACCGACATCACTTGCTCGGCCCAAAGTCGCTTTCTCTCAGATATTCGGATACGGACAAAATAGCTCGCAACAACAATGGCTATCACCAGAAACGCAGAAATCGTGAGCGATCTTTTCATTGCAGCAGTTGCCTGTTGATTACGGCGCCGGCTCATCAGTTTCGCGCGTGGCTTTCCCGTGAATCACGCCCTGCTCATCAAACCACATCGGGTCAATGGCCAGGAAGCGCCGGAAGTTCGTCTTGTCATCCCATTTCTGATGATAAACAAGCCAGAGTTTTTTATCTGGACCTTCGATGACAGAATGATGTCCCGGCCCGAGAACTTTTCCGGCGCGTTGAACAATGGGATTGCCTTTGTATTTTTCGAACGGCCCGAGCGGCGATTTCGCCGTCGCGTAGCCGATGCCGTAATTGGGCGAGTCCGCGCCGGTGCCCGAATACATCAGGTAATAAATTCCGTTTCGCTTCAGCATGAACGGTCCTTCCGTAACGTGGCCGCTGATTTTTTCCCACGGCTCCGTCGGTTGGATGACAACTCTTGTGTCGCCGGTTTTCGTTAACGGATCGCTCATGGGTTGCACGCGGATTTTGAAACCCTGAAACAAATCCACGTAGTAGAGAT
>CAZCZP010000281.1:3957-5023 GCA_964502895.1 uncultured Bifidobacteriaceae bacterium
CGATGTTGAACGTCGGTTCGCTCCGGGAATTTCTGGACCAACAAATGCCCGCTACACTGGAGATGCTGCGCCAGATGGTGGGCATCAACAGCTTCACGCTCAATCGCGACGGCGTGAACCGGCTCGCGCGCTTCACGGCAGAATGCTTTGAGCCGTTGGGCTTCACGCCGGAGTTTGTTCCGTCCACCAATCCGGACTTCGGGAACCATCTGGTGCTGACACGCCGCGGGCGTTCGGAAAAAAGTGTTGCCCTGATTTCGCACCTGGACACGGTGTTTCCGCCCGAGGAGGAGGAGAGAAATAATTTCCGCTGGTCGGTTGAAGGCGACCGGATTTTTGGTCCCGGCACGCAGGACATCAAAGGCGGCACCGCGATGATTTGGCTCATCCTCACTGCGTTGCGCGCTCATGCGCCAAAGGTGTTTGAGGACGTTAACTGGAAACTGATTTTGAATTCTTCAGAAGAGATGTTTTCGCCGGACTTCGGCGCTTTGTGCCGCAGTCAATTCGACCGCAACACGCTCGCGGCCTTGATATTTGAAGCCGAAGGACGCCTTGGGCAGGAGCATTTGATGGTCGTGGCGCGGAAAGGACGTGCCTCATGGCGCGCGACGGCAAAGGGCCGCGGTGCGCACGCGGGAGGCAAACATTCGCAAGGCGCGAACGCGGCGGTTCAACTCGGACAATTGCTGCCACGCATCGCAGCGCTGACGGATTATTCGCGTGACCTCACATTTAACGTCGGGACGATTCGCGGCGGAACGGTGTTGAACCGTGTGCCGCACGAGGCCGTAGCTGAAGGTGAATTCCGGGCGTTCACCCCTGAGATTTACGAACAAGCCAAAGCACAATTGCTGGCGTTGGCCGGTCCGGGCGAAGTGCGCAGTCCGGTGGACGGTTTTCGTTGCGAGGTGAAGGTGGAAATCCTGACCGAGACGCGGCCCTGGCCGCGCAATGCCGCCACGGATCGCTTGTACGAATTGTGGCGACGGTCTGGAGAGGAATTGAATTACCCCGTGAGCCTCCAGGAACGCGGCGGATTGAGCGACGGCAATTTGATCTGGGA
>CAZCZP010000282.1:0-4988 GCA_964502895.1 uncultured Bifidobacteriaceae bacterium
TTGCGGATGGCGTCGGCGATTTGGTCCATGTCTTCGCGCGGGCCAAGCAGCATGCTCTGCGTGAACCACACCGCCTGGGCGCAGAGTTTTTCGTTCTGCGGACAATTCTGGTTTTGCTCCAGCCACTGCTGCATCCGCTTCTCGCCATAGACTTTGAGGAAACGCGGATTCTTCGCGAGGCCGGACACGTAGGCTTCCTTGTTCATCACGCCGTAACCGCCCGAGCAGGGCACGCCTTCCTTGCCGAGAGCTTCCATGAATTTTCCGCGCTCCAATCCGGCAAACTGCGATTTGTCGTAGCGAAACATGTAGAGATGGTAGGCGCTGCGCGTCGTGCCCGGGTAAAGTTTCGCGGGTTTGATCCCCGGAATTTCGTTGAGCAGTTTGGTCAAATAATTTGCGTTCTCGGTGCGGCGGTGGGTTTGCTCGACCACACGAGTCATTTGCGCGAGCAACAGATTTCCCTGGAACTCCGATAGCCGAAGGTTCGAGCCGCGCGACCCGGAGTACTGGAATGAAGCGGCGGGTTTCCGCATCCGGCCCTGGTTATGGAAATTGTAACAAATCTCCGCGAACTCGCTGTCGTCCGTGAGCACCGCGCCGCCTTCGCCCGAGTTGAGGTTTTTGCTGGCCTGAAAACTGAAACAGCCGGCCAGACCGAGCGTGCCGACTTTGCGGCCGCGCCATTCGGCGAGGTGCGCCTGGCAGGCATCCTCGATCACCGGCAGTTTGTGCTTGTTGGCAACCTCCAGAATCTTGTCCAGGTCCGCCGGCGAACCGCCGATATGCACGGGCAGTAATGCTCTGGTCTCCTTGGCGATGGCGGCTTCGATTTTGTCCGCGTCAATCTGAAAACTCTCGAGGTCCGTGTCCACGAAGATGGGCAACGCGTAGTTCAACGCGACGACGTTGTAAGTCGCCACGAACGTGTAGGGTGGAATTATGACTTCGTCGCCCGGTCCGATGTCCAGTCCGCCGAGCGCGGTCGCCAGGGCGCTCGTACCGCACGAGGTAGCGATACAATGTTTCGCGCCCGTCAGTTTTTCGTATTCGTCCTCGAACTTCGCCACGGCCTTGCCACTGCCGCGAAACCATTGCCCGCTGTGCAGGGTTTCGAGCAACGCCTTCTCCTCGGTCTGATCGAACACCGGCCAACCGGGAAATCCCGCCGCGCGCGCCTTTGGCCCGCCGAGCATCGCGGGTTTGGCCGCGGTTTGAGAACCGCGTATCGCTGTTGGCACGCCGAGCGCCAGTGCCGCGCCAGCCGCCGAAGATTTACCGATGAAATCTCTGCGATTGAGTTGTGTTGTCATGGTGTGCGCTCCTCGGGAATCTGGACGGGGATCAGTCATTTCAACTGACGGATAACTCCGCGCACGGCGCAGGGTCAACCGAATTCTAAAATGCTTTTTTGCCGTGGCGAGCACTGGCATGATCCGATCGTGACCTTGATCGCCTGCGAACCATCAACTCACGCGCACCATGAAATTCACTCAATCGAACTTCAAACAACAAATCATCTCCGCACTGGTCGGCGTAGCCGCGTTCGTTTTCGGTGACGCCGCATCCGCTGCCCACGCGGCGAATCGGCCGGATCATCCCAACATCCTTTGGCTCATCGCCGAGGATTTCGGTCCACATCTCGGCTGTTACGGCACGCGTGAAGTCTGGACACCGAATCTCGACGAACTGGCGGAGCAGGGTGTGCGTTACACAAGGTTCTTCACCACCGCGCCCGTGTGTTCACCCAGCCGCTCCGCGTTCATGACCGGCATGTATCAGACCGCCATCGGCGCGCACAATCATCGCTCGCATCGTGACGACGGCTACGAATTGCCGAAAGGCGTGCGGCTGGTGACCGATTGGATGCGCGAGGCGGGTTATTTCACGGCGAACGTGCGCGAATTGCCGCCGGCGCTCGGATTCAAAGGTTCGGGTAAAACGGATTGGAATTTCACTTACGCCGGCAAACCCTTCGATTCCGACCGCTGGGCGGACTTGAAATCGCAGCAACCCTTTTTCGCGCAGATCAATTTCCAGGAAACGCACCGCGCCTTCCACGCACCAAAACGCGCTGATCCCGAGCGGGTGGAGATTCCGCCATGGACGCCCGACCATCCCGTGGCCCGCGAGGATTGGGCAAAATATCTCGACGCAGCGAGCGACCTGGACCGCAAAGTGGGGCTGGTGCTCAAACAGCTCGAAGCCGACGGCTTGGCGGACAATACCGTCGTTGTGTTTTTTGGCGACAACGGCCAGGCGCATGTCCGGGGCAAACAATTTTGTTACGATTCCGGCCTTCACGTCCCATTGATCATTCGATGGCCGAAAAATTTTCCGGCGCCAAAACAATTTCGGCCCGGCACGGTGAACGGCAACTTGCTCGAAGCCATTGATCTTGCGCCCACGATGCTCGGCCTCGCCGGTGCAAAGAAGCCCCCGAAAATGCAGGGCAGGATTTTTCTGGGTGATCGCGCCGAGCCGCCGCGCACTTATGTTTTTGGAGCGCGGGATCGTTGCGATGAAACGGTTTTCCGATTCCGCACCGTGCGCGACTCGCGCTATCGCTACATCCGCAACTTCACGCCGGACCGGCCTTTTCTGCAAGCCAACGAATACAAGCAGCGCCAATATCCGGTTTGGTCGTTGTTGCCGCAGTTGCACGCCGAAGGGAAGCTGACGCCGCCGCAGGAATTTCTCTGCGCACCCACGATGCCGGTCGAGGAACTCTACGACCTTCAACACGACCCGCATGAGATTCAGAACTTGGCTCATTCACCGCCGCACCAGGCGGTGCTACTACGCCTGCGTTCAGTGTTGGAGAACTGGATTGAAGAAACCCGCGACCAGGATCGGCAATGGGAGCCGCCGGACCTTGCCGCGCGAAAAGGTGTTACGAAACCGGGGACCAATCCCAACGCAGGTTACTCATTGGAAGTCTCGCCGGTCGCGAAACCATAAAACCTTTGCGCCGGTGTCGCGAAGATCACGCGGCTATTTTTTCTGCGTAGCCGCGGGGACGATCGGAGGGGCGCTGGAAGTAACCGCCGCTGGCGGCGCCGAGGTGGCAGCAGCGGGCGCGGCCGGTTGGAACTTGTACTTGTTGAAAATCGGCGCAAAGTTCTGATCCTTCTTGCTGAACTCGGTGAGCCGGGCGACGAAATCGTCAATCATCACCTTTTCCTGTTTGTAGGATTGGAATACCTGCGAGGCGGGAAGCTTCAGCACTTCGAGATCGGCGCGGGCGTAACGCGCCTGCCGCCACAGAAAGACGGTGACCGTTCCGCTCAGAACGAAGACCGCGAGCAATAGTGTGGTGACCTGGCGCTGGAGCGAAGCGCATTGCTGCCGCAATTCGTCGTTGCCGCCCGCCGGGACGTTCCTGGATTCGAGGTCGTTCATAAGGCTTACTTGCTGCCGGGTTTGCTGCCCGCGGGCACGGTTTTGGGTTTCAATCCCACGGCTTCAAGAATGGGATTGATGGCGGGATTCTTCTCGCTGTATTGCATGCACTCGGCGGCGAGGGCCTGGATTTTCCCCCGCTCACCGTTGATAATGTTGATTTGACCGCTGATGTGACGGTATTCGCGGACACGGAACATGAATTGTAGGCAGAAAACCACGGACAGCAACAGGCTGACCGCCAGCAAAACCGTCAGAACCATGTGGGCCAAGTTACTTTTCATAAAAAGGTGCGGGCGACTTTACCGATTCCACCGATGTTGTCCATTGCGTTTTTCGGCGCGGAACCCTCGGGGCAAGGGTCGCAAAAATCGTTTTGGGTCGAACGGAAAGGAATTGATTTTTGACACGCCGCTCATTTAGATACAGCCCCGTTCCGTTGACATTCGCGTGCCCAAAGAAGAACCAATCGAACTGACCGGGTCGGTGACGCAGGTCCTGCCGGGGACGATGTTCCGCGTGGCACTGCCCAACGGCCATGAAGTGCTCGCGCACATCTCCGGCAAGATGCGCAAGAACTTCATCCGCATCAGCGTCGGCGACAAGGTGAAGGTCGAGATGTCTCCTTACGATCTGGGCAAGGCGCGCATCACTTACCGGGAGGCATAGGTGCGGCGCCCGCGCCCGCCGGGAGAAACTGACCTGGCCTTTCCTCGAATTGGTGAACAAGGGTTGGATGATTTGGGTGGCTTAAAAAGCACAACGACCCCGAACAGCGAAACCCAAGTCCACGCAAACTCAAACGAGACGACGAAACCATCGAACGTGCGCAGGCGAGCTTTGCGCCGCAAGGCGCAAGTCCGCCGCGCAGATCGCCTCCGAGATTACTTGTTCAGTTCCTTGATCCGAACGTTTTTGTATTCAACCCACATCGGCGGTCCGGCATGAATCTGTAAGGCGAGAATTCCATCCATGCAGCGGGCAGAATAAGGATTGGGCTTCCCGTCCTTGTCCACGCTGGGTTGCGTGTCGTTGTCCATCAGTTCGATGGTTTGGATGCCGTTTAGCCAGTGCTGCACTTTGTTGCCTTCGCAACGGATGACGTAATCGTTCCAGTCGGATTTCTTGTAGGTCTTGCCGATGGCGTCATTGTCGCCCAGCTTGCCGGTGACCTGCGGCTTGCCGTCCTCGCCGATCTCGACCTTGTCGCCCACGTTCACGAGCCAGCCGCGTCCGGATTCATGATAGAGAAAGCCGACCTTGCCCGGGGTGTTCTCTACCTCGGCCTGATAGCCGGCCACGACCCACTTGTTCTTGTCGTCAGCCTTGAATGGCTTGTGCGTGGAGCGGTATTGGACGCCGGCGTTGCCGCCCTCAATTCGGAACGAAAGGCGAAGTTCAAAATCCTTGAAGACGACCGGCTTGCCCTGGTCACCAACGTAGAGGAGGAACGTGTTGCCGTAAGTAGGATTTTCCTTGGTTGTTTCGCCGCGAATGGCGCCGTCTTTCACAGACCAAAGCCGCATGTCGCCGTCCCAACCTTTGAGGTCTTTGCCGTTGCAGAGCGATTTCATGTCGGCGGGTTC
>CAZCZP010000283.1:0-4931 GCA_964502895.1 uncultured Bifidobacteriaceae bacterium
AAGGAATTACCTTCGCCGCGGCGCACCACCAAAGCGTTTTGTGCATCGAGCTTGTCGAGTTGGTCCACGCCAGTCCAAGCGGCGATAGTTTCGTAGCTCTGACCTTTTTTGTCGTCAACCTTGTCGGTAATGCTCTCCGCCTTTTCGATGTTATCCGTGCTGATCTTCATGATGCCGCGGCTGCTGTTGGCCAGGAGGATAAAATCCTTGCCGTCCTTTTGATACGTGATCATGTCAAGCGGACGATTGCGGTTGCCGAGTTCGGCAATGGTCTTGCCTTTGATCTTCGCGCCGGGCGACAGTTCCTTGATCGGAAACTGCACGAGTGGCGTGCAGGTGTAGGCCGCAATCAAGGACGGCTCGCTTCCCACATTGAACGGCACAAAGGTGCGAACTGGCGAACGCGTCTCGAACCGGCCATGCGCGCCATGAAAAATTTCCACGCTTGTGCCGTTGGCCACCTTCTCGAACGGAAACGGAATTGCGCGCAGCGTCGAGGCGAATTCCTCGTTCGACAATCCGGCGATCAGAATACGGTCCTGGAAGAACGCGATGTCCGTGATGGATTCCTGGCGCGGATTGCTTTGGCGATTTCCTTGCCCCACCACGCCGTCCACGGGCGCATCAGGCAGTTCGCCGCGAGAGAATTTCACCTTGTCGAGCGACACGGCTTCGAGTTCACCGCCATTCTTGACCCGCACAAGAACGGGGATGGCGTCCGGTCCGCGCCCGCGCGAAACGGCGACGTACGCGTTACGCGAAATAGGATTGACCACCATGTCGCTGATAAGAATCTGGTCGGCACTGGTGCCGAGCAGGCCGGCGATTTTCTGGTCAATCCCTTCCACCTTGAGCGCTTTGGCCTCTTTGGCGGGCGCAGTATCTCCCGTGGCAATGGCGGTGACCGCCGCCGCTTTGGTGTCGGCGATGATGAGAATTCCCTCCGGTCCGAAGGCCAGCGGGCCCATGGATTTGAATTCCGGTTTGCCTTCTTTCATTCCCGCCATCCAGTTTGACGCGGAAAGAGTGTTGGCCAGCGCGCCCAACGCCAGCATGGTCAGCCCGATTCGGCAGATAGTTCGTTTCATAGCAGATTCCGTGGTTGTACGCGGGAAATGGCCGCGCGGGTTTTCTAGTGTGGCAGAATTGTCTGGCACGCACTGAGACGTGTCAAGGTTGTCTGATGTCTCCTTTTTAATCCTTCGGCGGCGAGGTGAACGGATTTCGCCGGTTTGAGCCGGCTGCGGTAACTGCCGGCAAGAAGCATGGGCTGATGGATAGATACACCCAGCCCAACACCAGGTGTGCGCCAAATACAAACAACAAGTGCACGAGATCAATCACGGCCAAGCCATAAAGGAGTATCGCGACGGCCATCAGCAACGCGCCCGGCATCAAGGCAGCGCCTGCCAATTTCCAACTCTCGCGCAAATTCAAATCGCGGTTCGCGTAAAATGCAATCAGCCAGGCTGGTGTGGCGTAGAGCGTTGCAAGCACCCACCAGCTTAGCATCAGGTACGTAACCACGCCGGCGCCCGCGATGGCCAGCAACCACGGCTGCCACGCGCCCCACCATGGCTCCAGTTCTGTGCGGTTGAAAGCTACGACCCGCCCATCGGGATACGGCGTTTCCAAGTAGCCGAACAATGAACGGAAAAGAATTCTGTCCCGGCGAAACTCGATCTGGAGGTGCGCTGGCGACCGAATGTCCCCCGCACGATTCACGTCCACACTCAATGCCAGAAAACGGTTCTCAGCCAGCAGCAACGGTGTCTGGCCGCGCCAGATCAACTGGCTCGATCGTATTTCCCCCTGAGCCGGCATTTGTTGAATGGCTTTTCGGATTGTTGGGCAGCAACCATCGTAGAGAAACCACACGACCACTGCGGCGACCAGCAGGGCGACAAGGAACTGCACCAGCAGCAATCGCCCGGCCTTTGCCCGGGCAAACGCGGCCACGCCACTAGGCGTGATCGGTTCCCAAGCTGTCCGCGGCAGTGTTTCCATCTCCTACATAAGATGAGGCGACGGCGGCGAATTCAACCCCAAAGCGCGAAGGGTTTGAACGAATGGCGCGTGCGGGATGCGCGGTGCGCCTTGCTGGTTACGCTTCCGGCTTGGTTTCCGGAGGCTTGGGATTTTGCGCGCCGGGAGTTTGCGGTTGCTGCGGCGGCGCGACCAGAACCGGCACGGGGTAGCGCAGTTTCATTACGTCGTCCACCAGCACTTCGACATAATAAGTTCCAGCAGCTTTGAATTCCACCTGGGCGAAGAGCGTTACGTTCGTTGCATTATATGTGGCGTCCTGAAGCGCGAATTTCAATTCGCCTTTCCGCAGAACCGTCATCTGGTCGGGACCAACCAGACGAACACACTCGGTGAACTGGCCGAGGCCCGCCGTCCAGCGATTGAACACGCTCAGCTTGAAGGCGACCACCGGCAATTTCGGCACGCGAATGAAATTGATCACCCCAATGATGATAAAATTTCCGTTGGCCTCCTGGCGAACTTCCTCGCACAACAGCGAGCATTGCAGGTCGGGGAGAATACGGGTTGGGTTCATAAATTGTTCAAGCGTTGGCGTTCGACTTTTGAAAGTTCATTTGCACTCTGCCGCGCGAACCGTGTTCTGCATCAGCATCGCAATGGTCATTGGTCCGACGCCGCCGGGGTTGGGCGTTATCTTGCCGGCAATGGGCTGAACTTCCGCAAACGCCACGTCGCCCACAAGCCGCGAGCCGTTCTTCGCGCTCGGATCGTTCACGCGGTTCACCCCCACATCAATCACCACGGCGCCGGGTTTGACCATGTCAGCCCTCACAAATTCCGGCACACCCATCGCGGCGATCAAGATGTCCGCGCGCCGGCAGTGCGCTTTGATGTCGCGCGTGCCCGAATGGCAAATGGTAACGGTGGCGTTCGCGTGCTTGTCCTTCTGACAGAGCATCGCTGCCATCGGCTTGCCGACAATGTTGCCGCGTCCCAGCACAACGACTTCGGCGCCATCCGTTTTCACGTTCGAGCGGATGAGCAACTCACGAATCCCCGCCGGTGTGCAAGGTTGGAAGCCCGTTGAATCGCCCAACATCAGCTTGCCCACGTTCACCGGATGAAAACCGTCCACGTCCTTCTGTGGCAGCACGGTCGCATAAATCACTTCCTGCCGGATTTGCTTGGGCAACGGTGCTTGAACAAGAATTCCGTGCAGTCGCGAATCCGCGTTCAGCCGCCCAAGCAGCGCGAGCAAATCCTTTTCGGTCGTGTTTTCGGGCAAGACCTGCGTCTCGGAAAAAATGCCCAGGTCGGCACACGCTTTCTCCTTACGGCCAACATAAACTTTCGAGGCTGGATCCTCGCCCACGCGCACGAACGCCAGTCCCGGTCGCACACTGTGGGCTTTGAGCGCGGCAATCCGCGCGACGAGTTCGCCCTGGATTTGCGCAGCGATGGCTCGCCCGTCAATTAGGTTGGTCAGTGCCATGAAGTTCCGCCCCGCCGCGAGACAGCGCACGCACGCGGCGGTTTCTACTTGAGGACCTGGATGCGCTGAATCGTGATGACCGGTGTATTCTTCCAGCGTCTGTCCAAGCCTTCCTCGCCCGTGACGATAATGTGCCGCCCTTTGTAGCGGACCAAATCGAGATTGGTCGAGGTCGTGTAGAGATAATTGATGGTGCGTCCGTTCTCTGGCGAAACCAGTGCGAACCGGGTCGGCGCTTGAATGCTCACCGTGTCCTTCACGATGCCTTCATGTGAAACGACGCGCGGTGGCAACGGCTCTTCCGCCGGGGGCGCGGGAGCGGTTATCGGATCAGCGGTCGGCGTGGGTCCGGTCGGTTCAGCAGTGGTGCTCGCCACGTTTGTGCCGGCGGGTGTCACGGGCGGAGGCTCGGCAACGGGCGTTGTCGTGGGTGGAGGTTCCGCAATGGGTGGCGCAATCGAAACGACCGGCGGCACCGTCGCCTCAGGCCCTTCCTGTTTCAAATACCGAGCGGCGATGAAGGCGTAGGCATCCGCGGGCGCTTCGATTTCCACCCAGTTGCCTTTCACCGAAATCTCCTTCACCGGCGCACCCTTCTCCATCAGGCCGACGATGCTGTAATTCTCCCCCGGGCCAGCGCGCACGTTCAGGCGCTTTGGTAACACAACTTTATTTGAAGCATCAACATAAGTGGAATGCACCCAGACGTGCTGGTTGGTTGGATAGCCAATCTTGGCCCACTGAGACGGTTCGCCGGCTTTGGGTTTTTCGCGAATGACTTGCTCGATGACCTTTACGCTGTCGCCTTTGTTCAAGCGAGCAATAATCTCACCGACAAAAGACGCCTTGCCGCGCACGTTCACGTTGTCACCGGTGATCGTCGCCGGCCCGGGCACGAGCACGATGGGTTTTTCCGCAACCGCGGGCTTCTCGGCTGGCGCGGCTTTCTTGGCTGCCTTTTTTTGGGCTGCTGCCGGGGGTGGATCAGCCACCGGCTGCGCAACCAAACTTGTGCAAACCATCATCCCAAAAATCATCCAACCAATTTTTTTCATAGCTCAGGAAAGTAGAGTTTTAATCTCCGTCGGTGTCAATGTGCGCCAACGTCCGGTTTTCAATTCGCCCAATTTGATTTTGCCAATCTGCGTCCGCACGAGCCGCTTCACCGTCAGCCCTTGCGATTCAAACATCCGCCTCACCTCGCGGTTTTTGCCCTCGGCGAGTTCCAGTTCCACGACCCGCTGCGAACCGCCGGACGAAACCAGCCGCGCGCGTTCCGCTTTCAACTTCTCGCCATCGTGCCACACGCCGCGCTCTAACTGTTTGAGCAACCCGTCTTCCATGCGGCCCTCAACCGTGACGACGTATTTTTTTCGGACACCATAACGCGGGTGAGTCAACCGCAGGGCGAATTCTCCATCATTGGTCAGGAAAAGCAATCCCTCGCTGG
>CAZCZP010000284.1:0-4914 GCA_964502895.1 uncultured Bifidobacteriaceae bacterium
GCCGCGTGGTGTTCGTGCGCGCCGAGGCGATTGACTGGCTGGAGGCGGACGGCAACTACGTGCGCATCCATAGCGGCAGCGAGTCGCATTACGTCCGAGAGACGCTGGCCAGCCTGGAAGCGCAGTTGCCGGCGGAAAAGTTCATGCGCGTGAGCCGCTCGGCGCTCGTGAACCTGGATCGCGTGAAGGAATTCCAGCCGCTCTTTCACGGCGATTACTCGGTGCTGTTGCTCAACGGCACCAAGCTTTCCATGAGCCGCAACTATCGCGAGCGGCTGGACAAGTTGCTGGAAAAGCGCAAGTGAGTTCTTGGACTGCGGCGGGAAGCGAAGCGCCACGCTGCTTTGAAGCGTCAACTTCAACGAAAAACGGTTTCACCCCCTGCCCTGTGGGATAATCGCCGCCCGGGCGGCGAAAAACTTTTCCTGCGGGGCATTCCAGAATCTTCCCTGGGCTTGACCAGCGGCATCCCGCCGTATTTCCTTGGCGCATGAGTCACCGCCCGGTGTTAGGAACTTCCTTTGGGATCACGTCGCTGCTGGTTTTTCTTGTTTCCACCAGCCTGACGCCGGCTGGCGAATTGCGCATCGAGCGGATGTTCGGACCGGAGATCAAAACCGGCCCGTACAAACATCCCGCCCGCATCGAGGCGCTCAGCAACGGCGACCTCTACGCGGTCTATTACGGCGGCGAAGGCGAATACGCGGTGGACACCGGCGTGTTTGGCTCGCGCTTGAAAAAGGGCAGCCGCAAGTGGACGAAGCCGGCCCGCATCGCCAGCGATCCCTTCCGCTCGCTCGGCAACGGCGTGGTCTGGCAGGCGCCCGACGGGTTGGTGTGGCTGTTCTACGTGGTCCGCTACGGCGAGACGTGGTCCACATCGCGCGTGCAGGCCAAGGTTTCACACGACAACGCCCAGACGTGGTCGGACGCCTTCCCGCTTGTGAGCGACATGGGCATGATGGTCTGCAACCGGCCCATCGTCCTGCACAACGGCGATTACCTGCTGCCTCTCTACTACGAAACGGGTCACGATACTGAAATGACTGCGCCGGACAGTTGCGGGCTTTTTCTTCGTTATGACGTGAAGAAGAAAGAGTGGAAACAAACGGGCCGCATCCGTTCGGCCACGGGCAACATCCAGCCGGTGCCGGTTGAGATCCGGGACAACTTTCTCGTCGCCTACATCCGGCGCGGCGGCAATTTCGAACCCACGACCAACGGCTGGACCATCCGCGCCGAATCACACGACGGCGGCTGGACCTGGAGCGAAGGCGTCAATACGCAATTCAAGAATCCGAATTCCGCGGTGGACTTCATCAAGCTGCGCAGCGGAAATCTGTTGCTCGTGTTCAATGACAGCATGAACGACCGCACGCCACTGGCCGTCGCGCTCTCACCGGACAACGACAAAACATGGCCCTGGAAACGAAATGTTGCCGAAGGCCCTTACGATTACGCCTACCCGATGGTGGTACAGACGGCAGACGGAAAAATTCATCTCATCTTCACTTCGCACGAACGCACGGTGGTGAACCGCGCCGTATTCGATGAAGACTGGATCAAACGCGGCGGCCCGGTGAAAAGCTGGCTGCCGAAGTGAGTCGCCAATTCAGTGTGCGCTCTTGAGCCGTTTTAGAATGGGCAAACGGGAGTCCCCCGATGGTAAGGTCCGCGAGAACGAGTGAGCGGACCGCTTTTACCCCGCACGAGGATTTCGTTTTACGCGTCGGGGTCGAACGGCCCGCGAGGTCGGTATCCGAATTTTACCTGGGTTGTTTTGCCGGGGCGTTCTCCGGCCAGCGCAGTTGCAAGTGGACCCTCGCAACGTCGCCCATGTAATCGCCGTCCAGGTGTTGTTTGGCGGCCTGGATGATGTGCTCGCGCGCCGGTTTCTCGTCGCCGATGGCGTCGAAGTACAATCCCAAGTAAAGGTGCGCGAAAAACAACTGGCGGTTGAGTTGCGTCTTGGGGAGGTCGCCGGCGCCGGCGGACTTTAACACATCTTCCGGTTTGAGTTTGCCGGCGAAGAGCGCGTGGACTTCCATCATGGGCACGCGCGAATCGCCCTTGATTGGAATAAGCGCCGCGCGGGCTTTTTCCACACCGCTGGCGCGCGCGACACAAAGGAAATGCCAGACCGCGTTCTCAACGTCGTTGGTGTTGACCGTCTGGTGCAGCTCGAATTGTTTTCGCCCTTCTTCAAACCGGCCGGCGTAGTAGAGCGAGATGCCGCGTTGCCAATGGTTCGGGGCTTGTTGTGGCAACAGTTCAATGACCTTGTCGAAGTCGGCGATGGATTCCTTGATGTGGCCGAGTTTGAAATGAGTGGAGCCTCGATTCTGCCAGGCGTCGGGCAGGCGCGGGTTGAGCTGGATGACTTGGTCGAAATCGGCGATGGCTTTGGCAAACTCCCGACGGTCGTCGTAAAACTTCGCACGAAAGAAGTAGCCGCGCGGACTCTTTGGTTCGAGGGCAATGGCTTGAGTCACCAGCGCGATGGCTTCCTCACGTTTGCCGGACGAATACGCCGCGTTGGCCTGGTTCAGCAATCCTCCGAACGTTGCCTTTTCCCCGGCAACGGCAATCCACGTCGTGAACAAAACCAGAGATGCGAACATTGCCAACTTTCGCCACCGGGCTTCACTCGGCGCAGCGGTGAAAGTAACGCAGGTCATGCGGCTACTTTAGCGGGCTGCGAAAACCTCGCAAGGGTCCTGTCGTTTTTCCGGCGCACGCTTGATTTTCGGATCGCCTTGAAGGCTGGTTTACTGTTGCACGTCCTGCCACTGGTCGCGATCGTCCAGTTCTTTCCGCAGGCGGGCCAAATCGGCTTTGAGCCGTTTCACGGTGTCCGCCTGGGTCGGATCGGCATAAACATTTTTGAGTTCGCGCGGATCCTTCTTTAGGTCGAAGAGCTCCCACTGGTCGAGGCGGTTGAAGTAAATGAGTTTGTGGCTCTCAGTGCGAACGCCGTAGTGCGGGTGAACGCGGTGATCCGCAGGATAGTGATAATAGCGATAGTACCAGGCGGTGCGCCAGTCCTTGGGCTGTTCGCCACGCAACAGTGGCATGAGGCTGCGGCCTTGCACCTCGGCCGGCGCGGGCACGCCGGCGTATTCGAGAAACGTGGGCGCGAAGTCCACGTTTAGAATCATCGCGTCGTTGACGCCGCCGGCTTTGATCTTGCCCGGGTAGCGAATCAGGAACGGCATGCGGATGGATTCCTCATACATAAACCGCTTGTCATACCAGTTGTGATCGCCCAGAAAAAATCCCTGGTCCGACGTGTAGATGACGATGGTATTGTCGCGCAGCCCGGCTTGATCAAGGTAATCGAGCAGGCGACCGACGTTGTCATCCACGGAGGCGATGCAGCGCAGGTAGTCTTTGATGTAACGCTGGTATTTCCATTTCTTGAGCGCCTCGCCCTGGAGTTTTTTCTTTTCGCCGTTGACGGTTACCTCCATCTCAGTGTCAACGCCGTTCTTCCACTGGGCAAGTGCTTCGCCTTTCAACTCAGGCGGTGGCGTGATCTTCAAATCGTTTCGCGTCAGATGACCGTCAATCCGCATGGTGGCTTCGCGGGCGGCGGCGGCGCGCGTGGCGTAATCATCGTTGAACGTGTCCGGCTCGGGGATTTCCACGTCGTCGTACAAGTGCGCATGTTTGGCGTCCGGCTCCCATGGACGATGCGGCGCTTTATGATGGCACATGAGGAAGAACGGTCTGTCCTTTGAACGATTCTTCAGAAACTCGATCGCCTTGTCGGTAATGATGTCCGTCGCATAGCCCGGAATTTTTTCGCGCGTTCCCATTTTGATGAAAGCCGGGTCATGGTAAAGCCCCTGGCCCGGGAGGATGTCCCAGTAATCGAAGCCGGTCGGGTCGCTGGTCAAATGCCATTTGCCGATCATGGCCGTCTGATAACCGGCGGATTGGAGCGCCTTGGCGACGGTCCACTGACTTCCGTCGAAGCGATTGAAGACGGTGACTCCGTTGACGTGAGAATACTTGCCGGTCAGGATGGCGGCGCGACTTGGGGCGCAAATGGAATTTACCGCGAAACAATTATTGAAGCGCATGCCTTCTTTGGCGAGGCGATCGAGGTTCGGAGTGTTGTTGATCTTGCTGCCGTAGGCGCTGAGCGCGTGCGCCGCGTGATCATCCGACATGATGAACAGGATATTGGGCCGGCTTCGCGGTGGCGGCTCGGCTGCTTTCGGCGAAACACCGAGGTTGAGGGCAAAGGCCGCGGCGAGAAAGAATTTCAGCGTTTTCATTCTTGTTCAGCGGTGTTGCTTTCAGAACCGGCTGACAATCCGGCCTGAGAATTGATTAAATAAACCCGTTCGACGCCTGCGGCTGATTTGGCTGACCGGGGCGGGGAACAAAAAACGACAGGCGATCAGCTTCCGGAACCGCCCGAGGTGGTGACTGGGGCGCTCTTGTTGATGGCTTCGCGCAGGTTTTCCAAAAGGAACGGCTTGCTGATGATGAAATCCACTCCGCCCAACGGATGACTCGAGGCCTTGAGCATTTCCGCATAGGCGGTGATCATCACGACGGGCTGTGCCGGTATGCGGCTCTTGATGGCCATGGCCAGTTCGTCACCTTTCATGGAGGGCATGGCGTAATCCGTGATGACGAGATCGTATTTCCCTTTGTCGAAGAGTTCCAAGGCTTCCTTGCCGCTGCTGGCCGTATCCACGTTGTGCCCGTCGAAGGCGAGCATCATCTTGACCGCGTCACAGACAAATGGCTCGTCGTCCACCACCAGGATGCGGCGAGGCTCAATTATCGGTTTGCTCATATTGCGGCGCGATTCAAATGCCGTTTCACCAACGAAACTTTTGGGGACTCTACACAGTCTGCCTGGGAACGCCAGTATTTGTTCAAATCGGATGCCTCGAC
>CAZCZP010000285.1:0-2201 GCA_964502895.1 uncultured Bifidobacteriaceae bacterium
GCCAGCAGCGCTGGATACTTTGAAACATCCTCCAAACCTTCCGGCGGCAGACCACCGAAGCCGTCAAAGTCAGAGCCGATACCGATATGGTCAATGCCCGCGATCTTGCGGATATGATCCACATGATCAGCCACGTCACTGAGGGTGGCACGCGGAGCTTTAGGCCGGGAACCGCGCCACGCGGCCATGGCCCTTTCGACCGCACTCTCATCGTCGGGATGAAGCTTCCGCAACCGCTCCCGCTCGGCACTGAACGCGACCATCTCGTCACGCTGTTGTTCCGTCACATAACCCGGTAGGAAACAAACCATCACCACACCGCCGTTGGTAGCAGTCAGGCGCAGCACGTCATCCGGCACATTGCGCGGGTGATCGCAGATGGTCCGCGCTGAAGAGTGGGAAAAAATCACCGGGGCTTTCGTCACGCGCAAGGCGTCGCGCATCGTGTCGTCGGTCACGTGAGACAAATCCACGAGCATGCCGAGGCGGTTCATTTCCAGTACGACTTCCTCGCCGAATTCAGTCAAGCCCTGATGCTTCGCCTCATCGCCCGCTGCGTCGGCCCAATCGGTGTTCTGCGTGTGTGTGAGCGTCAGGTAACGCGCGCCGAGCCGATGCATCATTCGCAGGGTGGCCAGGGAATTGTTGATCGAATGCCCGCCTTCCATTCCGATGAGCGAGGCGATTTTGCCTTTGCGGTGGATGCGCTCCACGTCGGCCGCGGTCAGTGCCAGTTCCAAAGTATCCGGATAGCGCGCGCACAATTGATGAACAACGTCAATTTGCTCGACGGTTGCCTGCACGGCCTCGGCGCCCGGGAGTTTTGCCGGCACATAGACCGACCAGAATTGCGCGCCGACGCGACCTTCGCGAAGCCGTGGAATGTCCGTGGCCCAAGCAGGTTTGAAGCGGCTGGTGTCAGCACGAAAATCCACCGAGGAAAGGTCGTTGCTCCGTTTGCGATACATCCACGGCACGTCGTTGTGGCCGTCAATCAGCGGCACTTTGCGGAGCAACTGCCGGACTTCGGCCTGTCGCGAATCGGAGTTGTCTGCGGCCAAACTTGGACCAGGAATTTGGGCGGCCATAATGCACAGGAGAAATAATCTTGAGGCTGAAGGAGTCTTCATCGGATTACGTCGGAGTGTGGCAAGGTCGGGCCCGCGCGCCAAGGAAAGAACGGCAATCCTGACCCGCTCCGTTGTGAATCCTGACATGGTCAATGAGGATGTTGGATTGAATCGCCCCGGCACGCAGAGTAATCTCACCACGAACATGAAAATTCATCTACCTCTTCTCGCCCTGCTCGGTTTCGTGGCATCGGTCACAGCGCAGTCGCCATCATCCTTTGTACTCTGGCCCGAAGGGGCGCCCGGCGCGCTGGGCACGGAGGACAAGGATATTCCAACCCTCACTGCGTATTTGCCTGCTGCTGATAAAGCCAGCGGTGCAGCCATCGTCATTTGCCCGGGCGGAGGCTACGGCGGTCTGGCCGATCACGAAGGCAGCCACTACGCCCGCTGGCTGAACGAATTCGGTATCGCCGGATTCGTGCTGAAATATCGCCTCGGTTCGGGCGGCTATCGGCATCCGGCGATGTTGCACGACGCGGCGCGTGCCGTCCGCACTGTTCGCGCCCGTGCTGAAGAATGGAAACTTGATCCTAAGCGCGTCGGCATCATGGGTTCATCCGCCGGCGGGCATCTTGCCTCGACGTTGCTCACGCATTTCGACGCGGGCAAGCCGGATGCCGCCGATCCTGTCGAACGCCAGAGTTCGCGGCCGGACTTGGGAATTCTTTGTTATCCCGTGATCAGCATGAGCAGTCCGTTCACGCATCAAGGCTCGAAGCGAAATCTGTTGGGCACGAATGTGCCGCCGGAACTCGCGCGTGAGCTTTCCAGTGAATTGCAGGTCACGAAGGACACGCCACCCTGTTTTGTGTGGCACACCTGGGAAGACAAAGGTGTGCCGATTGAGAATTGCATGGCGTTTGTGGAAGCGCTTCAAAGAAATGATGCGCGGTTTGATTTCCACGTTTACGAGCGCGGTCCGCACGGCATCGGCCTGGGTACACGGGAATGGAAACCGGAGCAGCGCCATCCGTGGACGCGTGACTGCGAGTTCTGGCTGAAGCAACGCGGATTCACGAAATGAGGATCGTCAATGGACGCACCTCGATTTTTTGGGGCGCCGAGTCA
>CAZCZP010000285.1:2301-4907 GCA_964502895.1 uncultured Bifidobacteriaceae bacterium
CTCGAACTCTCCTCGCTCCATTTCGCCTGCGAGTTTGTAATTGCCGCTTCTCCCGCGTTGGCCTACTTGTCTGGCAAACTTAACAGAAAGGTTTTTATGGGATCGCTACTGTTGATCGTAATTGTGCTCGGTGGTTTGGCGTTGTTCGCCGGCATCTTTCTCATCGGCGGCTACAACAAGCTCGTCACACTGCGCAATCGTTTCAAAAACGCGTGGGCACAAATTGACGTACAGCTCAAGCGCCGCTACGACCTGATTCCGAATCTCGTAGAAACCGCCAAGGGTTATCTCAAGCATGAGCGCGGCACGCTCGAAGCCGTTATCGCCGCGCGCAATGCCGCGTCGTCAGCCAGCACGCGCGTGGCGGCGGACCCCGCGAACCCGGAGGCGATGAAGCAATTGATCGCTGCCGAAGGTACGCTTGGCGGCACGCTGGGCCGGTTGTTCGCCTTGTCCGAGGCGTATCCTGATCTCAAAGCCAACACCACCATGAACAATCTCATGGAGGAGTTGACCTCCACCGAGAACAAGGTTTCCTTCGCCCGCCAGGCGTACAACGACAGCGTGATGGCTTACAACACGCAGCGCGAAGTGTTTCCGAGCAACATCATCGCCGGCATGTTCAACTTCGCGGCGGCCGAGTTGTTCAGCGTCGAAAAGCCCGAACAACGCGAAGCGCCGAAAGTGCAGTTTTGATCGATACAGCGAAACAACGTTGAATCGTTAAAACGATTGGAGGACGGAGAGACACGTTGCAACGCTGCAATGCGCTTGACGGCTTGACGAGACATGGACTTTTTCGAGCGCCAGGACAAAGCCCGCAAGAACACCAAACTGCTGGTGTTCTATTTTGTCATCGCAGTCCTGCTGATAATCGCGGCGGTTTATTTCGCCAGCCTTTTGATCTTCACAGGCGTCTCAGCCAAAGCAAATCGTTCCGGGGGCGGCGCAGAAATCGCGCTTTGGAATCCGAATCTGTTCACCTACGCCGCGCTGGGAACACTGGTGATCATCGTGTGCGGAAGCGCCACCAAAATTGCGCAGCTCGCGTCCGGCGGCAGCGCGGTGGCGGAATCGCTCGGTGGCCGGCTGGTTTCGCCCAACACCGACGACCCGCACGAGCGCAAGCTGCTCAACGTCGTCGAAGAGATGGCCATCGCCTCGGGCGTGACGGTGCCACAGGTTTACGTGCTGGATCGCGAAATGGGCATCAACGCGTTCGCGGCCGGACATTCCCCAAGCGACGCGACGATTGGCGTCACCCGCGGTTGCATTCAATTGCTCAAGCGCGACGAATTGCAGGGCGTCATCGGCCATGAGTTCAGCCACATTCTCAACGGTGACATGCGGCTCAACCTGCGCCTCATGGGAATTATCTTCGGTATCCTGTGCCTGGCTGTCGTTGGCCGTATCCTAATCCGAACGCGCGGACGCAAGAATCCTTTGCCCTTGCTGGGGCTGGTGTTGATCATCATCGGCTGGGTGGGAGTTTTTTTTGGACACCTGATTCAAGCGGCAGTCAGCCGCCAGCGCGAATTTCTGGCGGATGCCTCGGCTGTTCAATTCACCCGGAACCCCGCCGGACTTTCCGGCGCGCTGCAAAAAATTGGCGGCCTCGCTTACGGCTCGAAACTCCAATCGCCTCATGCGGAAGAAGCCAGCCACATGTTCTTTGGCAATGGACTGGGCGAATCGTTCCTGCACGCGATGGCCACGCATCCGCCACTGGAGGAACGCATCCGGGCGATTGATCCGTCGTGGGATGGGAATTTTCCGAGCGTCGCGATGGCCGACACTGAGGAATTATTGGAGCAAGCACGGCAAACGCACGCCCGGGCGATACCGCCAGTCATTCCGTTTCCGCACGCGCAAGCCGCGGGAATGGCTGCGGCCGTTCCCGTTCGCGCTGCCATTCGCACCCAAACCGTGATGCCGAGTCTCGGCGCGCCCACGCCATTGCACCTGAGCTATGCCGAGGGATTGCGAAATTCACTTCCCGAAAATGTCCGCTCCGCAGCGCGTGAACCGTTGACGGCGGTCGCGCTGATTTACGCGATGCTCCTGAGTCAGGACGCCGCGATGCGGGAGCAGCAACTCGCCCAACTCGCCAACCAGACGACCCCGGCCATCCACGAAAAAGTTGTTGCCCTCCTGCCGAATGTTCTGCCCGTCGCTCAACGCACACGGCTGCCGCTGATCGAACTGGCGATGCCGGCCTTGCGCTCGTTGCGCGCGGATGAGTTCCACCAATTCACCCGCGGACTAAAGTGGCTGATCGAAAGCGACCGGCAGATAGACCTGTTTGAATTCGTCCTGCAAAAAATTATCCGTCGTCATATGGCGCCGCGCTTCACGCAGACGCGTCCAACGGCGGTGCAATATTACTCGATCAAACCGCTGGTCGGTGATTGCAGCGTGTTGCTTTCGGCATTGGCACGAATCGGCAGCACTGACGCCGTCGAAAACGAAAGCGCTTTTCGCAAGGGTGCACCGTATCTGCGCGCGATGAATTCTGAACTTCAGTTGCTGTCGCGCGACCAATGCGGGCTGGCTCAAATTGACGCCGCGCTCAACCGCCTCGCGCTCGCCGTGCCGCAGATCAAAAA
>CAZCZP010000286.1:0-4863 GCA_964502895.1 uncultured Bifidobacteriaceae bacterium
AATCTCACCCTCGACGTGGATGCGGTCGCGAAGAAGCTGCTCGCCAGCGAAGGCTACGACCCGCAATTCGGCGCCCGCCCGCTCAAACGCGCGATCCAGGAACACCTGCTCGACCCGCTCGCGACGAAGTTGCTGGCAGGGGAGTTTAGGCCCAATGACAAAATCAAAGTCAGCGCCAAGGATGGAGAGTTGGTGTTCCAGAAAAGGGGACGAATTTAGGGCAATGTGGCTAACGGCTAAGACCGGCAACGCTCTGCAGTTTCCATCCCGTCCGGCTGATGTTAATCGTCACCGCGCCGGTTTCGCGTGTGTAGAAAACCGGCACGCCATTGGCCTCGATCCTTTCACGCAGCGGCGCCTTCGCGCGTTCTGTAGCCGGGAATTCAGAATCGGCCACGATGATTACCTTAGGTTGAATCGCATCAAGCAGCGCGTCGGAAATTGGCTCCGTCTGCACAGGCAGACCGGTGATCACGATGTCGGCGCGCAAATCATTGGAGCGATGAAGCAAAATCTCCTGGCCACGCCGGCCAAGATCGGACAGCAGCAAGATACGAACCCCGTGGAACTTCCCCAGCAACACCAGCGCCCCATCGTCGGCCTGGGAAAAACTGTCACTCTCGGCGGGATGCAGTACTCGCCAGGGCGCAACTTCATCGCCGTGATGGATGGTTGTGTGCTTGTGCGGATGGCCCTGCCTGCTGGCGAGGATGCGGCGATAAGCTGGTGAGCGGAAGCGGAGCGAACTGGTCACTATCTCGTTTACCCCGAACTCGTCGGTGACTGGTTCCGCACCGCCAACGTGTTGCAGGTCGCCATGAGTTAGCACGAGACGAGGCACTTTGTTCACGCCCTGCGCGCGGAGAAACGGTTGCAGGATGAACTCGACGGAATTGGCGTTGCCGCAATCAATCAACCAATCGTTCGCCGTGCCGCGAGCATCCAGAAAAATGCTTTGCCCGCCGTTGAGCGGCAAAATCGTCAATGCGTAATCCAAACGCATCGCGTGCCAGCGCCCGAGATAGAGAACGGCAATCAGCGCAAGGCCCGCCGCCGTCCACGCGCGCCGACCCGGTGCGAGCAACCAGCCGCTCATCAGTCCGATGAGCAGCGCGTAATAAAGCAGACAGGTTCCGATGGCTGGTGACGTCACGTAGAAATAGGCGCCGGGAATTTCTGTTGCCCAGTGACTGATCCTCACCATCGCCGACATGAAGAACCAGCCGCTGTGGTTGAACAATTCCGTGGCCCACGGCAGCCAGTCGCCGCAGATGAGGCTGCCAAGATTGCACATCAGGGCGAAACTGCTCAACGGCACGATGACGAGGTTTGCCAGCAGCGTTACCGGGCTGAACAAGTGGAAGTAGTAAGCCGTCAGGGGCAACGAACCAAGCCACGCCGCGAGCGAGGTGACAAACGAGGTCAACACAACTCGCGCGCCGGTCCGCAGCCAGCGTTGCCAGCGCGGAATCAGTTCGGCCGGCAGCAGCGGATCAATCTGTAGCAGGCGGTCGCGAAGCTTTTCCAGTGGCGGCAGGAACAGCGCGATGCTGAGCACCACGAAAAACGAAAGCTGAAAGCTGGCTTGAAAAAGTTGTCGAGGCTCCCAAAGCAGGATTACGAATCCGGCAGCGGCCAGCGAGTTGAGCAAATCGCTGGGCCGCCGCAACGACCAGCCGCCGATGATGATCGTCATCATGATCGTGGAACGAATGGCTGACGATTGCCACCCGGTCGCTGCCGTGTAGAACCAAAGCAACGGGATAACGATGATCCCACACCAGGCGCGGGACACCTGCAACACGCGCAGCAGGCTGACAAGGATTCCCGCGATGAGCGCGATGTGCAGTCCGCTGATGGCGAAGATGTGCATCGTGCCGGATTTCATGAACGGCTCATTGACTTCGCCGGTGAGGGCGGTCTTCCAGCCGAGCGTCATGGCCCACATCAACCGTAGGGATTCGTCTTCGGCGGGCAGGCCGCGCGCGAGCGTGCGCTTCGCCCACGCGAGGAAACGGTCGGTAAATGGCGGCGTGGTCAAGGCCGGTTCGGTTACGCGCCAATCGTTGGTTGAGCCGGCCTTGAGCTGATGATGAATTCCCAGTTGCGCGAGATAGGCGCGGTAGTTGAACAACCCCGGCGCGATGGGCGTTTGCGGCGGCGCCAGCACCCCCGTCACTTCGACATTCTGTCCGGAGAAACAATTTTGAGGCAGCGCGCCAATGGTCGTGACCACAATGCGACCGCGCGCCGGCTGCCACTCCGATCCGCGATTCAGCCCGGTCACGTCCAACTCAGCAACCGAGCGATAGGATTCTTTCTCGTCGCGCTCGAAGATTCGCAGGCTGGGTGTTTCAACCAATGTGCCGCGCACGGTGACGAATAGCGCCGAATCCCCTGCAATCACGCGCAAGTCGTGCGCCGAGACGACGGCGGTGCGGCTGACGATATTCGTCCAGCCAACCGCGAACAGCAGAGCCCAAAGCAGGAAAGGGCGGGCGCGTGACCACGCGAGTGTCGCCACAAGCAGGGCGATTGCGCAGATGAAAAGAACGAGCAAATTCGGCTGGAATGCTTTGGCGAGCAGCAGTCCTCCGGCATAGCACAATGCCACTGGCACCAGCGGGCGCTTCATGAGGGTGGCGGTGTCTAGCAAGCCGCGCCGGCGAAGTCACGCCGGGAATTCGGCGCGGGCGTATTCACCACTTCTTGCGCCACCGGCCGTAGGCCCACAGCGCCAGCAGGCCCAGCGCGCCTCCGATTGTGTCTATCAGGACATCCCAGGCCGAGCCTTGGCGTGCGGGCACAAAAGCTTGATGCACTTCGTCGGTGATCGCGTAAAGCACGACGCCGAGCAGGGCGTTGCGCGCTTCGGTCCATGACCATGGGCGCGTGTCGTTTTTGACCGGCTGGCGGAACGCGCGCCAATACAAGAGCGCGAGAATGCCATAAACAGTCAGGTGTGCGCACTTGCGCACGAAGAGCACGACGAAACCAATCGTCTCCTCGGACATTTCCGGAAACAGCCAGCGCATGAGCGGGCCAATAATGCGGGACGAACGTTGCGAAGATTTCGTGTCGCCGGACGCGACAAAAATCAACGCGAACCAAAGCACGATAACGAGCCAGTATTTTACGAACACGCGCAGCTTGGACACGGCGCATAGCAAGCAGAGTTCGCGCGAATGGCGCAACTGGAAAACTGCTTTCGGGCCGGACAACTCGTTGCTTCGCCTGCAGGACTAAACCGTCTCACCCCTCACCCTCAATTCCTCTCCCCGTTGAGAGGAGAGGGAAGATGAATTGTCCGCTCCGAGACTGAGGGAAATCACTTGGCAACGAACTCTAATAAGCCGAAAGCCGATTTCGCAGTGTGATTTCGTTTGCTCGCGTCGCCCGCTTTTGGCACAGAGATTTTGTGCATCAACTCCACTCAACATGCTGAAGCTGGGCGTCAACATTGACCACGTGGCCACGCTGCGCGAGGCGCGGTATCGCGGACTTGCCCACGGCGAGCCTGATCCGGTCGAAGCCGCAAAAATCTGTGAGGCTGCGGGCGCCCACGGGATCACGGCGCACTTGCGCGAAGACCGCCGCCATATTGTGGATCGCGACGTGTGGGCGTTGCAGGAAGTCGTCAAGACCCGCCTGAACCTGGAGTTGGCAAACGTCCCTGAGATCGTGGCCATCGCGCTGAAACTCAAGCCGCACATCGTTTGTCTCGTGCCGGAGCGGCGACAGGAAGTAACGACGGAAGGCGGCCTGGACGTGGTGGCGAACGAACGCGCGTTGACCGAGACGCGCAAGCAGATGAACGATGCCGGGATTGAGGTCAGTCTGTTCATTACGCCGACGCCAACACAAATCGAGGCTGCGTCATTCGTGGGTGCTCAGTTCATCGAATTGCACACCGGGGCGTACGGTGAACACTTTGCCGACCAGGAACGGCGCGAAGAGGAATTGAACCGTTTGATTGCGGCTGCGAAACAAGCGCATGGACTCGGGCTCAAGGTCAACGCCGGTCACGGATTGAATTACGAGAATCTGCCCGAGCTGCATCGTGTGCCGCACATGATCGAATTGAACATCGGGCACAGCATCGTCAGCCGCGCCGTGTTCGCCGGGATGGAACGCGCCGTGAAGGAGATGTTGCGGTTGATGGAGGGTTACTCCGGATGAAGTTCGGGCAGGGACGTTCAGCTAACTGGAGCATGAAGCGATGAACCGCACAGAGCAGTGTTTCTGGCGCGATAAGTGGCAGCACCTGACGATGCGGCCTGGATTATCCATGTTTTGTTTCCCCTCACCCCGGCCCTCTCCCTTGGGGAGAGGGAGAATCGTTGTCAGGGTGCTGACATTTCCGAAGCGCCACGGTTTTCATGGCACTATGCATCGCTGTCCCCTCTCCCTTGGGGAGAGGGTCAGGGTGAGGGGGAACGGACCAAGCCGATGCATTTTAACCGATTCGCTTGCAGTCTCATGATCCTCGGCGTCGGCATTGATATCATCGAAGTGACCCGGATTCAGGCGTCGTTCGAGAAGTTTGGTGAGCGCTTCGTGAATCGAATTCTGCATCCGGCGGAAATCGCATATTGCCTCTCGCACAAGTCACCCCCGCCGTTCATCGCGGTACGGTTCGCGGCGAAGGAAGCCATCTCGAAGGCGTTCGGCACGGGCATCGGCGCGCAACTGGGTTGGCACGACATGGAGGTGCGTCGCAAAGACAGCGGCGAGCCGTATGTTGTTCTGCATGGCGCTGGGCAAAGATTATTGGAGGCTCGGGGTGGGCGCGCCGTACTCATCAGCTTGAGTCACACGCAGAACTATGCCGCGGCGGCGGCGGTACTGGAGAGCGCTGTTTAG
>CAZCZP010000287.1:0-4861 GCA_964502895.1 uncultured Bifidobacteriaceae bacterium
CGCATCACCACGTCCGGGCGGCGGTCCCGGTCCAGGTCCGTCACGACGATGTCTTTGACGTAGCTCAGGCTGTTGCCGATGAGGCGCTGGGTGAAACTGCCGTTGCCCAGATTTTCGCACCAGACGGCGATGCCCGGACCGTCGTCAGCGGGGCCAGCCCCCAACCGCGTCACCACATCCACCGCGCCATCTCCATTTATGTCCGCGAGCTTGAAATCATCGGCGCGCGGATAGCGATAGGTGCCGCTGAAGCTGATCAAAGTCGAACGCGTCCAGTTCGGCGCGCGGAAGATTTCCAGATGCGTGTCCCCCTCTTGAATCCCCACCACGTCCTGATCGCCGTCCCCGTCCATGTCCCCCACGTCGCGTTGGTAGGCGAAATATGTGTCGTCCAACCCCACATATTGAAAGGGGACGGTGGCGCGGAGATTAACACTGAAAGTCAACAAGAGAATGCAACACGCCACAAACCCCCAGGCCGGAAAAAATGCCCGGACGCTTGGCAAAGACCTGCGACTCATAGTCAAAACTAGATGAGACTCGTGCCGCCCACCATTCGGTACACACTGAGCACGAATCCATTTGAAATGATGACACCTCGCCAATCAACCCCACAAAGACCGAACCACTACGGTAACCGTGTCGGGTCTAAACCCGAACAAACCAATGGCTAACGCTGCGCGAGCCAGCCCCGACGCCGAACCAAAACTCCTGCCACATGACAACGACGCAAAAGCCACTGCACCAACAACACCCTTGTTATTTCACGATCAAACCCCATCATTCACCCACGACCATGCGCCGCGAACCCGACTCAAAACCAATCGCCGGACCCGTGCGCCGACCCGCCGACCAAAACGGAGACAACCTCCCTTCGACCCCATGAAAACGACGATATGGCGGAGGCTCAACACCACCCTCGCAATCCTCATCGGCCTCCTCCTGGTCGCCGGATGCCTCGCGTGGTGGATCGAAAGAACTCGATCCACCGCCGACCGCAACACCGAAATCCTCAACGCAGCCAATTACCGCATCCTCTACAACCTGAGCCGGATCAACCACCACCTCCTCCGCCTCACCACCAAATCCGCCCCCGGCCAAACCCTGGAAAACACCACCAACACCCTGCACGAAGCCGAACAAGACCTGCTCAACACCCTAGACACCCTGCGCGCCAACTTCCCCCAGCAACCCGGCTTGGCTGGCGCCATCCAAAATCTCCAAGACTACACCCGACGCACTCACCTTCCATACCGCAACAAAATCGTCGAACTGATCCAAACTGACCCAGCCGCCGCCCAAACCCACTATGAAACCAACCACCCCATCCACCAAGAACGACGCGAACAACTCATTACCGACCTCAAACGACAAACCCAACACCTGACCGAAACCGAAGCCAACCGGGCGCAAACCACAGCCAATCTCGGCCTGGTCTGCATCCTTCTCGTAAGTGTCGGTGCCGTCATCGTAGCCCGCCTCCAAAGCACCGGCGTCACCGTTCCCCTGCAACAACTCGTCGCCGCCCTGGAACGCATGCGCCAAGGCGACTTCACCCAACGCCTCCAGATGCAACGCGCGGACGAATTCGGCATCGTCGGCAACGGCCTCGACCGGCTGGCCGATGAATTATCAGTGCTGGTCGGGCGCGTGCAACGCTCCGGCATCCAAGTGAACATGACCGCCACCGAAATTGCGGCCACCGCCAAGGAACAACAAAGCACCACGAACGAAATCGCCGCGACGACGGCGGAGATCGGGGCGACCTCCAAAGAAATCTCGGCCACATCCAAAGAACTGGACAAGACGATGAACGAAGTCAGCCAGGTGGCGGAAGCCACCGCGCAACTCGCCAACAGCGGGCAAAGCGCCTTGGCGCGGATGGGAACGACCATGGGGCAGATCGAAGCCGCCTCGGGCGCCATCACCACCAAGCTCGCGGTGCTGAACGAGAAGACCGCCAACATCAACAGCGTTGTCACCACCATCACGAAAGTGGCGGACCAAACGAATCTGCTCTCCCTCAACGCGGCCATCGAGGCGGAAAAGGCGGGCGAATACGGCTTGGGCTTCGCCGTGGTGGCGATGGAAATCCGGCGGTTGGCGGACCAGACGGCGGTGGCGACCTATGACATCGAGAAGATGGTGAAAGAAATGCAAGGCGCGGTGACAGCGGGGGTGATGGGGATGGACAAGTTCTCGGAAGAAGTGCGGCGCGGGGGGGACGACATGCGGCAAGTCGGCACGCAACTGGCGCAAATCATACAACAAGTGCAGACGCTGACGCCGCGCTTTCAAACGGTGAGCGAAGGGATGCACGCGCAAGCCACGGGGGCGCAACAGATCAGCGAGACGTTGACGCAGTTGAGCGAAGCCGCGCAACAGACGGCGGACACGCTGCGCGAATCGAACCTTGCCATCGAACAACTCAACGAAGCTGCGCGGGGGTTGCAAACCAGCGTCGCGCGCTTCAAGCTGGAAACCAAGTGACGGAACAATAGAAGTGCAAAATTAAGAAGCTGCCCCCTCGCCGGAGCGGGAGGGGACAGCTTGGATTATTAACACTGCATTCTGCTTCTTCACTTTGAATTTTGGATTGAGACCATGCTTCTAGTCCTGTTCCAACTCGGCAACGAACGTTACGCGTTGGACGCGCGCCACGTGGTCGAAGTCCTCCCGCTGGTTGCGCTGAAAAAATTCCCGCAAGCGCCCAAGGGTGTGGCGGGCGTTTTCGTTTATCGCGGCCAGCCCGTGCCCGCGATGGATTTGTGCGAGTTGATGTTCGGCCGCCCCGCGCAGGAACGATTGAGCACGCGTATCATTGTGGTAAAGTATGGCGACGCTGGAGGCCGCAACCAATTGGTGGGATTGATCGCCGAACGCGCCACGGCCATGATGAAACGCGACACCAAGGACTTCAAGGATGTGGGGGTGAACCTGACTTCCACGCCTTACCTCGGTCCGGTTTTGATGGACGAAAAAGGTGTCATCCAGCTTGTGCATGCGCAAAAACTCTTGACCGAAAGTGTCGAGTCGTTGCTCGCACCTATATCGGAGGCCAGCCATGATACGCATTGAAGGTTTGCTGCGACGGGAAATCGGACTGGACGCAGCCTCGATAGGTTCGACCCTGATTCAGCGGACCGTACGGCTGCGCATGAAAGCCCACGGACTGAAGGAAGCCGGGGACTATGAACACCTGCTGAAAACTTCCGCCACCGAACTCGAAGAGCTGATTGAGGCGGTGGTTGTGACGGAAACCTGGTTTTTCCGCGACCGCGAACCGTTCGCCGCCTTCGCACAAATGGCCCTCACTCGCCTGGCGTCTCAACTCGCGGGCTTGCGCACGCTTAGCGTCCCCTGCTCCACCGGAGAAGAGCCTTACTCCCTGGCCATGGCGCTGCTCGACGCGGCTGTGCCGCCAAATCGGTTCGTCATTGAAGGAGTGGACATTTCCGCTCGCGCACTGGCCCGCGCCAGGAACGCAATCTATGGCCGCAATTCTTTCCGAGGCAAAGACCTCGCATTTCGCGACCGCCACTTTCGACACACGAAAGACGGTTACGCATTGAACCCTTCGGTCCGCCAATGCGTGCAATTCCATCGCGAGAACCTGTTGGGTGAGAATTTTCTCGCCAGCAGTGCGCCCTACGATTTTATCTTTTGTCGAAATCTGCTGATCTACTTTGACCGGGCAACACAAGTTCGGGCGCTCGAAAAACTTCACCGTTTGCTTGCGCCTGAAGGCGTGCTGTTCGTTGGTCCTGCGGAACTACCGCTCGTAACGGGCAACGGATTTGTGAGCGCGAACCTGCCGATGGCCTTTGCCTGTCGCAAATCCCTCCCGCACAACGGGACGAAACACGTGCCGCGCAAAGCGACAACCGCAACACCGGACGCTGCCACAGGAGCGATTCGCGGCGTGCCTGAACACCTGTCAGCAACACGCCGGGACGCCCTTGGAGTTGCGTTTTCAAGCGGACTCTCGCACCGACCGACAGAAGCCGGAATTGCACCGCGCACACCGCGCAGACAAGCCGGCACACACACCACGGCAGAAACCCCATCAACCCTGGAAGCCGCACGCCAACTCGCCGATGCCGGCCGGCTGGAAGATGCGGCAGCCATTTGCGAAACACACCTGCGCAAAGAAGGCCCGACCGCGGAAGCCTATTACCTGCTGGGCCTGCTCTGCGACGCCAGAGGAAATCCCAAAGCCAGCGAATACTATCGCAAAGCCCTTTACCTTGAACCGAACCACCTCGAAACACTCCGGCAAATGTCACTCCTGCTGGAAAAAAGCGGCGACCGCGCCGGAGCGCAAGCTTACAAACGGCGCGCCGAACGAGCGCAACAAAAACCCTGATCGAAACGTGGACCTACCGAACCCACAAATCAACCAACCCGAAGTGATCCCGCACGCGGGCCAATGGACACCCGGCGACCAGGACAGCGGCCCGCACCACGAACCCGCCGCCCAAATCCACGACTGCTGGAACACCATCGGCGTCAACGGCAATAGCAGTTGCCGCGAGCTGACACGATTCACCCATTGCCGCAACTGCCCGGTCTATTCCGCCGCAGCCGCGCAACTGCTGGACCGGCCCATCCCACCGGAACAACGCCGCGAATGGACGGAACACTACGCGCGGGAAAAAAAACTCAGCACCCCGGCGCGGACCTCCGTCGTCATCTTCCGCATTGGACACGAATGGCTGGGGCTGCCGACGCCCGCGTTTCAGGAAGTGGCCGAACAGCGAACGATCCACACCCTGCCGCACCGGCGACGCGGCGTGGTCATGGGACTGGTGAATATCCGCGGCGAACTGGTCATCTGCGCATCATTGAGCCGGCTGCTGGG
>CAZCZP010000288.1:0-1920 GCA_964502895.1 uncultured Bifidobacteriaceae bacterium
CCGTATTTTTATCTGCCGAAGATGGAGAGCCATCTCGAAGCGCGGCTCTGGAACGACGTTTTCAATTTCGCGCAGGACGCGCTGAAAATTCCGCGCGGCTCGATTCGCGCGACGGTTTTGATCGAGACGATTCTCGCCACGTTCGAGACCGAGGAGATTCTTTACGAATTGCGCGAACATTCGGCGGGGCTGAATTGCGGGCGCTGGGATTACATTTTCAGCTTCATCAAAAAATTCCGCAACCGCCCCGGCTTCACGTTCCCCGACCGCACGCAGGTCACGATGACCTCGCCGTTCATGCGCGCGTATTGCCTGAACGTCATCAAGGTTTGTCATTGTCGCGGCGCGCACGCGATGGGCGGCATGGCGGCACAGATTCCCATCAAGGGCGATCCGGCGGCGAACGAAGCCGCGCTCGCCCGCGTCCTCGCCGACAAGGAACGCGAAGCCGGCGACGGCCACGACGGCACATGGGTCGCGCATCCCGGCCTCGTGCCCGTCGCGCTCAAGGCGTTCGACAAACACATGCCGACGGCGAATCAAATCTCCAAACAGCGCGACGACGTGAACGTATCCGCGAAAGATTTATTGAGCGTCCCGACCGGCACGATCACCGAGGACGGCCTGCGGGGAAACATCCGCGTGGGCGTGCAATATCTCGAAGCGTGGCTCGGTGGCAACGGTTGTGTGCCGCTTTACAATCTGATGGAAGACGCCGCCACCGCCGAAATTTCCCGCGCGCAAATCTGGCAATGGTTGGCCCACAACGCCGCCCTCGCCGACGGCCACAAGATCACCACGCAGCTTTACGACGAAATCCTGCCGCAGGAGATGGCGCGCATCGAAAAGGAAGTCGGCAGCGCGCGATTCGCCGCCGGGAATTATTCCCGCGCCGCGAAATTGTTCAGTGAAATGTCGAAAGCAAAAGAGTTTGCGGAGTTCCTGACGTTGCCGGCCTACGAGTTTCTCGACTGACTGCGGTTGCAGCGGGTCGGCTTTCCCGTATTCTTTCGTTCGTGACCAAGAGCCTTCAGTTCACCTTAAACGGTCGTCCCGTTGTTGTGGACTGTTCCCCCAACATCACGCTGCTCGAATTCCTCCGGGCGCAAGGACTTACCGGCTCGAAGGAAGGCTGTGCCGAGGGCGATTGCGGTGCGTGTTCGGTCGCGATCCTCGAATGCGATGCCAGAGGTAAACCCGCTTATCGCTCGATCAATAGTTGTCTTGTCCCCGTGTGTTTGCTGGCGGGACGTGAAGTAATTTCTGTGGAAGGCATCGCGTGCGGCGGTGTGTTGCATCCGGCGCAAAGCAAAATGGTCGAGTGCCACGGCTCGCAATGCGGCTATTGCACGCCTGGCTTCATCTGCTCGATGTTTGAGGGCTATTACCGCGATGACCTTCGCACGAGCGACGATCTTGATGATCAGCTTTCCGGCAATCTTTGTCGCTGCACAGGTTATCGGCCCATTCGTGACGCGGCCATCGAGGCTTTTGCCGAACGTGCTGCACGCGACGGGGAAGATGCATTCATTGAGCGTCTGAAAAAAACTGAAGCCAAGCTTGCGGCGACAAAATACGAATTCAACGGGGAAAAATTCTTCCGCCCGACGTCGCTCGCCGAACTGCTGGAACTGGGGCAACAATTTCCTGAGGCTCGACTGATTGCCGGCGCGACGGAACTCGGCCTCGACATCACCAAACGATTCAAGAAACTTCCAGCGCTAGTTTCCGTCGAAGCCGTGCCGGAGCTGAGGGAAATCAAATGCACCGACTCGGAATGGCGCATCGGTGCGGCAGTCACGCTGACGGAGATCGAGCAAATGTTGGAGGATGAATTTCCTGCCCTGGGTGATATGCTGCGCGTGTTCGGATCACGCCAGATTCGTAATCGAGCCACGATGGGCGGCAATCTCGTCACCG
>CAZCZP010000288.1:2020-4823 GCA_964502895.1 uncultured Bifidobacteriaceae bacterium
ACTACAAGAGCGCTCCTTGCCCATCAGCGAGTTCTTCATTGGCTATCGCAATACGGCGCTTCAACCCGGCGAGATTCTAAAAACCATCATCGTCCCACGCGGCGCTTCCCAGCCAGGCCTGACGCGCAAGACGGGTTGGTTCAAGGTTTCCAAACGTCGCGAGATGGACATCAGCACCGTGGCAGCGTGCTTCACCGTGGATTTGGACGAGCAAAACGTCGTGCGCCATGCACGATTGGCTTACGGCGGAGTGGCGGAAACGCCCGCGCGAGCGATGAAAACCGAGGCTGCATTGCTCGGCAAAGTTTGGAATCAAGAAACGATTCAAAGCGCGCTGCCAATTCTGCAGACGGAATTCACGCCGATCTCGGACGTACGCGGCTCGGCAGAGTATCGCAGCGGCTTGATTGCAAGTTTGCTGGAGAAATTTTTTGCAGAAACCATCTCATTAGCACCGGGCTTCAGCCCAGTGTGTGACGGATGGAGAATGGAAACCGTTTCAACGGTTTCCGGCGTGCGGAACGCCGTTGAAACGGCTGAGTCATCATTGTTATGGGCGAACACCGGGCTAAAGCCCGGTGTTAATGAGACCGCAAAAAAATACCCACCCCACGAAAGCGCGCACAAACACGTCACGGGCGAAGCGATGTATGTGGACGACCAGACTGCTGGCATGCTTGAGGTCTGGCCAGTCTGCTCACCGCACGCGCGGGCAAAAATTCTGAGGCGGGACGCGAGCCTTGCCCGACGGATGCCCGGCATCAAGGCCGTGCTGCTGGCCGAGGATGTTCCGGGCTTGAACGACGCCGGAACGAAGCACGACGAAATTCTTTTGGCCGACAAGGAGGTTTTGTTTCACGGCCATATCGTTGCGCTTGTCGTTGGCGTATCGCAGGAAGCGTGTCGCGCGGCGGCAGAAAAGGTTGTCGTCGAATACGAGCCGCTGCCGCCGGTGCTGACTTTGCGGCAAGCCCTGGCAGACAAGAGCTTTCACAACGAACCGAATTTCATCCGACGCGGAAATTGCGAAGACACGCTACGCTCCTCCCCGCTGACGCTGGACGGTGAATTCGAGCTTGGCGGACAGGAACATTTTTACCTGGAGACAAACGCGGCCTGGGCGGAACGCGGCGAGGACGGTTCGATGTTAGTTTGTTCATCCACGCAGCATCCGTCCGAAGTGCAACAGGTCGTCTCGCATTTGCTGAACTTGTCGGCGAACAAAGTGGTGGTGCAATGCCCGCGCATGGGCGGCGGGTTTGGTGGCAAGGAAACGCAGGCCGCCACGCCTGCCGCGCTCGCGGCATTGGCCACGCATCACACCGGAAAACGCGTGCGTGTGCGATTCAACCGGGATCAGGACATGATGCTGACGGGCCATCGTCATCCTTTCCTGGCGAAGTTTACGGTTGGTTTCGATGAGCAAGGATTGCTGCGGGCGGCAAAGATCCACCTCTGGTCAAACGGCGGTTGGTCGCTGGATTTGTCGCAGGCCGTGACGGATCGCGCGTTGTTTCATTTGGACAACTGCTACTACATCCCGTCCGTGGAATTTCGCGGGCAGGTAGCCAAAACAAATCTGTCCTCAAACACGGCGTTCCGCGGATTTGGCGGGCCGCAAGGGATGCTGGTCATCGAAGAAATTCTGGATCGGATCGCGCGTCGCCTCGGTTTATTGCCTGAAGTTGTGCGTGAAAGAAACCTCTACCGCGGCGACGGCGAGACGAATACGACGCATTACGGCCAGCGCATCGAAGACAACCGGATTCAAACAATCTGGCATGAGCTGAAAGAGTCTGTGGAGCTGGAGAAGCGGCGAGCGGAAATCGCGGCGTGGAACTCGGCCCACCCGTACATGAAACGCGGCATCGCCATCACACCGGTGAAGTTCGGCATCAGCTTCACGGTAACGCATCTGAACCAGGCGGGCGCGCTGGTGCTGATTTACCAGGACGGCACGGTGCAGGTGAATCACGGCGGGACGGAGATGGGCCAGGGAATTCATACGAACATCGCGGCCATTGTCTCCAAGGAACTCGGCGTGAAGCTCGAACAAATCCGCGTTATGCCGACGAGCACGGATAAAGTCCCGAACACCTCCGCCACCGCGGCTTCGTCTGGGACGGACTTGAACGGCGCGGCGGTGAAGAATGCGTGCGAGATTTTGCGGACGCGACTTGCGCCGGTTGCGGCGAAAATGCTGTCGGCAAAGGTCGGTCGGGAAATTTCTGCGGAGAAAGTTGTGTTTGCTGACAACGAATGCGGAGTACGGCAGCCCTCAGGCGCAGCACCCACGCCGTCACCAACTCGCTGCGGCCGGGGAGAGCCGCGCTCCGATGCTTGCGTACCCTTTGCGGATGTCGTCAAGCAGGCTTACCTGCAACGCGTGAGCCTTTCGGCCACCGGCTATTACGCCACGCCGGGAATTCACTGGGACCGCGCGGCAGGACGCGGCAAGCCGTTTCACTATTTTGCCTGCGGAGCTGCGGTGACGGAAGTCGAAGTGGATGGCTTTACCGGAATGCACCGTGTGTTGCGCGTGGACATTCTGCACGATGTCGGCGACTCGATCAACGAGGGCGTCAATCGCGGCCAGATTGAGGGTGGCTTTGTGCAAGGCATGGGCTGGCTGACGACGGAGGAACTCAAGTGGGACGACCAGGGCCGATTGCTCACGCACTCGCCGGACACTTACAAAATTCCATCGGTTGGCGACACCCCACAGATTTTCAACGTGACGCTGCTCAAGAATGCGACTCAGCAGAACGTGATTTACGGCAGCAAAGCCGTGGGTGAACCGCCG
>CAZCZP010000289.1:0-2710 GCA_964502895.1 uncultured Bifidobacteriaceae bacterium
CCGAAAGGCATTATGATTACGACGCAGGTTCAAACTGAAAATCTGAAGCCGGCTCCCCGGTCGCGCGGCGAAGTCAGCGCGGATGTGGAGCAAACGCCGCCACGGCATTGCATCCGAACATCAAGGCAAGGCTCACGCAACAGAAGCGACGCCTAACCGGCTCACGACGCCGACGCATCCTGATGGGCCACGCCCGTGCCTTTGCAGGTCGGGCAGGCCGCGGGCGCGTGGCGAATCAGGTGGTAAATGTAATCCTTCAATTTCGCCCGGCGCATCTTGCGCTCGTCAATCTCCTGATCGGTGGCGAAATCTATTTCCTCTTCGATACGATAAATTTCGTCGTCGAGCCGGTGATATTCGTCGTAGAGGTGGCGGAAATGTTCGTCAGCGCCCTTGAGCCGCTTGATGGTTTCACGATGTTCGGGGAATTCTCTCAGGATCGGATGATGCAGGTCCATGGTGCGTGACGTATCAATAGTTCAATTGCCGATCAATCTAGTTGCCGGGCGATGGCAGTAAAGTTTTTCTTTAGCGGAAACGTTTTTTTACCGAAAGGCTTGTGGGAGCAGCGTTTGGCATGCTCAAGGATTCAGGCCGGCCCATTCCATTCCCACCAGGCAAACGTCATCCAGAAATTCGTGGTCCGCGGCATAATCCCGGACTTCGGCCAGCAATTCATCGAACAAGAGGGCGGCGGGCATTTGGGAACGCTTTTGCACGCCGGCCATGAGCATCTCTTGCGTGTAAAGCTCCTGGTCGGGCGCATGGACCTCGTACAATCCGTCGGTGTAGAGCATCACCAGATCGCCCGGCGACAAAGCGACCTCGGAAGTCTGGAAGGGAATTTTCTCAAACAGGCCCAGCGCGGGCTGGCTTCGCTTCGAGGCGTTTTCCAGCATCTTGATTTTGCGGGCACTCCGCTGCACCAGCACGGGTTTGGGATGGCCGGCGTTGGCGTAGCGCGTGATGCCCGTGGCGGCATTCGCGACAAGGTAAAAAGCCGTGGTCAACATGGGCGACCCGGTGTGCTTCAGGATGGCGCACAGGTCGGAATTTAGCTTCGTCAAAAATTCTCCCGGGTCGCTCGCCTGGGGTTTCAACTCCTCGACCAGCGCGCGGATCATCGCCGTCACCAGCGCGGATCGCACACCGTGACCCGCGACGTCGCAGATGAACACCGCCACGTCCGTGTCCGAGAGCGCCGAAACGCTGAAGAAATCCCCGCCCACCGTGCCGGTTGGATGATAGCGATGCGTGAAGTGAAACGCGGCCTCGGCGGGCGCGGCCTCGCGCGGCAGCGTTGGATACGACTGCGGTAACATGGTGAGCTGGATTTCGCGCGCCATCTTGAGATCGTCCTCCATCTGGAGATTCTTGACGCGCAATTGCTCGCGGCTGCGGGCCAGTTCGGCGTTGGTCCGGCGGATTTGTTCCTCGGCAAGTTTCTGCGCGGTGATGTCCCAGAAAATTCCCTGGAGGCCGATGATCTGACCGTAAGCCCCGCGCAACGGCGTCTTCACGACCTGCACATACTGCTTCTCGCCGCCGGGCGGTTGATGCTCCTCGACCGCCTCCAGCGGTTTTCCCGTTTCGAGCACGCGCCGGTCATCGTGCTGATATTTGGCCGCCATTTCCTCCGGGAAAAAATCAAAGTCCGTCCTGCCGAGGATGTCTTTGAGTTCGCGGCCCAGCGTCTTGCAGAAGTGCTGGTTGGCAAACGTGAATCGTTCCTGGAGGTCCTTGCGGAAAATATTCTGGGGCAAAGTTTCGACGAGTGAATGATACAGCGCTTCGGAGTCCCGCAGCTTTGCTTCCGCCTCGCGCCGCTGCGTGATGTCCTCGACCGTGCCCTCGTAGTAGCGCAGCCGGCCCTGCGCGTCGCGGATGGCCCGGCAATTCTCGGAAATCCAGATCACGCTGCCGTCCTTGCGATAAATCTGCGATTCGAAGTCGGTGATCGTGTCGTGCTCGTCCATGATCTGCTTGAACTCCTCGCGGCGGCCCGGCTGGGCGTAGAGCGTGCCCGCGATGTCCGTGATGCTTTGCATCAATTCCCGGGGCGAGCCATACCCATAAATTCGCGCCAGCGCGGCATTGGCCATGAGATAATGGCCATCCGGCGTCGTTTGGAAGATTCCTTCCACGAGATGATCGAAAAGGCCGCGATACTGTTCCTCGGCATCGAGCAACGCCAGGTCCGCCTGATGGCGCTCCACGGCGTAGCGGATCGAGCGCAAGAGCCATCGCGGGTTGATCTGGCTTTTGACCAGGTAATCCTGCGCCCCGGCATGCATCGCCTCCACCGCGATTACTTCGTCATCCTCCTTGCCCACGACAATGACCGAAGCGCGCGGCGCCGCCGCTTTCAACATGGCGATGTTCGGCAATCCAGCCCCATCCGCCAGAAAAAACTCCAGGATCACGACGTCGAAAGCCGCCTGCTCCAATTGCGCCAGGGAGGCATCCAAGGTGGACGCCACCGTCACGTTCCCCACGTGCTCTTTCGCCTGCTCGAGCATGCTGCAAACACCCCGGGCGAATGCCTCATCGTCCTCGATGAGCAATATTTTCAACTGCTCCTGCCGCATGGCCATTTGAATCTCAATTCACACCGAGGCGGAAACGCAAACCCGCGTCGGCTCTGGAGGAACGTGGCAGGCCGGGCAGGTCTGTGCAAGCGCATAGCAGCCCGCGCGTTTGGCAGCGACCC
>CAZCZP010000289.1:2810-4793 GCA_964502895.1 uncultured Bifidobacteriaceae bacterium
CCGGCGCATCTCAAGAAATGCACACTCTGCGACACGATTTCATTAACACCCAACTTTAACCGGGCGTCAGCGCGTCCCAAGCTTTCAACCGCTTGAGCGGCTTCATGGCCAAACCTGCCGCAACCACCCGGGTCTGAAGCCGGGTGACAACGAAAGGGGCCGCCAACATGTGAACGGCGCATCTAAAAACTTAAAAGGAGTTGTGGTAAGCGAAAGCCTCCATGGCGAAACCTACAGACTTTGTGGCCGAAGTTTCCCAGCGGCCGGAGGTAGAAAGATCAACGGTGGCTTGGCGCGGGCTGGCAAGCCGGCTTCGACGTGGACTTGATCTCCCCAATCATCTTCTCCAACCGCCGCCCGTATTCGACGAAGTTCTTTTGCGTTACCTCATCGTTGCTGGCTTTGGATTGCGCGTCGTGGAACACGACGACCATGTGCGGTTCGATGCTGATGCCCGCGTCGTAACCGCGCGCGAACGCGTCTTTGAGAATGTCACGCACCCTGCCCTGCCCTTCGCCAGGCCAGTCGTAATCGGCATCGTTCTTCGCCGGATTCCACGTGGCGTCTTTGATGTGGATGTGGACGACGTGGTCGCGCACGTGGGTCCAGAATTCCCACGGGTCCTGCTTGGGCCAGGGCTTGGGCTTGCTGCGGTCGGGATTGAAAATCGGATTGGCCGTATCGAAGACCCACTTGAGACCGGGGCATTTGTCGAGCAACTCCAGGGCGTGTTGCCAGCTCATGCCGCCGTAGTTCATGCAGTTTTCGTGGACCGGCTGTAGCCCTTCATCGAGAAACATTTTCGTCACCTCGCGGACGCGCTCGAAGACCTTGCCGGGAATCTTGAATTCATCGTCGCCCGGTTTGAAGCTCATGATGCGGATGAACTTGGTCCGCGTGCGTTTCATCCGGGGAATCGCGCGTTTGACTTCGGCCAGCGTCACATCGAAGGGCGTCTCCACGGTTTTGGCCCAATTCATCACGGTCGAGCCGAAGCAATAGGGTTGAATGCCGGCTTCATCGAGTCGCTTCACCGCCAGATCAAACGCCGCGTCCGGGATGTCATGAAAGTTGGCCTTCGCGTAACCCGGCACCTCGACGCCACGCGGTTCGAGATGGTTCCAACCCAACTCCTTGGTCGCCTGAATCTGGCGGTCAATGCCGTTCGCGGCCTCATCACCAATGCCTGTGAGTATCATAACGTCGTGCTGGGATTTTATCCGACCTGCCCCCGCCAGCAACGATACACGTAGGCCGGCGGCAGATTCCGCCAGATGATCGGCGTGGTTTCCACTCGCGCAAACTCGCGGAACATCAGCTTCCGGAAACGCAGCGTCGTCGGATAGTAACGCGCGTGAATGTAAGCAAACGCCACAAACTGGCCATTCGGTGCCAGCGCACTCACGATCGCCTTCATGATGCGATCCTGTGTGGCTGGCAGCATGTTGCCCCACGCCAGACCGCTGATGATGCAACGCGCCCGCTGCGAACCCAAATGCCGCGGCAGGTGCTCCGCCGAATCGTGAATGGCCCGGCAACGGGGAAATCGTTCGCGCAACACCTTGATGTTCGTCTCGCTGATTTCAAACGCCAGCAACTGCCCCCGCTCATCCAATCGTTCGAGCAGCAATTCCGTGAATGAGCCAGTGCCGGGGCCAAGTTCCACTACGGTATCAGCCGGGTTGAAATCGCAACTGTCTGCCACGGCTCGCGACAGCGCCGCGGAACTCGGCCAAAGCGAACCAACTGTCAATGGCTCGCGGATGAAGGCTTCGACAAACCGCAATGGCGAGGTTTGCCCAATGGCACGCGCAGATGGCGCGCCTGGCTCGGAATCGTTTTGCGGCATAGGCATGAGATTGGTTTACCGACGGAACGAACTGGCAAAATCTGTTGCCTCGACCTGCACGACCTTTTTCTGAACTTTCGATTCGGCGATAAGCTGGTTCAACTTTTTCTCCCAGCCGGCACTATCCATCGGCA
>CAZCZP010000290.1:0-4793 GCA_964502895.1 uncultured Bifidobacteriaceae bacterium
ACGACACGGTAAAATCTTTGGCCTGCCCCAGGCGCAAGGTCCGTCAGGAAACCCGTGTTACCAACGATCGTTACCGTGCCGGTGACGTCCTGCCAGGTGGCGTCGTCCAGATTGTTCTTGTACTGCACGCGATAGGTTTGTCCGGGAATCGCTGGCCAACTGAGAGTCGGGTTTTCGCCCGGCGCGTTTTTCACAGCGAGCGTTGCGTACGGCAAACTGAAAGCAAAAACGTCGCTGCTGTCATTGAAATCCTGGTCAACCAAATCAGACGCCCAACTCTGAAATACAAGCACGCGGCCATCTCCGCTGAAGGCGGGGGCAAGGGACCGGTTGTCGGCGCCCCAATTCCCGAAGCGGCTCGCGCTGAGCAGCGTGTTGATGCCGGTCAACCGATCGTATAGAAAAAGGTCCGGCACGTCGTTGGTGTCAATGAAAGCAATGTTCGTGGCGGCGCTGCGATAGGCAATAAAACGGCCATCGGAACTGATCTCCGGCCAGTCGGAAACTCCACCCAGCGCGGATGAAGAATCGTGGCTGTGACTGACCAACAGGTTGTTCCCGTTCTGAAAGTCGTAGAGATAAACGTCCACGGCGTTGTTTGTGTCGGCGACAACCATCGCCGTCCTGCTGGCGTAAACCAGGTATCGCCCGTCGCCGCTGAAGCGCAAACCGGGATGCGAGCCAGAGATGACGGCCGGGATCTGCCAGTTGGTGGCTGCAACTCGATCCGCGAGCGATAGTCCACCCGAGACGGGGTACGCCAGCCGATTTCCGTCAGGGCTGATGGCGACCGGCGATCCGGCGGCGTTGTTCGTATAAACTCGCGTGGCGGTTTGCGAATCCCAGACATACACCTTAATCCCGGTTGCCGATGCAATGGACGCAACGAAACGCCCGTCGGGAGTCATGCAGGCGTCTAAAACCCCGTTGGCCGTGAGTCCATACATCACGTTGGATTGGAGGTCCCGAAAGAACAAGTTTTCGCCGGAGGTTCCCGGGGCGAGATTGGAAGCCCGGCTGCGGAACATTACATAGCGACCGTCCCTGCTGATCTCCGGGAGGGTGGAATCCTGGTTCCCCATGGCATTCGCGGTCGCACTCAGCACAACAGTCGAGCCAGTCTGCAGGTCGCGAACAAAAACGTCCGAGGCGTTGTTGGTGTCGCCCGCCACCAGGTTTGCCGCCCGGCTGCTGAATGCTACATAGCGCCCGTCGCCGCTGATCGCGGGGTCGTAGGAGAGGCTGTCTCCCGAATGGACTCCGTCTGTGGCGATACTCACCAGCAGATTCGTGCCATGCAGAAGGTCGCGCACGAACACATCGCGAGATTGGTTTGTGTCGTTTGCCACAAGGTTGTCCGCCTCGCTCATGAACGCAATGAAACGGCCGTCCGTGTTGGCAGAAAACCGAGACGCGCTGCTGACCCCGTTGGGGGTAACGGTTGACAGGGTAGAATGCCCGTCGGAAATCAGTTCGGTCACATTGCTTCCGAGGTCGCGCAGAAACACGTCGTAGCTGTGATTCCGGTCATTGCTCACGAGGTTTGCATCAGGGTATTCGAAGGCGACGAACCGACCATCGGCATTCAGGTAAGGTGCGAACGGCAGGCTGGTCGCTGAGCCAATGCCGTTTCCATCCTGATCCACCAGGACCGTCGTGCCCAGCAGCAGGTCCCTCATATACAAGTGGTATTCCCCGACCAGCGTGTTGGTGGTCAAGTTCGTGGCGCTGCTGAGGAACGCGACAAATCGTCCGCTCGAATCAATTGCCGGCCACTCGCAGATCGAATTCGTGGGGACGGTGTTGCTCAATGTCCCGCTTACCAGCGAGGTCGTGCCCGATTGCCCGTCCCAAACGAGGATACAGGTCGCCGCGCCCGAGCTGACATTCGTGTTGGCTACAAATGTGATGAATCTTCCATCGGGAGTCATGTTCAGGCTGCGGCTGTCTCCGGGAGTGCCGCCGGGGACATTGGCGCGGGTGCTGATGAGATCAGTAGCGCCGGATTGCAGGTTGAAACGGAGAACGATCCCGTTCGTGGCGCTGAAGGAAATGGCGTTCGTGTTCGCTTGGAAAGCGACGAACTGTCCATCGGCGCTGATGGTATGATTGTAGCAATACGCATTTGAAACGCCAAAGACCGACTGCATTATGGCCCGCGCGTTGGTGCTCGCCCAAATGGTCGTTCCTGCCACGAGATCGCGCACGTAAATGTCGCCAACGGTCCGCGCATCTGGCACGAGATTGGTGGCGGTGCTCGAGAACGCCACATAGCGGCCGTCGGGGGTGATGTCCGGCCACTCGGAACTGCCAAGGGCTAGATTGAAGTTCGTGGACATCGCGCCGAAGCTGGCGAGCGTAGTCGTGCCTGCGTTCAAATCCCGGACGAAAATATCCGGAATCCGATTCGTATCTCCCGGCACCAGGTTGTTGGCAGCGCTGACGAATGCCACATAGCGGCCGTCTGGAGTCATCACCGAGCCTCGGCAAACACCATTGGCCGGTCCGCCATTGGTGCTCACGCTGACGAGCGTGATCGTGCCGTTGATGAGGTCACGGACGAAAACATCGGCGGCGTTGTTCGTGTCGTCGGCGATCAGACTGCTGGCGCTGGTTTCAAAAAGCACGTATTGGCCATTAGTCGAGATTTCCGAGGGGAGAGAATCCCCGTCGCCGCCAGCCGTGCCGGTGGCGTCAACGCTGACAATGCTGGTTACGCCGTTCGTCCGATCGCGCCGGTAAACGTTGAATACCGCCGGAAAGACGTTGGGGATGGGGCGATTGCTGCTGGTCAGCGCCAGGTTGTTCGCCGTACTCGCGAAGAGAACGTAACGACCATCCGGACTGATGATCGGCAGCGCGGAATCGCCGTTGCCGCCTGCGGGTGAACCCAGGCCCGAACCGATGCGGGAGACCGGTTGCAACGACGCCAATGCCCCAGCCTGGAGAATAGTAATGGCGACAACGATTGATCCCCACCGTGCTACGGCTGCGCGCGATACCGATCCAAGGTGGCTTCCGACTCTGGCCAACGGATTCATTTACTATTGCTCGTGGGGGGAAGGCGCGTTCTTTCAAAAAACTTCAAGGTCCTGATTTCAGGAGGTGAACAAGCCGCCACAACATGCCGCCGACCACGCCCGCGGCGGTCAAAGCACCGATCACGCCGAGGATTCTTGCCCAAAGTCGCTGGGTTCTGAGTTTTCGTGATTCCCGGACACCGAACTGAAAAGCCAACAGGGCGGCCATCAACTGTTCCGCGCTCTTGAAGCGTCTGAGTGGATTTGCGCGACATGCCCGCAAAATGATCTTGTTAAACTGGATCAGGTTTTGGTCCTCGACACTTTTTCCCAAATCCGCTGGCAACGCGGGGTAGTGCAGGCGGTCCATTCCGGTGCTGATTTCGTAAAGCACTTTGCCGAACGAATAAATGTCCGCTTGCACTGTGCCCGGCCCTTCGGGCGGGATGAATCCCTCCGTGCCGACGTACGCCTTGTCATCCAAACCCGTTACCAAACCAATGTCCGCGAGTTTGGGGAAGCCATTCACGAAAATAATGTTCGATGGCTTGATATCCCTGTGAATCAATCCATGGCCATGCAGGAATCCCAACGCCGAAGCCAACGCCGCTCCCAAGCGAAGGCATTCGGCAACCGGCAGTCGTTCCTGTTGCGTCAAGTCGTGCGCCAAAGTCCGCGGCTGGTACAGACCCGGGTCCACGAGCTGGCCGGTTGCGACGTCGTCCGCCAGTTCCATGACGTAATAGAAGTAACCGTCTGCTTCGTTGAGGCCAACTTGCAGAATATCAACCAGGCCGTCGTGCGCGCGGGACACCGGCTCAAATCGTCGGATGCCGTTGAATTCACGGTCGAAAGGCCGCCGGTGTTTGAAAGTGCTGGCGCGGACGATCTTGATCGCGCGGCAAGAGCCGAGAACATTCCTGGCCAGCCACACCTCCCCGGCGCTTCCTTTCCCAATCAGCCGGATGAGTTCATGATCCGATACCCGAAACGTGAGTCGCTCAACAGGCGGCACGCCTTCTCGTGCTGATCTGGTTGGAGGCGTCATTGAAATAGGCGATGCTGGCACACCCTTCACCAATCGCGCTTCCGCTTCAACACCATTTCTTCTGCAACTCGCGCAGTTCGCCTTTCAGTTCTGAAGCAACCCGGTGTTTGGCCAGGTAAACTTGCCCCAAGCTCACGCCGAGGGCTTCAGCAACGTCCCTCGCTTTCCACTGACGCAAGACGTAAAGATCGAATATCTGAAAGTACTCCTCACGCACACTCCGCCTTACTTTCTCAACGGCCGCTTCCAACAGATTGGAGTTCCATTCCTCATCCCAGATCGCATCCAACTCCGTGCTCGCGGCGTCTGGAATTTGTGCCACCGAATCCAATTCCGTCAGCAAACCAACAGGCTCGGCGCGGTGCGACTGTGCGCGTTTGCGCAACTGGTCGTTGATTCGCCAGCGGGTGAGGTTTCTCAGCCATCCCCTGAATGAGCCGCGACTCCGGTCCAGTTTGAATTTCGCTATGTCTCTCGCCACACACACAACCGTTTCCTGGACCACGTCCTGGGCCTCGGTTTCCGACAACCCGGACTTGATTGCCACGGAATAAATCAACCGCCAATAGGTGTCGAAAAAATCCCGCCAGCTATCCTGGTCATCCCAATCCTGAAGCCGGCTCAAAAGACTGTAGCGAGTCGGATACAAGTCCGTAGTTACCGTTGTCACCGGTTGTGTCATTTAGGAGAACTCGGATGTGCCAATCGAGTTCTTGCAGTTTCAT
>CAZCZP010000291.1:0-4787 GCA_964502895.1 uncultured Bifidobacteriaceae bacterium
GATGGCGGCGGTTTTCGCTGACCTTGAGCGGAAACGTGGGACTTCCGGGGGCAGCGCGCAAGCCGGCCGAGGCAGAGCGGTTCGTGCCGCTGCGAAACAACGCCCAGCCGATCCACCCTCCGCCTTGCTCGGTGCGAACGTCGTTGCCGCGCTGCTCCCGCACTTTTACGGGATAAGTATTCCCAAAGGAAAGCTCGCGAACGCCGGCGGCCGAAAACGCGGCGTCGCGGATATCGAAGGCGGGGCGGAAATCGTTGGTCTCGATGCTCGGGGGATAATTGAACAAGCCGAGAATCTCTGTCTGCCCGCCGCGATCGGTGAGAAAACGCACGCCGCGGCCTTCGTGCTTCACGCCAAGCGCCCAGAGGCGCCCGCCGTGGTTCTGCACCAAACCCGTGTCGCTGTCCCCCTCGGGATTAAGCTGCCGCGCCCAAAGCGATTGGCCGGGTGATTGCAGTTCGATTCCGCTTGGACAATCCGTGACGAAAATGTCTCCGCCGCCGGTGCCGAGCACTTTCAAATCACAACTCTCAACGACGAGCGTGTTGGTGGCGGAACGATTCTCGACAATGGCCGGCCGGCCGCCGAAAGCCTGGAGATGCAGAAACTTCACCACCGGCGCCGAACGGTCGTCCACAATGAAGCGGCCTTTTTCTCCGCCGATAACCCGGCCGAAACCCAACCCCATTATGAACCGCACGCTGCCATGCACGCGCACTTCGCCGTCCAAGCTGTAGTGGTTCGGATCACCGCCGCCGATACCGCGCAGATAAACGACCGTCTTTCCCGCAGTCGCGGCCGCGTCTATGGCTGCTTGCAACGCGGCGGTGTCGTCGCGGTTATCGCCAAACTTGGCGCCGTGATCGTTCGCGCAAACCCAGTTCGCGAGATTGGTTTCCCACGGGACACGGGGTTCGCGCTTGATGGGCAGGTTCAACGCAGTGTCCGGTGCCTCCGCGAAAAGTTTTTTGGCCGGGTGCGACAGATATTCTTGCAAGCCAGTGCCGACAACGTTGCCGCGGGGCGTGGTGCTGCCAAGAACCTGCTTGAAACCGCGGCTGGTCACGTCACGCGCGTAAAGCACGCTGGTGTTGGTGATGGCCGGTTGCGCCGGATCGCCACCGCTGAACCGTCCGCCCACCAACGCCACCACTCCGCCCCACCACGTCCAGTCGTTTGGATATTCGTTGCGCAAAGCCAGCGGGGTGTTCTCGACCACGAGGTCTTCGATGCCGACCGCGGTGGCATTCACGTAAACGCCTTCGCTTCGCGCATTCCGAACGGTCACTCGCGAAAGGGTTTGCCCCCAACTCCAGGCACAGCGGACGCCGGTTTCAAACGAGCCTTCCACCAGCGCGTCCTGCACCAGACTCGGCCCGTTCTGGCCGAGGAATCCAGCGTTGATGCCCACGCGGCCGGCTCCCGTGATGCGCACGTCCTTGAGGATGCTGCTGTTGTTGCCATACCAGCGAATGCCATCGGCGTGCGGATTCCGGCCCACGTCAATCGTCAGATGACGGAAGTTGCGCATGAAATAATCCGCTGAACTGGCCCGCGTGTCGCTCGGTTGCGTTCGCAGTACCGCGGTAACATTCGTCGCCACTCCGTCAGTGAACCGGATGACGACACCATCGCGTGACTCGCCATAGACCCATGGACCGACGCGGGAATTAACTACGAGGTTGCTGGAGACGAGGTAGGTGCCATTGGGAATGAAGAGCACAGCCGTACCGCCGACGCGACCACGATTGGAACTCGCCTCGATGGCCGCCTGAAGCGCGGTGGTGTCATCAGACACGCCGTCGCCCTTGGCGTCAAAATCCCGTTTCAGATCAAGCACGGAAGGATCCTTGGGAAACATGATACCGCCAGTGGATGGCGATTCGGGTGCGGTCCAGAAGGCCATCATGATCTTGGCGAGAATTTGTTCGCCATATTCATTGGCGTGGACCACGTCGCGGTAGAAAAGATGCGGATGCACTTTGGCGGAACGCAGGTATTCCGCCCAAGGCCCCGTCATGTCGAGGTAAGCGCAGTGTTCCTCAGCGGCCAACGACTTGAGTGCGCGACCGTAGTTGCCTGTTCCGGAATACGGCGCTCGGGTCAACGCCGCGGGACCACGTGGGTCCACGGTGCCAAACGTGCCGCTGGCCAATAAAATCTCCACCTCGGGCAACCCGGCGCGCAACTGACGAATGACTTCGCGGATGCTCTCGATGTCCCGCTGGCTCATGCCGCCGATGAAAACCATGTCGGGCTTGCGCGGGAGAATGTATTTCGCCACGCGGTTTTCCTCGCGGTAATGCTGACACCCGCCACCGCCACGCACATACACCGTGGTCTGGATTCGCGCCTTCGGATACGCCTCCTGCAATTGCGCCGTCCAACCCGAGCGCATGGTGTCATTCACGATGCTGTCCCCCAGCGCAAGCAGGCGCAGTTCGCCGCCTTCGGTGAGGATGCGACGGGTTCGCTGCAGGTGCTTCCAGTCTGCCGGCGGCGAGATGAACCGTCCGGGCGGCATTTCCTTCTGAATCGCCGCGATCTGATTCAGCGAACGGCAGGGCGAACTGAAGATGTAATAATCCTTCTCCGCCGGCTCGTTCCGGACTTTTACGTCAGGCGGATACTTCGCGGGCAACGCGCCCTCCTTGGGAAAGGTGACGGGAGAGTCTGCCATCAAGCCGCCGGGCCGCGCAGTGACGCGAGTTTCCTCAGATCCAGAATTGGGGGCCGGCTCTTGCTGAGTTCCCCATAGCTTTCCTAACAACGCGAACATCTCCGGGTCGTGCGTCTTCAGTTCGTCGCGAGTGAAGGGAAAGAAGTCGTTCCGACCGAAGAACGCCTCACTGGTCTCGGCGAAGTACTCCATCGGGTCGTTCATGGCGTAAGCGCGCTCGAAGGTGTTGGGCCGGCCATTACCCAACCACCGCTCCACGCGGTCATACTTGCCACTCACCTTGGCCAGCTGGTACGCGGTCCTGAGTTCCGGATTTCCAAAGCCCCCGGGCAGCACCCGGTCGTGATAGGCGTGCGCCAGTTCGTGGAGCACAAAGTTAGGCATCCGGTCCATCTCGGCTTCGAACCGGCCGACATTGCTGAACTCAACCGCCTTTGCCATCGCGGGATCGCGGCCGTTTGCTTTCAGCCAGCCTGCATCCGGATGATACTCCGCCTTTGGGCCGAATCCAGAGTACTCCGGCGAGAAGTAGAGAAGCACTTGCCTTAGCTCTCTCAAGGCGCCGACCGGCACGGTGCGGACAATTTCCTGCAACTGCCGCCGCAGGAGTTGGAGCGCGTGTTCGGTGGCTGTCGAGTTGGTTTGGATCAATTCGCGGCGGATGCGGACCTTCCAACCTTCAATTTCGCGCCGTTCGTAGGCAGGCTCAGACGAAACTGCCGCGGCCGAGATGTCAGAATCCGGTTGCGCAACCAGTCGGCCCACCACCAGATGGAATACAACGGTGGAAAGCAGGAAAAGCGGGAGGTTGGTTGAAGAGCTTGGGCTCATTACCTGGGTCATCTCGTCAGTTGCTTTTGCAGTACCGCCATCGTCTCGCGTTGGCGTTGCTCGACAAAGCCGCGGGCTTTCGCCACTTTCGTTTTTGCGGCAGCGGGATCATTCACCATCTTGAGGACGGCGGGCACGAGTTGTTTGATTTCTTCCTCCACGTCAAAATCAAATAACCAGTCGCCTAGCCCGATGTCGCGCCACATGATGCCCTTGCTGGTCTGTTCGGTGAAACGGCAGACGATGGCAGGCACGCCGTTGCCAATGCACATGATGGGCGAATGCATTTCCAGACCAAACATTCCCGCGCTGCGAACGTAGGTGGCCAGGGCCTCATCGGTAAGCCAGAAATTCTCGCGCCAGACCACGCGCGCCCGCACGTCCTCTGGCAACCGGTCCACAATCCAGCGTTTGCCCACGGCCATCTGGCTCATGTCCTCCGGGCAGACCAGCACCTTGAGCGGTGTCTCGCGCACGATGGCGGTGATGGCGGCACGCAATGGCGCATGATCATGCTCTGCCATGTCTTCATTGCGGGCCTGGCGCTCTTTGGCCCGCGCATCCATCGGCGTTTTGCGGATTTCCCAATACGGCGTCCAGCGCAGTCGTGGAATGCAGCACAGGAACCTCCCTTCCTCCAATCCATTCGCTTTGAGGAATGCGGTCGCCTTCGCATCGTCTCGTAGGTCGCAGGCGAAAGCGCCGTCCGGTCCGAAATCCATGATCGGGCACTGCACGCCGTCCGCTTTCGCCTTGGCCAGCGACACGGAGTCACGGAAGAAAACGAACTTCGCCTGACTGAGAATGTCCTTGTCCCGGCTGCCGGTGAAGAACGAGCCGTGCGTGATCCCGTAAACGCCAAAGGGTTTGTCGGTGTGTTTTGCAAACGCCTCAACGTCGCGCGCGGCCACCAGCGAGGGCCCGGAGCCGTGCAGGAGAAAATCCGTCCACGCCACGGCCTCGGCGAGCTCCGGATTCGACGCCTTGCCGTCCGCTCCGATGGTACCTTTCACGATGCGAAGCTTCGGAAATCGCCGGTGCTCCATCGCCGCGACCTCGGGCGACAAATCCCCCGACGCCCAAAGCATCGTCTCGGCTTCGGGAATGTACTTCTCGATCAGCGCGAGCACGCCCGGGGTGTGGGCAATGTCGCCGATGTTCACGACCTGCCACGAGGAGCGCAACAGGATGCGCGGTGGACGACCATTCACAGCGCCGCGTAGTGAAGTTGCAAGCGCAGCGGCAATAGTTGTGTGTAGGAATTGGCGGCGGTTCA
>CAZCZP010000292.1:0-1502 GCA_964502895.1 uncultured Bifidobacteriaceae bacterium
CGCTGTGAACGACAACAACGGGCTTTCTTTGGTTGCTCCTCGCGCGGTGCCAGTGCTGGATCCTGAATTCCGCCCAGCCGTGCTGGCCAATCGCGCTTTTCGCGAACGGGTGCGGCAATCGGGTAAATCCCTGCCCGTAAGAATCGCTTTGGAACAGACCGACGGGTCGGTCTATTATTTCCACACGGAGATCTTTTCTGAAGACGCACCGCAAGCTGCGGGCAACTACACTTACATCGAACGCATCGTTAAGTTCCTGCTCTGGTCGCGTGGTGGCTGGCGGATTTATTTCGATGGACCGGCTTCTATTGCCGCGCAACTCACGGCGCATTATCGCGACGATCCCGCGGGCAAATTCGATTCGGACGTGGTCGCCTCAAAAATGTTCGACCACCCGCTCGAAGTGGTGAACACAAAAGACATTCCGCCTGAGCGAGCGCAAGCCCGACCGCTGGGCCGGCACTTGGGCGGTTGCCGCATCGGTTTTGATCTGGGCGGCAGCGACCGCAAAGCGGCCGCGGTCGTGGACGGCAAAGTGGTCTTCAGCGAAGAGACAGTCTGGGATCCGTATTTTCATCCCGACCCGCAATACCACTTCGACGGCATCATGGATTCGTTGAAGAAAGCGGCTGGGCATTTGCCGCGTGTGGACGCCATCGGCGGGAGCGCGGCAGGGATTTATGTGAACAACCGCGTGAAGGTGGCTTCGTTGTTTCGCGGCGTGCCGGCCGACGTTTTCAATGGCCGGGTAAAAAATCTTTTTCTTGATATCAAAAAAGCCTGGAACAACGTGCCGTTTGAAGTCGTGAACGACGGCGAAGTCACGGCGCTAGCCGGCTCGATGGCGCTGGGCAAGAACGCTGTGCTCGGTATTGCACTTGGGACGAGCACTGCCGGAGGCTGGGTGAACAGTGAGGGCAACATCACTTCGTGGATCAACGAGCTGGCGTTCGTTCCCGTAGATTACAATCCACGCGCCGCCCGTGACGAATGGTCTGGCGATTACGGCGTGGGTGCCCAGTATTTTTCGCAACAAGCTGTCGGGCGGCTGTTACCGGCTGCCGGCATCGAAGCGCCCAAGGACATGGCACTGCCGGAAAAGTTGAAACTCGTGCAATCGCTCATGGCCCAGGGCGACGAACGCGCCTGCAAAATTTACGAGACCATCGGCGTCTATCTTGGCTATCAGGTCGCGCACTTCGCGGACTTTTACGATCTGCGAAATCTGTTGATCCTCGGCCGCGTCACCAGCGGCAAGGGTGGCGACGTAATCGTCGCTGGAGCGCGTCAGCTTTTGAAAGCCGAATTTCCCGAACTTGCCGGCAAGATTGACCTTCACGTGCCGGATGAAAAAATGAAACGCCACGGCCAGGCGATTGCGGCAGCGAGTTTGCCGGAAATTCGCTGAGCACTTTGCACATGAATCCCTACAGACAATTCGTTGCGGACTGCGCGCGACTCGTGCATGATGCGAAGTCATTTCCGCTCGGCGGTTTTGCTCC
>CAZCZP010000292.1:1512-4772 GCA_964502895.1 uncultured Bifidobacteriaceae bacterium
GATTCGGTGACGTGAAGCAGCAAAGAAAACCCTCACCCCGGCCCTCTCCCATCCGATGGGAGAGGGAGAATCGTTCGCCAGTTACTTGGAAGATTGCGCGTCGGCATTTACTCCGCGACCATCCGCAAAGCCGAACCATGAATCGCTGTTCCCTCTCCCATCGGATGGGAGAGGGTCAGGGTGAGGGCTTTTTTTGCATTCTATGAATCCGTACTCAAAATTTGTTTCCGACTGCGCGCGGCTGGTGCGCGAGGCGAAGTCATTTCCGCTCGGCGGTTTTCCGCCCGCCCCACGTCCTGCCACCGCCCCTGATGCGCCCAAAGCATTGTTCTTCGCGCCACATCCCGATGACGAAACCATTGTCGGCGCGCTGGCATTGCGGATTTTCCGCGAGGCGAAGATGAATCTGGTCAATGTCGCCGTCACTCAGGGAAGTAAGAAGGAGCGGCAGGCAGACCGGCTCGTCGAATTACAGAACGCCTGCAACTTTCTTGGCTACGGTTTGCAAACGACAATTCCGAATGGCCTCGAAAAAGTTGGCATCAAGACCCGGCAGAATGAGCCACAGCGCTGGACCGAGATGGTAAAAGTCATTGCCGACATACTAGCGAAGCACAATCCGCGGGTGATTCTTTTCCCGCACGAACGCGATTGGAACGGCACGCACATTGGAGTGCATTACCTCGTGATGGATGCCCTGAAGACGATGCCGACAAACTTCGGGTGTTACTTGATTGAAACCGAGTATTGGGGTGCCATGGACGATCCAAACCTGATGATCGAAGTCAGCGAATCGGATCTGGCCGACATGATTACTGCTTCGACCTTCCACGCGGGCGAAATGCGGCGCAATCCGTTCCACGTACTGATGCCCGCATGGATGATGGACAACGTGCGGCGCGGCGCAGAAATCGTGGGCGGCCAGGGTGGAGCGGCGCCGGATTTCACATTCGCCGCGCTCTACCGACTTCGCAAATGGTCGCAAGGCCGCGTCCAGCCCGTGTTGACTCACGGAAAGTTCTTGTCGAAATCCGAAAACCCGGCTTCGCTCTTTGCGTGAACCACCGTTTCATGCGCGAAGCCATCCGCATCTCAATTCAAAAGATGCGAAGCAATCAGGGTGGACCGTTCGGCGCGGTGATCGTTCGTGGCGGCAAGGTGGTGGGGCGCGGCTGGAATCAGGTCACTTCCACAAACGATCCTACGGCGCACGCCGAGATTGTCGCGTTGCGCTCGGCCTGTAAACGCTTGAAGTCCTTCTGGCTGGACGAATGCGAGCTTTACACCAGTTGCGAGCCGTGCCCGATGTGTCTCGCGGCGATTTATTGGGCGCGGATCGAGCGCGTCTATTACGCGAACACGCGGAAGGACGCGGCGAAGATTGATTTCGACGACGATTTCATTTACCGCGAAATTGTGCGGCCAAGGTCGCTGCGGAGAATTCATATGAAGCAAGTGATGAGAAAGGAAGCGCTGCGAGCATTTGCTGAATGGAGAACCAAGATTGATCGAACGCCGTATTGAGCGCACGCAAAGATTTTGTGGCGAAGGGAAGCAAAGTTATCCTCGAACCGTGTCATCATGGAAATTCGTTCGTTAAAAATGTTTTGTGCTGTTGCGGAGACCGGCAGTCTCGTGGCCGCTGCGAGTAAGCTCCATCTGACGCCGTCCGCAATCAGTCACGGGTTGAAAACTCTGGAGACACAATTGGGCTGCCGCCTCTTTGAACGCGCCGGCAAACGAATGTTGTTGAACCAGGCCGGCGAACAATTGCTGGCCCAGGTGCGCCCTCCGATGGCGGCGTTGGAGGCCGCGGCTCAGTCTCTCAAACACCTCGGCAAGTGGGGACAAACCCGCCTGCGCATCGGCGCCACGGCCACGGCCTCCCAATACATTCTGCCGGGAGTGATCCGCGAATTGAAAAAATCCCAGGCCCAACTGGCGTTGCAGGTCGAGTCCGGCGACATGCCCGGCATGTTGGAATTGGTTCGCGCGAACAAGATTGACCTCGCGCTGGGTGTCACGCCGGACAGCCACGGCGGCCTGGACCTGCAGCCCGTCTTTCGCGACGAACTGATGTTTGTCTTTGCGCCATCGCATCCGTGGGCCGCGGGCCGGCCCATCACACGCGACGAACTGCGCACGCAACCGCTGATTCTCTACAAACATTCCAGCTACACCGTCCGCGCGGTGGACGATTACTTCCGCAAACTGAACCTCGTGCCCAGCGCCATCATGGAAATCGCCAGCATCGAAGCGATCAAAGAACTGGTGAAGCTGAACCTTGGCGTATCCGTGCTGGCGCCTTGGGCGGTGGGCAAAGACCTTGCGCGCGGCTCGCTGCGAATGCGGCCCGTGGGACCGCAACCGTTGCGGCGGCAGTGGGTGATTGCCTCACTCGCCGGACGGCGACTAAGCCTGGTGGAAGAAAATTTCTGCCGACTGTGCCGCACTCACGCGTCGGGGATGCCGCTGGACCGGAAGGATGTTCCGGCGCTCAGGCGGTGAATTCAAAACGATCGAGTTCGATCACGAAGCCACTTGTCGAGTTTCGGTTTGAGCCGCAGCCATTCGCCGCCGTGCGAACAGAGTCTTCTTCCGTCGCCACTGGCGGAGCAAGGACTGCAACGGCGTCGTAGTCAGTGGCGTTTCTCCGCACGCGATTTGCCGTAATTCGTCCATCGCCAACTGATAACCACGACGATAAATGTCGGGACGGAAAATTCCCTCGGTCACGTCGCTCCGGCGGTCAAGCAGGGAGCGGAGGTCGTTCCACTTGAGGAATTCGTTCAGATGACTTTCCAGCCAAGCGGCTTTCTCGCGCGTCGGGTCCGTGGCGCCGTAACGAAAGAAAATACTTGAGCCAATCCGCGCCGAGGCGTTTCGCTGAAGCGGTTTGTCGGCGGCCGTCAACGCGGCGTCGCAAACTTCCATCGGCGCGCCGACATAATGCGGTTGAGCCAGCAGGCCGCCGAGTTGCCGGCGGAATCCCGGCTGGTCGCACAGCGCGCAGGCTTCGAGCAGCGCGGCGATCAACCGTTCGTGGTCCTCGGCTCGCTTCGCAGCAAAATCCTCCCGGACCATGAGGACTTTTTCAGGATGCATGGGGGCCAATTGCGCGCTGGTGGCCACAAACGCGCCGGCGCCCGCCTGAACAGCCATCGTCGTCCAAGGTTCGCCGACGCAATAGCCGTCGAGATAACCCAGCTTGAGCAGGGGAAACATTTGCGTCGGTGGCACGGCGATGACCCGCACTTGCA
>CAZCZP010000293.1:0-4729 GCA_964502895.1 uncultured Bifidobacteriaceae bacterium
CATTGGTGTTCGCCAGAAGCCCTGGACATCTCTCTGGCCGACAAGACGCTGGTCGCCCAGCTTGTGAAACAGGGTCTGGTTTTCGACGCGGCGGAGTTGTATTCGCTCAAACTCAAAGAAGTGGCGGCGTTGGAAGGCCGGAATCAACAGTTCGCCAGAGATTTTCTGGACCAACTCGCAGCCAGCAAATCACGTGAAGCCTGGCGCGCGCTCTACGGATTAAGCATTCCGCTGGTGGACGCCGCGGTTGCTCGGGAATTTTGCCGGCATTTCGCCGCACTGGACGACATTTTGCCCGCCGGCCCGGAGCGATTAATAAAGCAAGCCGGCGTTACTGAAGCCGTGGCACGCAGCATCGCGCACTGGTATGCGGATGGTGTGAATCGCCGCCTGGTGAAGCGGCTGCAAAAAGCGGGAGTGAATTTCAAGGCCGAAGAATCTTCTCCTCCTCGTTCTCGTCCTTCGTCCTCGTCCTCGGAGCGGTAGGAGGATGATCGAGAACGAACGACGACGAGGAGGACGAATTGCCGAGTTCAAGGGCGAGGTGACGCGGTGTTCGTTGATGGAGCCGGCGGCGCGTTGGTCGTTCCGGGAACGGGCGCGGTTTCCGTGGGCGGCGGTTCGGGAGGCATCCCCAGTTTGGCGCGAAGCACGGCGCGATATTCGTACGGCATTCCCTGTTCTGGATCCAACATGCGGTCGCGGACAATCTTCTCCGTTTCTTCCACAGGAATGAGACCGATGCGCTTTTCGCTCCCTTCGATCTGGCTCATGTAACTTTGCCAGACCTTGCGGGCCATCATGCGCAGACCCGCGTATTGATCGTCCTCGCCGAGAATCAAATTGTGGTAAGCGCGCGTGATGAATCCTTCGATGGTGGATTTGACCTTGTTGTGGTCGGTTTCGCTGATGTCCACCTGCACGTTGGCCATGACATAGCGGTCTAGCGTGACGTTGCGCGGAAAGGAGTTGGTGTCGTTGTCTATGATGAACTTGTCGGGATAATGTTCGCCCAGATATTTGTACCATTCGGCGGAATCGGGAACGCGGTTATGCAGATAAAGGAAATAAATCGCCAGCCTCAGAAAATTCCGGTGCGCGCGGCTGATGTGTTCGCGGTTCTGGGCGTCCTCCTCCATCGCCTGCTCGTAGGCAAAGTTGGTCTTGGGAACGATGTCGAGGTTCGGCCCGAACTCGAATTCCTTGTCTATGAAATTTTCAACGAGGCGTCCGCGTTGCACGGCCAGATGCATGGACTGGTAAATCACGCGGCGCAACTGGATCAAGTCCTCCTGCTTGACCTTGGTCGGGTTAAGCTTCGCTTTTTCCAATCCGAGCGCGGCCCAATAAATGGCGTGCGCTTCCGGCAGCCGCCACTCCAGCGGGCCATAAGTGGTGTCCACCTGTTTCATGAACGCCGGATCAACCTTGTATTTCTCGAGCAACAGTTTTGCGCGCGCGCGTTGCTCGTCGTTTTGCGGGTTGACCAGCTCATCGAGGTTTGGCCGGCGGAGTTTGCCGAAGACGTCGGCCATTTCGTTTGCCCATTGCTGTTTGTAAATCATGTGGGCGTCGTCGAGATTCTGACCCATCTTGTGTTGGAAGAACCACGCCAGCTCGCGGTAAATGAGGACTTCGTTCGGATTGTAGCGCAACCCGTCGTCGCGCAGCAGTTGAATGCCGCGGTTCACCCAGCGCCAGCGGTCCTCGAGGTCCTTGAACTTGACGGAAATGTTGTAGGCCATGTTCCAAGCCTGCACGAGCCAGACCTGGACGAAATGCGGCTCGAGCTTCGTGATCCATTCCGACAATTGCATCATCTCGAAAAACTTGTCCTCGTCCTGCAAATCGCTGGCGCGAATCCAAAGCGCGTTGGCAATCAGCCCGCGAAAACCGCCGAGCGCCACGGTGGTAAAGGCCAGCACCGGGGGCGCGTTCTCCAACGGCTGCACGCGCGTCAGCCCGAGGCGGTCGCGGTCGCGATTCAACGCAACCTGCACGCGCGACACGCCAAACAGGAAGACGAGCGCCAGCGCCAGCAACAGAAATTTTCTCAGCCGGGCGTTCATTGGTTGCCTTGCGCCGTCGCCAGTTCGCGCCGTGTGAAAATGGCGATCCCGATGCCCCCGATGATGCCGCCCAACAGCAACACGATCTGCCCAAAGGCCCGCGCGAGTTGGCCCCAAGTGATGCTGCGGCCCGTGCTCAGCGAATCAACCGGCGAAAATCCCTTGGCCAGGTTGATGATTTCCAGCGCGCCGCGAAAGATCGGCAGGATGGCCTTGTCGGCAAAGTTCGAGACGCTCTGGCCGGTTTCGTGATCCGTACCCAACAGCGTGCCCTCCGAAACCGCGTTGGAAATCGTGCCGGTTGAAAAAACCATCGTCAGCAAACCCAGGGAAAAAAACGCGGCCACGGGAAACGACAGAAAACTCGCCGACGACAATCCCACCGTCGCGAGCAACGCCATCCAGCAGAGTATCACGCCCAGTCCGCGGATGAAGTTCACACCGAAGCCGCTCTCGCGGTAAAGCACTTCCATGCCCTCCTCGAGCGAGAACAGCAAGGTGGTGTCGTTCGGATTGTAAAAAACCACGGTGAGCACGCCTTGTTCGTCGAAGAGATTGGGCGGAATTTCAAACTCATGAAACGTATCCGGCGCGAGGCTCATCGGTTCGCTGTCCCAATAATGCGTGGTACCCGGCTGGCCGATGCGCCACAGCGCGGTGTAGGTGACGGAGGGACTGAGGTTGGCCGTGTTGAACTTGACCCGCACATAGAGCGGACGGTCCCGCAAGGAATCCTTCACGGACCCCAGATCAATCTGCCAGGGCCGCGGCATCCCGGGCGGCGCGAGTTGAAAACCGGATTTGATCCGTTCCTTGATTTGCGTGCGCAACAACGGCAGGTCGCTGGCCGTGACGGGTGTCTTCGAAAGAATCTCTTTCAACTGGCGCTCGGTCTCGGCTTCGATTTCCTCCGTGAACATGGCGGGCTTGGCCGAGCCGCGCGCGACGAGCACTTCGTTGCGCAAGACCCGTTGCTCCTCGGGCGGCAACCGCGTCGCGCGGTACTGGAGCAACCCAAAGACGCTCGCGCCGGAAATGGCCAGCAGCGCCGCGTTGAGCGACACGATGCCCAGCCATTTGCCGAGCCAGATTTGCCAGCGGGCGATGGGTTTCGTGGCCACGACCTGGATCTGGCATTCCTCGATATCGCGCGCCAACGTCCCGCAAGCCAGCCACAACGTGGACAATCCCAGCAGCCCGGCAATAACGCTCAACGTGTAGGTCAACAGAATTTGTGTAAACCCGCGCGCCGTCCCGTCGTCCTCAATCAAGAGCGGCAGACCCACGACCGATGCGAGCAGCAACACGGCGATGACCAGGAAAAGCCGGAAGCGAAGGGCGGCTTTCCAAGTCAACCAGGTGATGGCAGCTATGCGCTGGCCGAACAGGATGACAGCCAGCTTTTGAAACAATCCGAACCGGGTTCCCAGCCTGAGAATCCATCGGACAAGGTTAAGCGGTTCGTTCATTGGCGCAGCACAGTCAGGAGGCGTCCTCGACTATTTCTTTTTTCCCAGCAACGAGGACAATTTTTCATCCGCCTTGGTCAAATCCTCTTTCTCCGGCTCTGGCGAAGGTTTGCTGGAAGTTGGGACCGCCTCGGCTGCTTTGGTCAACGCTTCGAGCTTCTTGTTGTCCTCGGCAGGTTTCGGTTCGGCAACCGCAGACAGCGTTGCAGGCGCGGCTTGCGGCAGCGTAAGCCGGTCCAGAATTTTTTCCGCCGAAGGTTTTTCTTCGCCTGAACCGCGCAGGTAAGCCGCCACGCGCGCGCCCGATTGCGCGCCGCTGGTTTCCGCCGAGGCGCGTTTGGCCTTCTCCACCACATCGAGAAAGTAGCTCTCCAGGTTTTGCGTCGGGTTATCAATCCGCACCTTGTCCGCCGCCACGTCTTTGCGGATGACTTCCAGCACGCGCTCCATCGTTTCGCGCGACAAAACCGGCGTCGTGATGCGCACCGTGTCCGGCTTGGCCAGCAGTTCCTTGAGTGTACCTTGCGCCTGCACTTTGCCACCGTAATAAATCACCACGCGGTCGCACACATCTTCGACATCCGCCAGCAGATGGCTGCTCAGAATCACCGTCTTGCCGCGCCGCGCCAACGCCACAATCAAATCCTTCACCTCGCGGCAGCCGATGGGGTCCAGGCCGGCGGTTGGTTCGTCGAGAATGACCAAGTCGGGATCGTTGATCAGGGCCTGCGCCAGTCCAATACGGCGTTGCATGCCTTTGGAAAATTCGCCCACCGCGCGCGTGCGCGTCTGGCTCAAGCCGACCATCTCGAGCAATTGCTCGGCGCGATCATTGCGTTCACCGCTGTTCAGATGAAACAGGTTGCCGAAGAAATCCAGCGTCTCGCGCGAATTGAGATAGCGGTAGAGATAGGATTCCTCGGGCAGATAGCCAATGCGCGATTTTGTCGCCACATGCCGCGGCGAATGGCCGAAGACCTCGATGTGTCCCTTTGTCGGATAGAGCAAGCCGAGCATCAGCTTTACAGTAGTGGACTTGCCCGAGCCGTTCGGTCCGAGCAGACCGAAGACTTCGCCGCGCCGTACGTCGAAGTCCACGTTGTCCACGGCGCGCGCCTTGGGCCGGTTCCAGAAGTCTTTGAAGACCTTGGTCAGCCCGCGCACGGAGACGACGACCTCGCCTTCGGATTT
>CAZCZP010000294.1:0-4710 GCA_964502895.1 uncultured Bifidobacteriaceae bacterium
AGCGAACCGGCGGGCTTGTTACGGTAGCTGGCCCCATGTGCGTGCGCCGCATCTTCGATTACGAGCAGCTTACGCCTCTTCGCGATGGCCATGATGGCGCGCATGTCGGCGGGCTGACCGGCAAAGTGAACTGGAATGATCGCCCGCGTGCGCGGCGTGATCGCGGCCTCAACGGCTTTGGGATCGAGGTTGAAGGTGTTCAGGTCAATGTCCGCGAACACCGGAATCATGTTGGCCTCGATAACCGCTGAAGCCGTGGAAAAAAATGTGTAGGGCGGAATGATGACTTCTGCATCAGCCGGAATGCCCGCTGCCATCAGGGCGATGCGCAACGAGACCGTGCCGTTGACGACGGCGATGCCATGTTTGCAGCCGTGCGTAGCCGCGAACCTTTGCTCGAACTCCGCGACCTCCGCCCCGTTGAGCCGTCCCCACTTGCTGCTATGCAGCACGCGCAACAGGCGTTTCTCTTCCGTCTTGCCGAAAACCGGCCACGCCGGGAAAGGTCTGGTGCGGATGGGTGTTCCTCCGAGAAGGGCGAGTTTCTGTGACATGGTCTGGTTTCTGAATTGTCGTCGGCCGCTAATGAAATCGCTTCACCGTTACAAAGGGGGCGATTGAAACGCAAGCGCGCAACAAACTGCGAGGCCCCGCCATCACGACGGCAGGCCGAACCATGGTTGAAAGCGCGGGCAAATCGTTCGCGTTGCGGTTGTGTTGACCGGCTGATTCCCCAATTGCCTCACGGGCCAAACATTCGCCGCACCGTCTCCGTAACCACGATACCGACAAAGGTTCCGATGACATAACCCCAGAGCCCCGCCAACAACCCGGGCACCACCAGGTTCGACCAACCGCGCGAAATAGCCATGGCCATGGCCGAAGGCGGACCGCCCAGCGTGGCATTGGAACTCAAAAGCAGTTCCTCCAGGTTCAACCGAAGCAATTTGCCGACACCGAGCGTGAAAGCGAGGTTTGAGACTGCAATCACCAGGCAGAACAAGAACAACACCGGCACATTCCTCACCACTTCCATAAAATCCGCGCGCAGTCCGATGACGGTAAAGAAAAGATAGAGCAAGAACATGCCGACCTCGTCGGCTCCCTGGATCTTTCCCGTTTGTTTGTGAAAGAGTGTGGCCAGCGTCACGGTGAGAATCGTGATGAGCACAAACGGATTGGCAAAGATGGAGGCAACAATTTTCGATTCCACCCGTGCCTTCAGATAATTTGTCACCAGAACGGAAACCGCCGCTATACCCACGGCAATTGCCAGAGCTTTCGCCACGTCCAGCAGGGAGATTTCCTTCCGGCACCAATGTCGCGCGGCCAGTTCGCGAACATCCAGCTTGTCGCCGTCCAGGGAATGTGGATGGGGATAATGACGCCGGAAAAACTTGCTGGCCGCGATGCTCAACAGCAATACGAAGAATCCAGCCATCACGAAATTGTCGGCCACCAAAAGCGGATTGGTCAGTTCAGAGCCGATCTTGTAACTCTCGGCGACGGCGACGAAATTGACTCCGCCGCCAACGTAGCTGGCAGTCATGATGCCGCTGACTTCCGGCACACGCGCGATCGCCTCGTTTCCGCGGAATAAGAGTCCGGCGAGGATTCCTCCGATAACGCTGCCAACGGTGGCAAGGTGAAAGGGGATGAGCATTTTTCCGGTTCCACGCCAGATGCGGACGATGTTCGCGCGCAACAAAAGTAACGGCACGGCGATCCGCACCAGATACCCGTCCACGACGTCGTAGCAGGGTGATTCGACCGGCATCAATTTGAAATTGGAAAGGCCCATTCCCACCAGCAACGCGACCACCGGACCGCTCAGGTTTGCCGCCCACTTGCAAGTCTGCTCCAGGTAAACCGAAACAGCCGCCCCGCCGATGATCAGCGCCCACACGGGCCAGGCGTTCGTCGGAGCAATCAGGGAATCCATAGGCTCGGCGCAGCTTGCAGGCTGCCGATGCTGCCGTCAATGAACGCCTAGCCAGGAAGCGAGTCGCCCGCCTTGAGCGGATGGCCAGCCAGAAATTCCATCGCGGTCATTCGCCGGCTGCCTTCACGTTGGAGAGTTGTGACGCTCAGCGCGTCCTGCCCGCAGCCGATCACAATTCCATTCTTGTCGGCCTGCAGGATTTCCCCGGGCTGCCCGGTTCCGGACACAACTTCAGCCGCCCCGATTTTCAAGAGCTGCGGGCGTGGTTGCGCGCATAAGAAAGTGAACGCACCGGGCCACGGCGTGAAGGCGCGGACGCGATTCAAAATCGTTGACGCCGGCAACGTCCAGTCAATCCGCCCGTCTTCCTTCTTGAGCTTGGGAGCGTGGCTGACCCCGTCAGACGGTTGGGGGCGCGGTTGAATTTTGCCGGCGACGTAATCGGGAATCGTCTGCACGAGGAGTTCCGCGCCTAATTGCGCGAGCCGGTCGTGCAAGGTTTGCGAGTTGTCGGCCGGTTGAATTGGCGTGGAGCGCTGGCTGAGGATGTCGCCCGTATCGAGGCCCGCATCCATTTTCATAATGGTGACACCGGTTTCGGAATCGCCTTTGAGGATGGCCCATTGGATGGGCGCCGCGCCGCGATGCTTCGGCAGCAACGACGTGTGAACGTTCAGGCAGCCGTGGCGCGGCAGGTCCAGAATTTTTCCGGGCAAAATTTGTCCGTAAGCCGCCACCGCGATGAGGTCGGGTTGCAGGGCGTGCAACTCGGAAAGGAAATTTTCTTCGCGCGCTTTTCCGGGTTGCAGCACCGGCAAGCCCGCGGCGGTGGCCGTTTGTTTCACGGGCGATGGCTGGAGCTTGAGGTCGCGGCCCTTGGGCCGGTCGGGTTGAGTGACCACGCCCACGACTTGGAAATCAGCTTCACGGAGCAGCGCCTCCAGACTCACCCGCGCCAGCCCGGGTGTGCCCATGAAAACAATTCGCAATCCAGCCATGCATCAAGGCAAGACCAAATCGGGGATTCGCAAAAGGAAAATCCTGCGCGGCCAGGTTTCCGCCACCGCAATCAGGAAACCACCTTGTCCACATGACGCAAAATATCACGCAGGACTTTGACGGGCTTCTGCGTCGAGTCAATGCGGTGGGTCATCTTCTTGCCGTAGAAATTCAGGACCGGCTTGGTTTCTTTTTCGTAGGTCTTGAGCCGGTCGCGGATGACATCGAGGTTGGCATCGTCCAGCCGGTTTTCCTTGAGGGCGCGTTTTTGCAGCCGTTGAACGAGCGCCTCGAAATTGGTGCAGTGCAGGTAAAAGATCGCTTTCACGTCTAGGGTGTCGTCGAGCATTTCCGCCTGGTGCCGGTTGCGAGGGATGCCATCCAGCACCAAAGTGTCGCTCTTGGGGTTGAAGCGGCCCGAGTGCTCGCAGCCTTGAATGAAGTTGCGCCACAACTCGACCGTGGGTTCGTCCGGCACCAGTTGGCCACGGCTGGAATATTCGAGGAAGACCTTGCCCAGCGGGCTGCTGGTGGTCAGCGAACGAAACACATCTCCACAGGCACAGTGGTAGAAGTTGGGAATCGCGCCAAGAATCTTGCCTTGTGTTCCTTTGCCGGCGCCGGGCGCGCCAAAGAGTAGAATCGTGCGGTATTTCATGCGGTCGTTCGCTTGAATTGTTTCGCGTCTGCGCCACCTAACCGGGCCGCTTCACCCGGACGCCAGCCTCCCTGTCACTCGACACGGGCTATACCTGCACTAGGCGTCCTTATGTTTCAACTGAATTTCCTGGATTTCCGCGAATGGGATCTGGATTTCTGACGTGCTGGCGCCTTTCTGCACTTCCACATGCATGTCATTGGCGGCAATGCGGCTGATGCGGTTGACTTGGAATTCGCCCCGCGGCGATTTGATCGTCAGGATCATGTGCTTCTCCGCTTCCCGGCGAACGATTCCGAAATAGCTGGAGAACTTCGTTTCCAGAAAACGCCGGTTGAAGGTGAATTGACCGCGTTTGAAAGTTTGCGTTTCGGGAAGCGATTTCGCCTCCGCTTCGGTGTGCGCGATATGCAGGCTGCTGTGGACCGTTCCCGGCGGCGCATCCGCCATGGAGGCGTGATCGCCTGCCGCCGGCTCGGGCGGGGCTTCTTCCTCCACAATTTCCTGGGCGGGCTTTTCCATCCGCGTGGGCAGGAACAGGAAAATCGCCGGGCCAATGAACGGCGCCACCGCCGCGATGCCGCAAACCATCGCCGGCGGATAAGCACGAACGACGGCAATCTCATAACCCGCGTACACGTTGCCCGCGTAAATCACCAGCAAGACGAATATGCCGACGGACGAATGAAACAACGCGCCCAGCAACGAACCGCTCGCGGGACGCTCCAGGCGTGGAGGGGGTTTGATTTCGACTTCGGTTTTCTTGAGGCGATCCTCTTCGGTCACCTCGACGAACGGCTCGGCAAACGCGGCGAGCTTGTCGTTCTTCACCAGTTCCTGCAACGCCGCCTGTGTGAAATTGGTCCAGCCCACAAACTGGTAAGTGCCCGGCGAAGTCCGGATGTTAACACCGCCCGGTTGGGCTGGGAGGACAACCTCACCGGTGACGCTTGTGCCATCGAGCAATTGAAAAGTTTCTCCGCGGACCATTGGCACGAGCCACACACAGCAGCAGAGGACGAGGCCGATTGAATTGAACTTGCGCACGATGTGTGTTCCTAACAAATGACAGCGGGCAAAGAAAGTAAAAAGCTCAGGAAGCGGATTTTGC
>CAZCZP010000295.1:0-1311 GCA_964502895.1 uncultured Bifidobacteriaceae bacterium
CTCACGAGCCGTTGCCAAGGACGGATTTCTTGCTAAAAATGGTTCGCGCATGGTTCAAGAGAATGCACCAACGAGCTTAACCACCTCGATTCGCTCTGAATGAAATCCCGCACTCGAATCCCCACAAAGTTTGCTGCACATGAGCCGGCTTGAAAAACAACTTGATACTTTCCTGCGCAAGCAGCCCAAGCTCGGGAAGGGTGTTTACATTGCGACAAGCGCCGTCGTGCTGGGCGATGTAAAGCTCGGAGATTTTTCCAGTGTATGGTACAACGCCGTGTTGCGTGGCGATATTAATCGCGTCGTCGTCGGTCATCACTCGAATATCCAGGACAATGCCGTGCTGCATCTGGCGGATGAGTTTCCGTGCATCGTCGGCAATTACGTAACCGTTGGCCATTCCGCCATTATTCACGCTTGCAAAGTAGGCGATGAAGTTCTCGTGGGCATGGGCGCGGTGATCCTCGACGGGGCGGTCGTGGGCAAACAATCACTCATTGGCGCGAAAGCGGTCGTGACGCCGGGAATGAAGATTCCGCCCGGCTCAATGGTGCTGGGAACGCCGGCCAAGGTTGTTCGCAAACTGACGTCGGAAGAACGCGCGGGATTGAAATACTGGGCAACTAAATACGTGGCCAACGCGGCTTACTGCTTGAACCACAATATTAATGTCGGCAAGCCGCTGCCATCCTGGCAGAACCGCGCGTAGGAGCGGCGTTTGCGTCGAGTAAGTGACAGGAAGTAATCGGGCATAAAGATTCGGCTTGCAAAAGTCATTCGCGGCTGACAGTCAGTACCCAGACCCATGAAAAGTCGAAATGACTCTTACCGTGCGTTGACGACCGCTCCCGCCTTTACCCTGATTGAATTGCTGGTGGTGATAGCGATTATTGCGATCCTTGCCGCGATGCTTCTGCCTGCCTTGGCTCGCGCAAAGCTGAAGGCGACCAACGCGTCTTGTTTGAACAACCAGAAGCAGCTTGTCCTGGGATTTCTCATGTACGCCGATGACAATGCGGATCGGATGATCTACACCATGCCGATAGGGAGTCAGATCGGGAATCCGGCAGGTGGATTCTGGCCGGGACCGCACAACGACAACGGGCAGTATGCCGATATCGTCAGCGGCATGACCGAGCCGGTTGCCCAGCGCTACGTCGAGAACGGAATCAAGAAAGGCGCCTTGTTTCCATTTACGAAGAATCCCGGGACGTATCATTGTCCGGGCGACATGCGAACCAAGATGCTCCAACGCGGTCGGGGCTGGGCCTACGACAGCTATTCAAAAGCAAACGGCATGAACGGCGGCGA
>CAZCZP010000295.1:1411-4696 GCA_964502895.1 uncultured Bifidobacteriaceae bacterium
GTGGATTTTGCCTGGATTTACCAGCGGTACAAACACAAGAAATGGTCGCCGCTGTAAGCGGGATCAGAAAATCAGATTACTCCCGCCCAATTCGATAAAGATGATTGTCCGTCCGTAGGAAGATGGTTCCGTCCACTATGGCAGGAGTAGCCACGACATCACCCTCAAGGAAATTCTCCGCGAGCTTCTCAAACTGTTTTCCGGCCTTGATCACGGTCGTTTTCCCGCTCTTGCCAAATAGATAAATGCGCCCTTCTGCCAGCAGCGGCGACGCGAGATGTTGTTGGTTCATGCGCTCCTGCCAGTGAACTTCGCCAGTTCGCACATCCGCGCAGTTGGCCATGCCGTCGTCGGAAATCCAGTAGAGTTCATCGCCAAGCAGAACCGGCGAAGACATCACCGGCACTTGTTTCGTTGATCTCCACACCGCGTGAGTTGTAGACACATCGCCTTCGCCGTCCGCACGGATGGCCCAGAGTTCAGGCTTCATGCAGCCAGTGCTGAAGAACGCTTTGCCGTCGCCAAACACCGGACAAGAGCCGATGGAAAATCCGTTACCGTGCCGCGCGCGCCAGAGTTCCTTCCCGGTGGCCGGTTCGTAGGAAACCACCCAATGCGGTCCGGGTGAAATCAACTGCGTTCGTCCTCCAGTGCTGACCAGCAGCGGTGTGACAAAGGACTTCCTCGCGTTTGGAGAGGCGTTGATGGGCGGGCGATCAGTCTTCCAGATTTCCTTGCCGGAGTTCTTGTCGAGCGCCGTAACGTATTGTGCGTCGCGGCCATCGCGAACCAACACCAGCAGATTCCCGTAAACCACAGGCGAACTGCCTGGGCCAACCTGGTGGTCCAAAGGCAGCCGCGCCTTCCAGAGAACTTCGCCGGTTTTCGCGTCCAGACCAGCGGTGCCGTATGTGCCGAAGTCGCAATAAAGCCGTCCCGGTTCAACCACCGGCGTCGGCGTGGCCCAACTGTTGAACCAATGCACCGGGTCGGGCTTCTCGACCTCAAACAGTTTCGTGCGCCAAAGAATTTTTCCATCGGCGCTATCCAGGCAAACCACCTCCAACGTGATGTGTTCGGTGGTCTGCATGTCGTCAGGCCCGATGCGCTCGCGGCGCGTGCCCTTTTCAATGGCCAGCGTCAGCCAGAGATTTTCATCCCGCACCACCGGCGATGAACGGCCGCGTCCGGGCGTGTTGACTTTCCAAGTGAGGTTGTTCGTTTCGCTCCAGGTCAGCGGGACATTTTTGGCAAGACTCGAACCGTCGCCGCGCGGACCGCGAAACTGGGGCCAGTTAAGTTCGGCTGCGGCAACGCCACTGGCAACGAATGCAACGAATGCGGCTGAGATAAATGGGCGCATGGCGAGAGTCATTTACCGGCTCAAAGCGGATTTGTCGAGGCGAGAGCGTCGAGACGCCGAGGTCCGGGGCTGAGGCATGAGTCCGAATCACCTGATGTCGGGCACGGCAAAGAGCACGCCGCCGAACAACAGCCAGGCAAGCAGCAACGTCCAGAAAATATTGAAAGCCTGTGCGCCGATGAAAGCAAAGGCTGGCCGGCCGCCTTCCATCTTCACCAAGTCGGTGAATTTCGTTTCCAGCCCGATGGAAACAAAGGCCATGGCGAACCAGAAATTCCGCAGCCCGGTCAGCAGGCCCTTGGTCTCCTTCACCACCGCCGGGTCGAGCGCGAAAGAAAACACCAGCGACGCTAGGATGAATCCCAACACGAACTTTGGAAACCGTTCCCAGATCACTCGCGCGCCGGGGCGTTCTCCTTCCGTTTTCCGTTGGCGCATGGTCCACCAGATCGAGAGCGCAAATGCCGCCACGCCCATCAGCACATTTTGCGAGAATTTCACGATCACGCCTGTTTTCATGGCCGGTCCACTGATCAATGCGCCCGCCGCGACTACCGAACCACTCGTGTCCAACGTGCCGCCCATCCACGCACCCGCCACAATCTCGGGAATCTGGAAATACTTCACCACCCACGGCATCAGGACCATCATCGGGACCGCGACGATCAACACGAGCGAAGTCACGTAGGAAAGTTTCTTGCGATCCCCTTGAATGGCACCACATGCCGCGATGGCCGCGGAGACCCCGCAAATGGAAACTGCCGTCGAGAGCATCACGGCGAACTCATCATCCACGCGCAGTCGCCGCGCGAACCAGAAGCAGAAATACCAGACCACCGTCACGACCAGCACCGATTGCGCGAGACCCAGCAGCCCCGCCTGCATGATTTCCTGAAACAGTATTCCCGCGCCAAGGATGACGAGGCCACTCTTGATGTAAAACTCCGTCCGTGCCGCCTGCCGCAACCAATCAGGCAGACGGATGGTGTGATTGATCAACAGCCCAAGCCCAAGGCCAAAAATGACGTATTCCAACCCGAAGTCGTTGACCCGCGCGTTGCCCGCCACCAACTGCGCACACCAGGCGAGTCCGAACACGATGGGAAACCCGAACACGAAGCTCAGCGGTCGTCCTCCTAACAACTTCACGCCGCCGACAGCGATCACGAGATAAATACCGCCCAGCACGGCCGTCCGTCGCAAATTGTCGGCGCTGAACACCGAGGCGAGCCGGCCCGTGCGTTTGCTTTGCAGCGGCGCGATGAGCTTCAAAACCGCCTTGCCAGTTCCTGAATCCCGCACGTTGTCCGCCGCCAGTTCCGCCTGTTTGACCGCACTACGAATTCTCTGCGGGTCCGCCGTTGGCAGCGTCGCGCCAAGTTCGGTTAGCGCCGCGGCCAAGCCGGCTTCTCCCTGATTGACCGCTTCCTGCTGCAACCGGTTGAGTTCACCAGTCTGCTGCTGCAACGCATGGATGCCCTTTGACAAATGCGCGGAGGTCATCCAGTTGAACGCGGGCAATGCCGGACGCCAGCCTGCCAGAACGACCGTAATCAACAGCCCACCGACCAGGACCGCCAGCCAGTCTTCGTTCTGCCACCACTTTGGTGCGGTGACGGCGGGTGAGGATGCTTCCATGTCTCGATGTTGAAACGTGACGAACCAAATCCGTGAAGCGCCGAACTCCTATCGCCTCATCATTCCCGGCATGCCGCCGCCCATGCGCGACATCATCTTCGAGAACTTTCCCATCTTTTTCATCATTTGCTGCATCTGCCCGAACTTATTGAGCATGGTGTTCAGCTCGGTCACCGTTACGCCGCTGCCTTTGGCGATGCGGATGCGCCGCTTGGCATTCAAAATCTGTGGACTCTTGCGCTCCTTGGGCGTCATGCCGCAAATCATCGCTTCCATGCGCTTGA
>CAZCZP010000296.1:0-4690 GCA_964502895.1 uncultured Bifidobacteriaceae bacterium
CGATCCAACGTCTTGTTAAACGCCTCCTCCTCGCGCTGGATGACTTCCTGCACATTCTTTTTCTTGGCGCGGATTTCGGGGAAGACGTCGCCCATCGTGTCGGCAAGCACGTCCACAAGTTTGTAAAAGAACGGTTCGTGAAAGCCGAGCGTGCGGCCGTAACGCACGGCGCGGCGCAGGATGCGGCGCAGGACGTAGTTACGGTCGGTGTTGCCAGGCTGAATGCCGTCGGCAATCGCGAAGCTCAATGTGCGGATGTGGTCGGCGATAACGCGGAAGGCAATGTCTATTTGGATTTGCTCGTTAGTGGGGCAGGCATCTTGCCTGACTGCCGCTGGCAGGCTGGAAGCCTGCCCCACCACAGGCAGCGTGCTCTCGTATTTCTTCCCACTCAGTTTCTCCAGAGCATCAAAGATCGGGCGGAAGATGTCCGTCTCGTAATTCGAGATTTTGGCGTTGGCGAAATCTGTGAATTCATTCGTGCCTTGAATGATGCTCGTGACCCGCTCGAAGCCCATGCCGGTATCCACGTGGCGCTCGGGCAGCGGTGCGAACGTGCCGTCTGCATTCGCGTTGAACTGGATGAAAACAAGATTCCAGATTTCGATGCACCGGGCGTCGCCTTTGTTGACGAGCTTACCTTGCGTGTCGCCGGCAGGCGTGAGGTCCACGTGCAGTTCCGAGCAGGGGCCGCATGGGCCGGTATCGCCCATCATCCAGAAATTGTCTTTCTTGTTGCCCGGGACGATGTGGACTTTTGGATCGAGCCTGGCCGATTGAAATTTCTTGGCCCAAAACATCGCCGCTTCCTGGTCGGCGACTTCAAAGGGTGAAGCATCGGCATCGGGCGCAATGAAGTCGGGCGAGGTCATGGCCAGGGCGAGAACCTGTTCGAGTTCGTGCCGCCACTGTTTCTCCCAACCGGGCTGGCCGAGATACGGACAGAACACCGTCGCATAGAGACGATTTGCCGGAAAGCCCCAGCCTTCGACCACGAGTTCCCACGCCCAGTCAATGGCTTCCTTCTTGAAGTAATCGCCGAAGGACCAGTTGCCGAGCATCTCAAAGAACGTGTGATGATAGGTGTCCAGGCCGACGTCTTCGAGGTCGTTGTGTTTGCCGCCGGCGCGGATGCATTTCTGGGTGTCGGCAGCGCGGGTGTCCTTGCGGGGAATGACGCCCGCCCACTTCGAGACATCGGGATTTTTTTGGCCCAGGAAGATGGGCACGAACTGGTTCATGCCGGCGTTGGTGAACAGGAGGTTCGGCGCATCGGGCATGAGGCTGGAAGACGGCACGATGGTGTGCTGCTTCGACTTGAAAAAGTCGAGAAACGACTGGCGAATTTGCGAACTGGTCATCATGTAAATCAAACTGCGGTAGGAACGACGCGCTACATCGTCCAGTCGTCGCAACGCGACAACTTTACCAAAATCAGGCGGGAAGATTAGCTTAGTTCGAGGCTTGTGGCGAGTTGGAAGTTCGGAGCAAGTCGCAACTTGTTTCTGTGAGCCAATTATCGCAGACTTTGCGCGACCACCGAACATGTCCGACGCTTCCACAGAACATCGCAAACTGGCGGCCATCATGTTTACGGACATGGTGGGCTACAGCGCGCTGTCGCAACGGAACGAGGCGCTCGCGCTGGAGTTGCTCGCAGAACATCGCCAGTTGTTGCGCTCGGTTTTCCCGAAACATCAGGGGCAGGAAATCAAATCCACGGGCGACGGCTTTCTCGTCGAGTTCGCCAGCGCCCTGGCGGCGGTGCAATGCGCTGTGGAAATCCAGCGGCTGATGCGCGAGCGCAATCAAGGGCGGTCGGCGGAGCGGCGCGTGCTGGTTCGCATCGGCATTCATCTGGGTGACGTGGTGCGCCGGGAGAACGACGTCTTCGGCGACGGAGTGAACATCGCGGCGCGCATTGAACCGCTGGCCGAACCGGGCGGGATTTGTGTGTCGCGCGCGGTGTATGAGCAAATTGAAAACAAGGTCGAGCACGCCCTGGTGCAATTGAGCAAACCGGCGTTGAAAAACATCCAGGCCACGGTGGAGGTTTACCGGTTGTTGCTGGATGAACGGCGACCGGACCACGCCGGGGCAAAGGGATCATCCAGACGCGTCGCGTTCGCTGGCGGCGCGCTGGCCTTGGCTTTAGTTGCGCTGGTTGCAATTCTGAAATCACGCCCGCCATCAGAGCCAGCCTCCTCACAATCGAAGAATCCGGCGACGGCGGATGTCCCTGCTCCCGCTGCCGCGAGCCTGCCGCAGCGGCTGCGAACGGAGATTCAAGTCCTGCATCATTTCGGCCCAACCAACGCCGAGGGTGTCAACGGCTGGGGAATGGTGAGCCTTGGAAGCGACGGTTTTCTCTACGGCTGCACGGTGAATCGTGGCCCGGGAGGTGGCGGTTCGATTTATCGCGTTCGCACGAACGGAGCGGATTATGCAGTGCTGCGTTCGTTTGATCGGGCGAATGACGGGGCCGAGCCGACCGGCGGCGTGATTGTGGGAAGTGACGGCGCGGTGTACGGGACGACGTTCCGTGGAGGGAGACAGGACTCCGGCGTGGTGTTCCGCGTCGCGCGAGACGGCAGCGACTATCGTGTGTTGCATCATTTCGCCAGCTCGAACGACTGTCGCAATCCGCAATCGGAATTATTGGAAGCAAAGGACGGCTGGCTTTACGGCACGACCACGGGTGGGGGCGGCAATGCCCGGGGCGGTGTTTTCAAAATCCGCAGGGACGGAACGGGCTACATGATTGTGACCGGTTTCTTCAGTGGCCAACGGGACGATCCGCAACGGCCGGTGGGCGGGTTGATCCAGTTACCGGACGGGGCTTTTGCGGGAACCACCCGGCAGGGCGGCTTGAAAGACAACGGAACAATTTTTCGGCTGGAAGCGTCCGGCAAATTCATTGTCCTGAAAAGTCTGGGGCTCGTCGCCGACGGCATCATGCAACCCGAGGGGACGTTGCTGTTCGGGAGCGACGGCTTGCTCTACGGCACCTGCACCCTGGGCGGCACGACCGGCGCGGGCGCGGTCTTTCGCCTGGCGGCCGACGGCAGCGGATTCGCCATCGTTCATCATTTCGGAACGACCGTGGACTCAGCGCGGCAGCCGAGCGCCGGCCTCGTGGAAGCGGCGGATGGATCACTGCTGGGCACTTCGTTTGCCGGCGGCAGCGCAAATCTTGGAGCGATCTACCGGCTCAAGCGGGAGGGCGGCGGTTGCGAAACTTTGCACAGCATGGGCGTTGACGGCAACCGTTCGCGCTCAGTGCTCACGCCCGGAAGTCCCGGCCGGTTTTACAGCGCCACGCTCAACGGTGGACGCAACGGGTTCGGTGTGGTTTATGAACTGGCCATGCCGGATCTCACACCAGCACCGGCAAAAAAAGACTCCGCCGGCGCGCGTTGATCTCGGAGTTTTAGTCTCCGCCTCGAATGCTGGAAAACGCAGCGTCCCCGTCGCCTTTTGCCCGCTTGTGGGCAACGCGCGGCCTCGCTAAAGTGACTGCGTGATTTACGACGCGGCATTGGACGAGTTGCTGCAAAAAGTGTGGGACGGCCGGCGCATCAGCCAAGCCGAGGCGCTGCGGCTTTACCATCTGCCGTTGGAGGAACTCGGCGCGCTGGCGGACCGTCGGCGGCAACGGGCCAAACAAGACGCCTACAACGGACGCGGCAACGAGATCGTCACGTACAACGTGGATCGCAACGTCAATTACACCAACGTCTGCAACGTCTATTGCAAGTTCTGCGCGTTCTACCGGGTGGAAGGCGATGACGATGCCTACGTCATTTCTTTCGACGAGATGGACCGCAAGATCGAGGAAACGCTCGCGCTGGGCGGCACGCAGATTCTGATGCAAGGCGGGCATCATCCCAAGCTGACCAAGCAGTGGTATCTGGACTTGCTCGCGCACATCAAGGCCAAGTTTCCGCAGGTGAACATCCACGGCTTCAGCCCGAGCGAGTTCATTCATTTCCGCGAGGTGTTCAACGAGCCGCTGGAGAAAATCATTGCCGACTTCAAGGCAGCGGGGCTGGGTTCAATTCCCGGCGGCGGCGGAGAAATCCTGGTGGACCGCGTGCGCAAACGCATAGCGCCGCTCAAAGCGATGAGCGACGACTGGCTTGAAGTCATGGACGTGGCGCATCGGCTGGGTTTGTATTCGAGCGCGACGATGATGTTCGGTCACGTCGAGACGCCGGAAGATCGGATTGAACATTTGGAGCGGTTGCGGCAGCAACAGGATAAATCACTTGGTTACGCCCAAACGCCCCTCACCCCGTCCCTCTCCCCATCGGATGGTGAGAGGGTGGCCGAAGGCCGGGAGAGGGGTAATCCAACAGGCCACTTCACCGCATTCATCTGTTGGACGTTTCAGGCGGAGCACACCAAGCTGCGCGCGCCGACCGTGGGCGCCCACGAATATCTCCGCACCCAGGCGCTGGGTCGCATCTACCTCGACAATTTCCAGAATGTCCAGAGTTCGTGGGTCACGCAAGGACTCGACATCGGCCAGGTGGCGCTCAAGTTCGGAGCGAACGATCTCGGCAGCATCATGATTGAGGAAAACGTCGTGTCGCAGGCGGGCACGACTTTCCGCATGACGGTGTCGGACATGCAACGATTGATCAAAGACCTCGGATACGAGCCGCATCAACGGGACAACTGGTATCGG
>CAZCZP010000297.1:0-4615 GCA_964502895.1 uncultured Bifidobacteriaceae bacterium
ACGTCCTGCTCCAAACGAATCAGCACGCCGCGCGTCGTGTCGCCGCTGATGCCGCGATTGGCGGCTTTCACGCCGGAAAAATTCTTGCCCAAGTCATCGCCCCAACCCTGCGTGATGGAGTCGCCGAGGAACACCAGTGCGTTGCGGTCTTGCGCGACGCGTTGCGCCCAGGCGGAGCGCCGCTCGCTCCAGAGTTTCTTGAACCAATCGTACCGGCGAATCGGTCCCGCGCCCGGCAGACCTGCGTCGGTTTCCGGAATGGAAAGCGCTGAGGCCGCAGGCTGGGACAAAGCCAGTGGCGCGCGGACGGCCGGCGCGACAATCGCAGTGGCGAGAATGAGAATGGTTGCGAAGCGAGTGTTGAGTTTCATGGGTGGCGAAAAGTGTGATCAGGTCCATCGAACGAAGCAAGCCCGGATGAGTGGACTGGACGCGGATGAAAAGTTGGTCAAGGATGCAGGACCATGAACACCCAATTACGAACGGTCGTCCGCAGCGGAGCGCTCCTGGCCATCAACCTTTTGTTTGTCATGGTCTGGGGATTCACGGGAATCGGCAAGGTCGTGGACGGAATGCCATCGTGGTTCGGCGACAAGTTTGGCCAGACCATTCTTGCGCGCTTTCCAGGGCTAGCGGCTTCGTTCTGGTTGTTGACGGCCGCCGAGGTGCTGGCATTCCTGCTCGCGGTCGCTGCCATCCTGCACGTTGAATTTCTGGGCCGCCGTTCGCCGACGTGTCTCGCGTTGATGTTGGTGTGGAGTTTGTTTGTGTTCGTTCAACTCGGCCTGGGCCAATGGTTGACATCCGAGTTCAATGGAACATTTCAACTTTTCGTTTACTTCGGCATCACGTTGGTTGCGCTGCAATTCGTTCTAGCGTGGCCACAACGGTCTGCCGCGGACGACCCTCGGACTTAGAAGATCGGTGGCAGTCAGATTGCAAGCCCGGCCTGCTTCACGTAGCATTCACCGATGTTGAAGCCGTTCTTTGTGGCGATGTTGAGTGTGGTGAGTCTTTGGACTTCCCTTGCCGCCCCGATCCCTTTGGTGAACCACGGCGATGCCTGGCGCTATCATAAGGGGACGAATTTACCACAAGCTGATTGGAAGACGGCTGCGGACGCAAACCTGGACGCAACCTGGCTGACGGGCAACGGCGGTTTCGGATTCGCTGACAACGCACCCGAGACGGCGAATTGCCAGACGCTCTTGACGGACATGCAGTCGGGCTACACCACGATTTACATGCGACGTGAGTTTGTGATCAGTAACTCGGTCGCCGCGGACGCGCATTTGATGCTGCGGATGGATTGGGACGACGGTTTCATTGCGTGGCTCGATGGCGATTATCTCACCAGTTTCAACGTGAGTGGCGCTCCTGCGGAGCCGGCCAATACCAACAGCGCCAACGGAAGCCACGAATCATCGCTGGGTAACAGTTCGCCCCAGCAGGCGGTCGCATTCGATCTTGGGTTGGCCAGTAACCGGCTTGCCATCGGCACGCACACGCTCGCGATCATCGGGCTCAATCAAAGTTCGGGCAGCGACTGCGTCCAGGTCGCTGATCTCTTTCTGGACGTGCCGCCGGCTGGCGTCACAATTGTCTGGGCCGCCAGCAACAGTCCGATCCTGTTAACGACGAACGTAACGATTCCGAACAACACGACTTTGCTCATCGAGCCGGGCGTGACCGTGCGGCTGAACGGCGGCGTGGACATCACGGTGGCCAACGGTGGGCGGTTGCTGGCGGAGGGAACTTCCAATGCGCCAATTCTTTTCACGCGTTCCGGCGCGAGCGGCAATTGGGGAAGCATGATCGTCAATGGGAGCCCAGGATCGCCGGAAAGCCGGATCGCATACGCCGGGTTCGAGTTCAACGCCAACTCGACTGGCACGCCGTGCATTGATGTCAACGCTGGCACAGTTTGGCTGGACCACCTGACGTTTCGGAACACCGGCGCGCCCTACATTCACGTGGACGGAGCGTCGTTCGTCGTCAGCCACTGCTACTTTCCGGCGGCGACGGCGCAGTTCGAACTTTGCCATGGCACGGGCGGCATCAAGAGCGGCGGCTACGGAATTTTTCGCCGGAACTTTTTTGGGAAGCCGATCAGCTACAATGATGTGGTGGATTTCACGGGCGGCAACCGGCCCGGGCCGATCATTCACTTCGTCGAAAACGTATTCATGGGAAGCGACGACGACGTGCTGGACCTGGACGGCACGGACGCCTGGGTGGAAGGCAACATATTTCTCCATGTGCATCGGAATGGCAGCACGCCCGATTCGGCCAGTCCCGTCAGTGGCGGCAACGGCGGCGGCCAGACGTCGGAGGTCACGATCGTGGGCAACATATTTTACGATTGCGACCAGGCGGCGACTGCCAAGCAAGGCAACTTTTACACGATGATCAACAACACTGTGGTCCGGCAGACACACGAAGGCGGCATCGAAGCCGATGGCGGAGTCATCATCGTGGCTGACGAGGGAACAGCTCAAGCGGCGGGCTTTTATCTGGAGGGCAACATCATTTACGACGCCGAGAAACTTGTGCGCAACCACACGAACGCGGTCGTCACCTTCACCAACAACCTGATGCCCTTCGTCTGGACCGGACCCGGCGGCGGCAATTCAACGAACGATCCGATGTTGAAATATATTCCACAACTTTCGGAAACCTATTTCACCAATTGGGACTCGGCTCAGGTCATGCGCGACTGGTTCAGTTTGTTGCCCGGCTCGCCGGGAATCAGTGCCGGCCCGGACGGTCGCGACTTGGGCGGCGTCGTTTCACGCGGCATCGCCATTCGTGGTGAACCGACTGGCGCAACGTCGGCGGATTACGCCACGCTTACCGCCGGATTCAATCGTGATGGCAATACGATTCCAACTTCCGGCTGGCCTGACGGTTCGGGTTACACTCACTTTCGCTGGCGGTTGAATTCCGGGTCGTGGAGTGCCGAGACCCCCATTTCCACGGCAATTGTCCTTACAAATCTCCCTCCCGGCGCACACTACGTGGACGTGAGCGGCAAGCTCGATTCCGGCCTGTATCAGGACGACCCATTATTCGGGGACACAGCCGCACCCAGCCGCTCGCAGGTCTGGCGCGTGATCGGTCCGCCGAACATCGAAGCTATCGCGTTGACTTCGTCCAATGCCATCGCGATTCAGTTTACCGCGCTGGCAAATACCGGCTATGAAGTTGATTATCGCGATTCACTTTCCAGCGGTGACTGGCAAATGCTCGTCGTTTTGGATCCTGTCGGGGCAGACCATCCGGTCACAGTTACCGATCCTCAGTCCGGGGTGCCCGCGCGATTCTATAGGCTGAAAGTCAGGTAACAAAGTCGAAGCAAATTATTTACCGCTGCACTCTCGCGCTGCCGCCGTTCATCAATTTTTCCACTTCCTCCTTGGTCGCCATCGAAGTGTCGCCGGGCGTGGTCATGGCCAGCGCACCGTGAGCTGCACCGTAGTCCACGGCTTGTTGTGGATCGCCGGTGGACATCAGGCCATAAATAAAACCGGACGCGAAACTGTCGCCACCGCCGACGCGGTCCAGAATTTCGAGGTCGGGATATTTTCTGGACTCATAAAAACTCCGGTCCATCCAGGCGATGGCCGCCCAATCGTTCTTGGTTGCAGTCTTCGCAGCGCGCAAGGTCGTGGCTGTGGCTTTGAAATTGGGAAACGTCCGCACCGCGGTCATGATCATTTTTTTGAAGGCCTCCACATCAATATGCAGGAGATGTTCATCCGCCCCTTCGACGTTCAACCCAAGGCACGCGGTGAAATCTTCTTCGTTGCCAATCATCACGTCCACGTACTGGGTGATTTCCCTGTTCACCTCCTGTGCGCGTTTCTGGCCACCGATGGATTTCCACAAACTCGGACGGTAGTTCAGGTCGTAACTCACAACCGTCCCATGCCGCTTGGCTTTCTTTACGCATTCAACGGCAAGTTGCGCGGTTGTGTCGCTGAGGGCGGCAAAAATCCCGCCGGTGTGCAGCCAACGCACACCGATCTTGCTGAAGATATGGTCCCAATCGTAATCGCCGGGCTTGAGTTGGCTGGCGGCCGAGTGGCCGCGATCCGACACGCCCACGGCACCGCGCACGCCAAAGCCACGCTCGGTGAAATTGAGTCCGTTGCGCACGGTGCGACCCACGCCGTCGAATGGCAGCCACTTGATGAACTGTGTATCCACGCCGCCCTGCAAAACAAAATCCTCCAACAACCGGCCAACCTCATTATCGGCGAACGCCGTGGCAATCGCGGTCCTCAGGCCGAAACACCGCCGCAGCCCGCGCGCGACGTTGTATTCGCCGCCGCCCTCCCAGACTTTGAATTCTCGCGCGGTGCGGATGCGGCCCTCGCCCGGATCCAGCCGAAGCATGATTTCGCCAAGGGCGAGCAAATCGTAAGCACACGAGCCAGCGGGTTTGATTTGGATGGTTGACATTTTGGGTGGTCAGATTTGGTCGGTCGGTTCCCCGACGGGACGAAGCAACATTCCTAACCCGAGCGCGCCAGGCGAAAGAGTTGTCCCGATTTGCATGGTTCAGTTGTGCTTAAACTTAGTAATCGCCCAAGACAATCTTAAACTGCCAGCC
>CAZCZP010000298.1:0-4582 GCA_964502895.1 uncultured Bifidobacteriaceae bacterium
GCTTGTTGTAGAGCAGGAACAATGCAACCAAGTCCTTGGATTCCACGGGAAACGTCCGGACACATAGGTGATACGCGCCGTCTTGGATTTGTTGAGCCACCCCGGGTTTGATCTTGAACAGCGCACGCCAGGCTGAGCCGGGAATTGTTCCGGCTCGAATTGCACCCAGCACCCCAGCGTCCGCGCCGCCGATTACATCCACCGGCACCTTCGAGCGAATCGCATCCAGCTTTTCGCCAACGGCCTCGGACAACATTGCCGTGGTTATGTCGGATTTGAATGCGGATGGTCCTGCGCCCGTGGTGAAAACAAAAATCTGCTCAAGCGCGGCAAAGGGTTTGCCCGACGACATTGACGGGTTGGCGATCGTTGGCTTCGGTTCAACCGCCACGGCCGAAGGCTCTGATTGCAACGTCGGCGAGGCTTCGCCTCTCGGAGTGGGGTGCCCGGGTCCCGTGAGCGCCAAAGTTTCAAGTTTCGCCAGGGGAGCAACTGACTTGGCACTGTCAATCGGTGCGGCAAAAACCTCGGCTGTGGCGGCAACGGGCTCAGCCTTGTCCGCAGCCACCGCAGTCAGATCAGTGGGCTGAGTTTTGGTTTCCGGCTTGTCGGCTTCCTGCTTGCGCCTGAATAAGCACGGTTCAGTTTGAGGCAGCGGCGTTACCGCCGCGGTCGGGTTTCTAAATTGAGCGGTGGCGACCTGCGTTGTTGTAGATGCCCCGTTTGAATTAGTGGATTCCGATCTGGCTTTCGATGGGGCAACTACCGGCTGCGAAATCACTGAGCCAATCTCGGGTGTGGCGATGATAGCCGCCTTGGCGGAAACGCCGGGAACAGAATGAAGTGGCATCCATTGGGGCAGACCTTCGTGCCAGGCCCAAAAATCGGTGTCGCTGATCTTCTTGGTGGCGAGGTCGCGATTGATTTGATCGAGACTGTACGGGCCTTGCTTCTGGCCACCGGGTTTGGCGAGATAGATGTTAGACATGGCGCGTTGAGGGCAATGCGACCGAGAGCGTTGCCGCAACTCTGATGGCAGCGGTACTCGGCGTCGTTGCGCTGTTTCCTTGATTAAATTTCCTTTGCGAGTTCAAATTTTTCTTAGTCCGGTTCAACCGACCGCACCAAATCTGGACACCTCCTCGAATAACAAAGCAAGCCGCCTGCCAGTTAACCCCTTTGAATCGCGCTCGACAAGCATCCTGCCACTCGCATTCTAGCGCCATGCTTGTTCACTTCTTCGGCGCGACGCGCACGACCACGGGCTCGATGTACCTGCTGGAAATCAACGGGCAAAAGTTGCTCCTCGAATGTGGTCTGTTTCAAGGACGCCGCGATGAATCCATTGAGCGCAATCGAAATTTCCCCTTCGACCCGGCGCAAGTGAACGCCATGGTCTTGAGCCATGCGCACATTGATCATTGTGGCAATCTGCCCAATCTTTGCCGCCAGGGTTACGACGGGAATATTTTTTGCACGTTCGCCACGCGTGATCTCGCCAGCATCATGCTCGAAGATTCCGCGGGGATTCAGAAAGACGACTCCGAGTTCATGTCTAAAAAACGCGCCAGGGAGGGTTTGCCACCCGTCGAACCGCTCTACGTGGCAGCGGATGCGGAGAAGGCGTTGCGCCAGTTCGTGACTTTGAATTACGACCGGCCGTTTCCGGTTCTGGATGGCGTGACGGTCACGTTCCGCGACGCGGGGCACATTCTGGGCGCGGCGCAGGTGGTATTGGACATCCGCGAGAACGGACGGAGCTTTCGCTACCTTTTCAGCGGCGACATTGGCCGCGGGGACGACGACATTTTGCGCGATCCGCAGCGTGTGGAGAACGTGGATTATCTTCAGGTGGAGGCCACGTACGGAGGGCGCGAGCATTCGCCGAAAGTAAATGCTGAGGAAGAAGCCTGCCGGCTTGTTTGCGACACGCTAAAGCACGGCGGTAAGGTCATCATCCCCGCTTTCTCGGTCGGGCGCACGCAGCAGATGGTTTACACTCTGAATCAATTGACAGACGCGGGACGATTGCCGCGCGTGCCGATCTTTGTGGACAGCCCTTTGAGCGTGAACGCGACAGAGGTTTATCGGCTTCATCCCGAATGTTTCAATGATGAGATTTACCGTTTTCTGCGCGAAAAAGCGAACCCGTTCGGCATGGAGAATCTGACTTACATCCGCGAAGTTGCGCACTCGATGAGGCTCAACGAATTGAAAACGCCCGCGATCATCATCAGCGCATCCGGTATGGCCGAGGCTGGCCGAATCCGGCATCATCTCAAAAACAACATCGGCAACCCGGCGAATCTGGTTTTGTTCATTGGCTATTGCGCGGAGCACACGCTGGGGGCGCAGATCAAGTCGGGCCGGAATCCGGTGAATATCTTTGGCGAACCTCACGAGGTTCGGGCGCGGGTCGCTTCGATTGACGCTTATTCCGGTCACGCGGACAAGAACGAGCTGCGCCGCTACGTCGAATCGCTGACTGGCGACATCAAGAAAATCAGCGTGATCCATGGTGAAGAATCGCAATGCCTGGCGTTTGCCGAAACGTTGCGCACGATGAAGCCGCGCGTGGAAATTGTCGTGCCCCGGTACAAGGAGACTGTCTCGATATAGGCCACTGATGGGTTCGGGCCTTGCGTTTCGCGTGTCACACTAGGCGGCACAGAAACTGCGTTGCTTCTCTTTGGAGTTGTAACGCTGTGAAAACTAAAAACTACCTTTCTGGAAAGAGAGCATTCACCTTGATCGAAATCATGATCGTGGTGACAATCATCGGCCTGCTGGCCGTGATTGCTGTAACCAATTGGATGCTCGCGCGTGATACCTCGCGGCTGAATGTCATCCGCCGGAACTTGCGTGAGATTGACACCGCCAAAGAACAATGGGCATTGGAAAAGAAACAGCCCGAGGGCACGCCGATTGCCGGTGTCGCGGACTTGAGCGAATACCTGCGGGGTGGAAACGTCCACGAGGTGGTTCAAGAAACCTACGAGCCGAACCCCGTTGGAACTCCGCCAACCGCCACGCTGCCCGCGGGCATCAAACTTCGTCAGTACGGTCCGGGCGCAACCATTCCGGCGCCGTAGCTCGCCAGGCTTTCGACTTTCCCGTTGGAGAATTACCGCAACGCACCGCGCGTTTCGGTATTGGTCCGCTGCGCAAAGATTTCAGATTGAGCTTGTCAGCAAAATCAGGTCGAATGCTTTCGAACTGATAAACGCTGCGCTGACTTAAGCTTGATGAGCAGTCTTTTTTCTAAATCACGGCTGATCCGGTGGAGGGTCTTGGCGACACCGTTGAAGTTGGCGTGCTCCGTTTTTGTGGTGTTCCAGTCAGCGGAGGTGAAACTGCCGGCGCAAGGGGCGACCAATGAGTGGACCCTCCGGATTGGAAGTCCGAGTGATTCTTCCCCGGCCATCAGTCCGGAGGGAACCATTTATTTCGGAACATTCGACGGCCGACTCTGGGCAGTGAATCCCGATGGCACAAAGAAGTGGGTGTTTCGTGCCGGCAGAGAGATCAAGTCATCTCCGGCGGTGGGGTCTGATGGCACGATCTATTTCGGCTGTCGCGACCGGAAATTCTATGCCCTCGGGGCCGACGGTAAATTGAAGTGGACCTTCAAAACTGGTGCGTGGGTGGATTCCTCCCCCGCGCTGGCGCAGGACGGAACGGTTTATTGTGGTTCGTGGGACAAGAATTTTTACGCGTTGAAACGCGATGGCGGGAAGCTGTGGCAATTTACCACCGGTGGTCCTGTGGTTTCCTCGCCGGCCATCGGCGAAGATGGAACTGTGTACTTTGGCTCGCACGACGGAAAACTTTACGCGCTCGGCCCGAATGGAAAAAACCTGTGGGACTACAAAACCGGCGGGCCGATCATTTCTTCACCGGCCTTGGATTGGGAGGGGACGATTTATTTCACATCAGTGGATGGGTTTCTTCATGCGCTGGAGAAAGATGGTCGCTTGAAGTGGAAGCTAAACGTGCAGGCAACGCGGGAGGGGTCACCAGTGTTGGGAACGAACGGCACTGTGTTTCAAGCGTCGGCTGATGGTGTTTGGGCGATTTCTGGCGAGGGAAAGAGGCTGGGATTCGGCGGAAAAGGCGACATGGACGGGACGGCAGTTGTTACGGCTAATGGCGGCGTGAACTTCGTTTTGCGAGGTGGCGAGTTTGTACATCACGATTTCGAGCGATGGACCGGGTGGAGGCATTTCTTGTTTCCGTGCGGCACATTTTCACCGGCGATATCCGAATCAGGAACCATATACGTTTTCGGCAACTACTATTATTTCATCGCTCTACGCGCGGCGGCACCGCTGGCCAAGGCGCCATGGCCGAAATTCCGAGGAAATTCACGAAATACGGGCGCTCTGAGCGATGCTCCGCATTGACCCGTTTGCATGGAGCTATACCTGTGGCGCGCGAACCATTCGGCGGATCGGCCATCAACCGTGGGGTATCAAAAATCATGCGTTGAACGAACGCTGCATTATCGCTTGGAACATTATCCACGGCACGAACCGGTTACCACCGTCGGCTGGCTGTTGATCCAGGTGGGCGGGTTTTGTGC
>CAZCZP010000299.1:0-4510 GCA_964502895.1 uncultured Bifidobacteriaceae bacterium
CGGACTTGGTGTTGTAAGTGTCGTTCAAGTCGCCCAGCACGACGACGTTCGCGTTGGGATTGGCTTTAAGCCGGAGGTCAATTTTCTCCCGCAGAATTTTGCCTTCCTCGAATCGCATTTCCTCTTCGTCGGCGTCGGGAATCGGGCGTTTGGACTTCAGATGACAAACGAACGCCGTGAATTCGTAGTTGTCGTTCACTTTGATGTCGGCTTCCACGAAACCGCGGCTCACGCGAAGGCGTTTGCCACCGAGCAGATAGTTGTCGTTCGTGTGCGGTCGCCGCGAAACGATCGGGAATTTGCTGAGGAGCGCGACGTGAATGTTCGTATCGAAACCCGTGACGTGTTCCCAGTGCGGGTAATCGAGCCCTTCCGCCTTGAGCGAAGCGCGCAATTCCTGGAGCGCGCTCAGGCCGCCCATCTCGACCAAACCGATCACGTCGGGTTTCATGGCGCGAATGCTCTCGCGGACCTTGGCTTTGCCCGCATCGGTTTTGAGCGGGCGCGTGCCGCCGGGTTGGTCCAGATAATTCTCGACGTTGTAAGCTGCGACGCGAAAGGTTTCGGCCAAACAAGGATTGGCAGCCAGCAGGGCAAGTGTGATCGCGATGCCAACCTGTCGCGGGTTCAGCTTGAAACTCATGGCAGGGTAATAAACGGCGACACGGCACAAGTCAAAGCCAGACACAGGTGGGGGGAATAGAGAAAATCTCTTTTTGCAAAAGCGCGCGGGCTTGCTACTCTCTCATTATGGCCAGAATAACCCATAACGCAGCCGCGGTGCTTCCGGAGCGGCGCGAAGTGAAACCGAAATCCAAACTGCACGACAAGCAGAGCGAGCGGGATTATCGCGAGCTTCGCATAGACAAGGTGGGTGTGCGCGGCATGCGCTTTCCCATTCAGGTCCGCGACAAGGCGCACAGCGTCCAGAATACGGTGGCCACCATCGGCATGTTTGTGGATTTGCCAAAGGAATTCAAAGGCACACACATGAGCCGCTTTGTCGAAGTCCTCAACGTACACGGCAGCGTCGTTCACGTCGAAAATATCCCGGACATCCTTTACGCGATGCAGGAAAAATTTGAGGCGGCCACGTCGCATCTGGAAATGGAGTTTCCTTATTTCATGGTGAAGACGGCCCCGGTTTCCGGGAAGGAAAGCGTCATGGATTACACCGCGCGTTTCGACGCGGCGGCGTGCGAGAAGGAAATTGACTTCGTGCTGACGGTAAAAGCGAACGTCACCACGTTGTGCCCCTGTTCCAAGGCGATCAGCACGCGCGGGGCGCACAATCAGCGCGGCGAGGTTTCCGTGCAAATCCGCTTCTCCAAACCGATCTGGATTGAAGACTTGATCGGCATCATCGAAAGCTCGGCGAGTTCGGAATTATATGCGCTGCTCAAACGCGAAGACGAAAAGGCCGTCACCGAACGCGCGTATGACAATCCGGTGTTTGTCGAGGATTTGGTGCGCAATATTGCTGTGAAATTGAACGCGCACCCGGACGTGACTTGGTACAAAGTCGAGGCGGAAAACCAGGAAAGCATCCACAATCACAATGCGTACGCGTGCATCGAGAAGGGCTGATTTTCCCGGCGGGTCACATCTTCGGAGGAAGTGACTGTAGGCACTTAAAAATCCTCAAGATTTTTGTGGATTATTCACTTTCCTTTGATACATTCCCGCACCCTTAAAAGCGCGGGGTTCGTTCAAAGCGAGGCTTTGGGCAAAAATCAAAGCTCCAGACAACGTAGAGATTGAGTGTGACGACAAAGAAGAAAGAAATCAAAAAGGCGACGGCTCAGAATAAGCCGCACGCTTCGGCCACGGCTGCAGCAATTCTGGGTCATGCGCCCACCAAAACTCGCGAACACGCGGGGCCAAAAAAAATCAAGGCCGAGTGGCAAAAGTATTACAACCATCTGCTCGAACTCCGCGATCAGTTGATGCACCAGATGAACGGGCTCGCCAAGGAATCCGCCCAGGAAATTCCCGGCTACAGCCTGCACATGGCCGATTCAGGCACGGACAATTTTGACCGGGACTTCGCGTTGAGCCTGCTTTCCTCGGATCAGGACGCGGTTTATGAAATCGAGGAGGCGCTCAAGCGGATCGAGCGGAACACTTACGGAATTTGCGAACTCACCGGCAAACCGATTCCCAAAGCGCGTTTGGAAGCGATCCCCTGGACGCGGTTCACGGTTCAGGCGCAGGCGCAATTGGAGCGGGAAGGCGCCTTGCGCCAGCGGCGGCTTGGACAGCTCGGCACCGTGGACGCGGTCGGCGCTCCGGAAGTCGAGGAGGACGACGAGCCCGAAGAGAAGGTCAAGGAAAAGGAATAATTTATGCCGCGCGAAATCATTACCATCGAATGCACCGAGGCGCGCAAGGAAGGCAAGTCTCCGTCGCGTTACACCACCACTCGTAACAAGAAGACCAAAACGGAGAAACTCGAAATCCGGAAGTACAATCCGGCTTTGCGCCGCCACACGCTCCACCGCGAAATCAAATAAGGTCTATGCCCCGTAAAACCCACACCGACAAGCCGGATCGCCGTGGCACGCGCCGCGGTTATGGCGAAACGCGAACGCCCCGCCCCAAGCCCAAGATTGATTTCACCGTGGATGCCTTGGATTTCAAGAACACCAATTTGCTGCGGCAATTCGTTACGGACCAGGGACGCATCCTGCCGCGCAAATACACCGGCCTGCCCGCGCACTACCAGCGCAAACTGAACCGCGCCATCAAACGCGCGCGCCAGATGCTGTTGATGAAGTAATTTTCACCCCGCCCGGCCTGGGCGGGGTTTTTCCTGGCTCGCAACTGCGAATGATTCGCATTTAGCTCATTCAGGAATTAGTCATCGCCCGAAGCTGACGCGTGAGTTATGGATTACCTGGTCCTGCTTTCCAGCATCGTGCTCGGGGCCATCACGGTGTTTTGGTTCAAGCTGCATGACCCGAAACACATCCGGCTGCTCAACGCGTTCACGGGCGCCTACCTGCTGAGCCTGACGTTGCTTCACCTCTTGCCGGAACTGTATCGCGCGCCCGAGGGCGACGAGGTCAGTCACCATCTCCTGATCGGGGCGCTGATCCTGGCTGGCTTCTATGTACAAGTGGCGCTCGACGTGATCTCCATGGGCGTCGAGCACGGCCACTCGCATCCGTTGCACGGGCGGATGCCAATCGGCGTCGTGAGCGGACTTTGCCTTCACGCTTTCGTCGAAGCCATGGCCCTGGGCGACGCGCACGAACATCATGATCTTGCTTCCCGCCAGTTGTTGTTGGTGAGCATCGTGGTCCACAATTTCCCGGTGTCCATTGCACTGCTGGGGATGTTGCTCCAATCCGGGATGCGCCGGCGCGCGGCGCTTGGAATGCTGGTTGTATTCGCGGCCATGGCGCCGCTGGGCATGTTTATCAGCGCGCATACAGGATTGGCGGCTCACTCACGCGAGTTGATGGCCGTGGTGATCGGCATCTTCATGCATATTTCGACCACGATTTTATTCGAGGCCAGTGACGCGCACCGGTTCAACCTCGCCAAACTGGCCACCATCATCATCGGAACGGGACTGGGCGTTGCGAGTGTCGTGTTTCACTGAGGGTTTTCTGTGAAACCTCGCCAACCCAGTCGCCCTCAAGTCGCGTTAACCGATCTGGAAGCCCGCATGCGGCGACAAGCGCGCAAAATAACAGGCCCGCGTCAGGCGATTCTCAATGCGTTGCGCCAGCAAACGCATCCCATGTCGAGCAAGGAAATCCATGCAGCCTTGCCGGCTGGCCAGGGCGATCTGGCCACGGTTTACCGCGCCATCCGGTTGCTCGAAGCAATGGCCATGGTGAAGCGCTTTGATTTTGGAGACGGCACCGCGCGCTACGAATTACTGCGGGAAGGGGATGATGGCCATCATCATCACCTTGTTTGCACACGTTGCGCGGATATTGTGGAGGTCGAGGAATGTGTCATCCGCGATTTACAGGATCACATCGCGGCTCAGAACGGCTTTAAGGCCGTGACCCACCGATTGGAATTCTTCGGCATTTGCCCGGCCTGCCAATGAGCAGGTGTCACCAAACGAAAAAGCCACGCAAGCGCGTGGCTTCTCAAGCTTGTTGGCTAAATCTCCCGCCTGTTCACGTGGCGGCGGCCTCCTCCTGCCAGTCCGCCAGGTGCAGGTATTCTTTGATCTTCCGGCGCTCGTAACGATGTTTCATAGGCTTTTTCGGTTGGTTATCCATTTTGCGGAACGGATGTTTAGGGTCGCGAATTGCCTCGCTGATGACTTCGATCGTTTTAGTCATGGCTTAGTTACGTTTTGCGTTGGCCTGAGACCGACACCTTGCCACGCGGGCGTTCCTTGTTGTCGCCCGTACTGTTTCGTGGGCAATCGCCGCTCAAGCGGTTCTATGATACGACCAATTGTTTCAGTCGTCATTCAATTATTTTTTCAAGCAGCTTTCATGCACAGCTTGAAATGTAACCGCTGAAAGATTTCTCCGCACCA
>CAZCZP010000300.1:0-4508 GCA_964502895.1 uncultured Bifidobacteriaceae bacterium
GGGACTTCCCGCACTGGTTGGCGTTGGAGGCGTTTCTCGAATTGGTGGTCGCGGTTCATTTGATCTCGTCGTAAAGAGGACGCAGCCGCTCGCGCAATTTGTCTAAGCCGTAACGGTACCGGCTCGCCGCAGTGTTCAACGGAATTTCCAACGCCTCGGCGATGGCCTCGAAGGTCAGGCCCTCCCAGAGCTTCAGGTGAACCACGGCGCGTTGTTCCGGCGGCAATTCACCCAACGCTCCGGCGAGCGCCGAACGGAATACTTGCTCATCCGGATCACCCGCAGCCGCAAACGGCGACACTCGTTCCACTTCACCGCCAAACTCGTCGTGGTATTTCCGGCGCGTGCCGCGGCGGCGCATGAGGTCAATGGCCGCGTTGTGAGCCAACCGGATCAAGAAAGCGCGTTCCTCGCGAACGCCACGTAGTAATTCAGGTTGCCGGGCAAGTTTGATGAAAACTTCCTGAAGCAAATCCCGCGTATCCTGCTCGTCGCGCGTGAGGTTCAGCAGGAAGGCGAACAAGGCCTGGGCATGGTCGTCGTACAACCGCCCCAGGCCAAAGTCAGCCGACATCGTTTCCCACCTCAAAGACGCACCGCGTTTCCCGATTTGTCTGAACAATTCTGCCGCGTCAACGCCTCGTTGCCGCCGTTCACGCATGTACGGACAACGCTGTGCCGACGGACTCACGCCCCGGCGCGAAGATTCCCATCCCGCAAGAACGCACTTGCGACCTGCCGCCGGCACGATTAGGAACGGGCGTGATTCTGAACAGCATCTTCGCCGCCCTCGCGCTGTTAAGCCTTGGCTTGACCGTCTGGCAATGGCTCGCCGCGCGGAAGTTTCCGTTGCACAAGCGAGTTCCCCGAACCGGCCACCAATCAGGTGTCACATTGTTGAAGCCGCTCAAGGGCTGCGATGACCACACCGAGTCGTGCCTGCGAAGCTGGTTCGAGCAAGATTACGCGGGAGAAGTGCATCTACTTTTCGGCGTCGCAAGCGACCAGGATCCAGCGTGTGGCGTCGTGAAAAAGTTGTTGGCTGAATTTCCGCAACGCGACGCACAACTGATCCTATGCGCGGAACAAGTTGGACCGAACGCAAAAGCTTCCAAACTCGCTCAACTCGAACCGTTCGCGAAACATGAAATCATCGTGGCGAGCGACGCCGACGTGCGCGCGCCAGCAGATTTGTTGGTGAACCTGATTGTTTCGTTGAACTCAGCACACACTTCGGATGTTGGTGTCACAGACATTCCCCTCACCCGGCTTTCGGCCACCCTCTCCCCCGCCGGGGGAGAGGGCCGGGTGAGGGGGCAAAACACAAGTGGGAATTTCATCGTGCAGTCAGGCGAGGTGAAAGTCGGTCTGGTCAGTTGCTTCTATCGCCTCGCCAATCCCACGACGCTGGCGATGCACTGGGAAGCCATTGCCACCAACGCGGATTTCTGGAGCCAGGTTTTGCAAAACGCCAGTTTTCGCAAACTGGACTTCGCCCTCGGCGCAGTTATGGCCACGCGCCGCCAACAGCTTTCCGAAATCGGCGGCTTCAAAGCGCTGGCCGACTGCCTGGCCGACGACAACCAACTTGGCCGGCGCCTCGCCCAGCGCGGTTATCGCATCGAAATGTGTCCGGTCGTCGTCGAGTGTTGGTCCGAGCCGATGGGCTGGCGCGAGGCATGGAAGCATCAGCTCCGCTGGGCGCGCACAATCCGTGTCTGCCAACCCCTGCCCTATTTCTTCAGCATCCTGAACAACGTGACGTTCTGGTCGCTGGTGTGGATTGCGGCGGCAGGCGCAATGCCGACTTTTGAAAATCATACTCTGGCCTCCGGTGGTTTTGTCGGATCTTTAAGCGTTCCTCGGGAGTTGATTGTCGCCACGACTTGCATGTTGGCTCGCGTCGCCGCCGCGATAGACTTGCAGCGCAGATTGGCCCCGATGGGGGCGCACTCGAATTATTTCTGGCTCGTCCCCATAAAGGACCTGTTGCAGGTCGCGCTGTGGGCTGGCGCGTTTCTTGGAAACCACATCGAATGGCGCGGCCAACGTTACCGGCTGCGCCGTGACGGAACGTTGGTCGTTCAAACCACGAAAACGCAAAGCCGGAGTTCCTTGACAGCCTCTCGATGATTTCTGTTTTCCAAAATCAACGAATCGCTATGCTCTGCGGGAAATCGTAGCCCATGACGCCATCTGCGCCTGAATCCACCGGGATAAGAAAATTTCTGCCGCCCATCGGTTCGCCCGCGTACCACGTCATGCTCGCCGCCGTGGCGATTCTTATCCTCGGCCCACTTGGTGGCATCTCCGCGGCGTTCATGAATTTTTCCATCGGCTTCTTCATCGGTGGCCAGGTGCTCGCGGGAATTCTCGGCAGCACCGTCACGCTGCCTTACGGACCGGAAGGTAAGCACGGCGCTAATTACATTCAAACCATGTCTGCTTCCGTCGCCAGTATGTGCGCCATGGGCGTGCTCATGCAGGCGATGCTGTGGCTTGGCCTGCCAGAGCCGCCTGTCTGGCAATTGGTCCTCTTCTATATGTGCATCGGGATGTTTGGTGTCGGTGTGGGCATGCTTTACACACCGATTCTGGTGGATCGGATGCAACTCACCTTTCCGTCCGGTTATGCGGTCGCCAACATCTTGCGCGCGTTGACGGATAGGCAGCTGCTAAAAAAGTCTGTTGCAAAACTGGGAGGGGGCGTCCTGGCTGGATACCTTGGAGGATTCGCGGGTGCTAAAGTACCTTCGGTGGAGGCGCTGGGAATTTCCACGTCCACCTTCGGTGCAGGGATGATTGTCGGTGCCCGGATCGCATTGCCGGCCCTCGTCGTTGCCGCCTTGGGCGAATGGCTCACACCTTATTTGGTCAAGATCGGTTGGCTCGAAGCAGGCGCTCCCTTCCGGAAAATTGGATTCATCATCGCGCTCGGCGCGATCCTGGGAGCGGCAATGGTGGATATCTCCCTGATCATGGTGCAAGCGGCGCAAAGGCTCCGCGAGAAACGAAGTGCGCCGGAAGCGCCCGTTGAGGACTGGAAGCGAGTAAATAGCTGGCGGCTCGGCGCCTGGGTCGCTTTTTGGGGATTGGGCGTGGTGATTGTCGGCAGTCAGGTTTTGAAGCAACCCCTGCTTTTTCTCCTGATTGCGGTTGGCCTTTGTTTCCTCTTTGTGTTGGTGAACGGGATTTCGCTGGGGATTTCGGACAGTAATCCGATTTCAAGCGCGTTTGTGATGACCGTGTTTATTCTTGCGGCGTTTGGTTTGAAAGACCCTGCCGTGGGCGTCATGTGCGCCTCCATCCTGCTCATCGCGTGCACCGTGGGAGGTGACATGCAACAAGACCGATCCACCGGCTCGAGGTTGGGCACAAACCGCATCGTGCAATTCCGCTATCAGGTCATCGGCATCGCGATGGGCGCGGTGTTGGCTGTGGTGCTGGCCAAGACATTCATCAATGCGTATCCCGTTCTAAAACTCAATCAATTCGAAGGAAAGGTCGAAGGCGCTGAGAAATGGACCTCCGCCATGACCTTCAAGTTCGTGGGTGCCATTCAAGGGATTACGCAAAAACAGCCCCATGTGATGAAAGCGTTGGCGCTAGGTATAAGCATTGGGCTGGTGATTGAAATCCTGCGAAAGCTCCTCAAGCGTTGGCAAAAGTACCGGGAGTTCTCCAAAAACTCCTCAGGTGGTCGGGCCACGGATTTTATTCTCGATGCGTTTCTCCTTCCCAGTCCATACGCGGCATCTTTTGGCGGATTCGTGCCTTGGAAGACGAGTGTGTGGTGGGCAGCGGGTGGAGTGATTTCGACTCTTTTTGACGTGGTGCAAAAACGGCTGGAAGCACGGAAGCTGAAGCCTGAACCAGGCGACTTGCCAGCGGATATGAGCACCATGTCGCTCGTGGGTGGTGGATTGATCGCCGGGGAAGCGTTGGCTTCATTGACCATCGGGCTCTCAATGTTGATCGCCTCCGGCGCGTTGAAGAAACTTTTCGGTGGCTGAGGCGGAGTGTTGATTCACAGGCGTTGATTGCGCAGCAGTGATTTGTCGGTCGATTTTGGCAAGGGCCTCTCGTCCAGAAAGACGAACTGTCGGTTTTCTGGCGGACCTACTAATGCAACTGGCCGGTCGGGAAACATTGCCAGCAACTCTTCATCACTCACCAGACGAATACTCGTTCCCGGCACTATTGGGGAAGTCATTGCCGCCTCTGACGGATATGAATGCGCAACTGATTCTGGCGCCGGTGCGTGCCGATACCAAAGGATCGCGGTCAGTATTCCGAGCGCCGCAACTGAACTCGCGCAGCGAACCGCATTGCGAAACCGGCGCCGCCGCCGGACCGCCCGCAACGTATCATTGAGTGAACGAGAACGGACCTCGGCGGATTTCTCGTCCGAGAAAACTTCGTTCAGCAGGTCGTCGTGGTCAGGTGGGATTTTCATGGCGAAGTTTTTTTAAGATCAGCTCGCGCAACTCGCGCCGGGCCCGCAAGAG
>CAZCZP010000301.1:0-1528 GCA_964502895.1 uncultured Bifidobacteriaceae bacterium
TTACGCGCGGTTACATCGCTGAAGTGATTGATGAGGAGAGTTACCAAGCAGCTACCAAGGAATTGCTTGTCGAAAAAGCGACGTTGAAGAAGGAAAAGGAGCGTGTCCACAAGACACGAGAAAGTTCATGGATCGAACCAACGAAAAGGTTCGTAAACACGCTGGAAATGGCCCTGAAACAGCAGTCGGAAAAATCTCCGCAGGAGATTGCCCAAATCGTTCACAAAGTTGGAACGAACCGCCTGATTGCGCGTGAAACCGTTTCGATTCCGCTCACCGAACCTTACGATTTTATCCCGTCGTTATTGGCTTCTCGCCACTCTGGTCTATCCAACACCCGTCCTTCGCTTTCTTCCCAACTGGTGGATAGTTCAATCTGGTGCCCGCGACAGGACTTGAACCTGTACGATGTTACTCACTAGAACCTGAATCTAGCGCGTCTGCCAATTCCGCCACGCGGGCACGCCAATTACTACCGTGCTTACCCTATCAGAGCGGACGCGACTGACGCAAGCGCCTGATTCACCGGACTCGAGCGTCGCGTGTAAATTCGGCTTGTTGCCATCGCCTCCTTGGGCGATAAGTCGGACAATCAATAACACCCAATTGCACCCGATGGAAATTCTGTCGCGCCGATGCTGAATCCATCTGAATAGAAAGTCAAACCTATGGCATTCACCGCTACCAAAGACCTCATGCTTCCGGCAACCGTCACCGGCTCCTGGCCGCGCCCGCGCTGGTACAATGTGAACATGTGGGGACGTCCCCTCGACACCGCCATGATGGACCCGTGGTATCGCGAACAGTTCTCCGATGCACACGCCATCGTGGTCTCCGATCAGGCCCGCGCGGGTCTCGACGTTCTCACGACCGGCGATTATCACCTCGACGAGGACGTCGCGGGCCGCTCCTGGCATCATTACATGCTCCAACGCTGGAAAGGTTTCGAGCACGAGGAATTGCAGACTGAGAAGACCCGTTCGCCGCTGCTCTCTTATCCGGTCGGCACGATGCTCGATTCCATTTACAAAACCTGGCGCTGGCCGCGCGTCACCGGCAAGGTCGAGCATGATCCAAAGAATCCACTGGAATACGCGAAAATCTGGCGGGTCGCCCAACAGGCCGCCGCGGCTTCCGGCAAGCCGGTGAAGTTTGGCACGTGCTCCGCGCAGGTCCTCGCCTTTTTCCTCGACAGCCACACGCCCAAGTACGATCTCGACGACAAGAAGCAACTGATCTGGGACATGGCCGAGGCGATGAACAAGGAATTACGCCAGCTCGCCGCGTCCGGTTGCAAAGTCATCCAGGTCGAAGAGCCGACGCTGCATTTCCTGGCGCGCTACAACCCGGATATGAAAGAGTTCATCAATTTCCTCGTGGATGCATTCAATCGCGAAATCGAAGGGTTGGATGGTGTCGAGGTCTGGATTCACACCTGCTGGGGCAATCCGAACATGCAAAAAGTTTTCACCGACGAGTCCTACGCCAACTCGATTGATATTTATCTCAACCGGCTCAAGGGCGACGT
>CAZCZP010000301.1:1628-4492 GCA_964502895.1 uncultured Bifidobacteriaceae bacterium
TTCTTCAAAACGGTGGGCATTCCGATGGCGCGGAACATCGTGCTCAAGGAACTTGGATTGCCCGAGCGCTACGTGCCGGCGGCAGACGAGAAGCTGGCTTGGGATCAATTGCCTGACTACGAACCACACACGCATCTCAAGCCGTTGCGGTGAGCGCGCGCTGAAAGAAATGCGGTCAGAGATTTTCGCGGACTGACGGCCGTTCGCCAGCGCCAGCGCAAGATCGGGAAATACTCCTTGCAATCAGTGCGCCTTGGTTGTACGACCTTCTCGACCCTGTGAAACATTGCTGACTGTGTTTTCAGAATGAAGATTCGGACGCGCTTGCTTCCGGTCCTGTTCATGACGCTGACGTGTGCAGCGCCGGTTGTCAGCGACGCTCAAATCACCTTCACCAACCAGGACGGGAGTGTTTGGACACTTACACCCGGGCCGCCACCAGAGCCTTCAGGTGGGTCTCAAACTCTCGGACAGCCGGCGCCATCTCCTGTGATTATTCCGTCCGATCCTATTCAACAACCGCCGCGCGACCCGCTGGCCCCCGCGCTGATCGGCTCTTTCGAAGCCATTAATTTCAATACCGATGGCGCCAATTCAGACTTTCTCCACATTCCCCCTGATCCGATAGGTGCAGCCGGACCGAACCACCTTGTCTCAGTCGTAAACACCTCCATCGAGTGGTACACCAAAGCTGGCGCGTTGCAGAATAGCCAGCGCTTGGGAAAGAACAGCACAACCGCAACGGGCAGCTTCTTTGCGCCACTCAATCCGACGAATGCGACTTTCGATCCCAAAGTGATTTACGATCAGCACGCCGGGCGGTTTCTCGTGGTCACATTGGAGCGACAGGACACGTCGAACGGTGCCTCCGCCAACTCGTCCCGAATCCTGCTGGCTGTTTCGGACGACAGTGACCCGAACGGGACGTGGTATTTCACCGCCTTCAACGCCAAGACAAACATCGGCGGGGCGTCCGGTGCGTGGGCTGACTATCCGGGATTCGCCGTGGATGAGGAGGCGATCTATATCACACTGAACATGTTCACTTTTGGAAGCTCCCCGAGCTTCCTCAGTTCGCTGGTCTGGATTATCAACAAGACCCCATTTTACTCGAACGGTACACCTTCGTTCGCCGTGTATGATCCAGGCTCGCTGACGGGAATTGGTGGTGTGTTCACGCCTCAACCTGCACATGTGTTTGGTGCTACCGGCGTGCCTTCGGGAGTGGGCACATTTCTGGTCAGTTCGGGATGGGCGGACGGCGGCGGGAACGATTTTCTCGGTGTGATTCGTATTAACAACCCCTTGTCCTCGCCCACATTCGCAAATTCCTTTATCAGCTTGGGAGGGAACATTCACTCGGGTCCTGTGCCGGATGCACCGCAGAGCGGAACCAACGTACTGATTGATGCGGGAGACGAACGCGCTTACCACGCCGTTTGGCGCAACAACAATCTTTACGTGGTGAATACCATCAACCCGCCCTCCGGTACAGATGCCGGTCAAGCCACGGTTCACTGGTATCGAATCAACACCACCACTCTGTCCGCGCTAACCCTCGCCGATCAGGGAAACGTCGGCGGCGAAGACATCGCGGCGGGCACGCATACGTATTACCCATCAGTCGCCGTGGACTTCCAAGGCAACATGGGCATTGGATTCGCGGCCTCCGCACCGTCGATCTTTCCCGGCGCCTATTACACTGGGAGGACGAACACTGAAACCGCCGGCCAGGTCCAGACTGCTGGAACGCTCGCTGCCGGGGTGGACCACTACATTCGCAAATTTGGCGGCACCCGCAACCGCTGGGGCGACTACAGCGGTATCAGCCTCGATCCGGCGACCGAATCCACGTTCTGGGTCTTTAATGAATATGCGCTGGCTCGTGGCACTCCGTCCGGGGGTGAAGATGGCCGCTGGGGTACGCGCTGGGGCCGTTTCACTTTCGTCAATCGAACACCACTCGCCGTCAACCCGGGTCTGGGCACGCGCACCAACGTGGCCGTCACGTTTTCTGCGCTCAAACTCGCCACGGATCCTGATGAGGACACGCTCACGTTCGGCGTGTCGTCCTCCAGCGCGGCCGGTGGGAGCGTCAGCGTCGTGAATAGCAACGTCACTTACACGCCACCTTCCGGATTCACCGGCACCGATACTTTCACCTTCACGGCGAATGATGGCCGTGGTGGCATAACGAATGGGACGGTGACGGTCGCGGTGCGCAATGCCATAGCCGTCTCGCTCAATGTTGTTTCCGGCCCCGCAATCGTCGGCAGCGATTTCGTGGTCCGCTTCGCCGCCATCCCGGGGCGCACCTACACGATTGAATGGTCTGCGAATCCCACGGGACCGTGGGCGAAGGCCGACAACCGGATGGCACCCACGTCCAATCAGGGCTTCGGGGTCGGCGTTTTCGAGTTCAGCGAACCCACGGGCGGACAGACTGAGCGGTATTACCGCACGGTTTACCCGTCTTATTAACGAGCAAACAATTCTGTTAACCAGATTGAAATTGTGAGAAGGAAATTCTTAAGGCCAATCGTTCTCGCAGCGATGCTCGGATGGAGCTGCGCGGCTTCAGGGGCGTTGGTTTTCAATTATTCAGGGACTTCGACGGCTATTACCGACAACGACCCGACAGGCGTGGCGTTCAACTTTACGATCAGCGACGCGGCAACGGCCATCGCGTCGGTGGAAGTCTCATTACTCCTGTCCGCAGGGCACAACGGCGATGTGTACGCGTATCTGAGTCACGAGGCGGGCGGATTCGCGGTCCTGCTTAACCGATCCGGAGTCGGGACCACGACCGGCGGCAGCAGCGCGAATGGCTACGCGGATACCGGCTTCAACCTGACCTTCAGTTC
>CAZCZP010000302.1:0-4485 GCA_964502895.1 uncultured Bifidobacteriaceae bacterium
ACGCCCGTGACGGTCGGAAGCTCGGATTTCTCCTCGCTTACGTTCGTCTTGAGCCGCAGATATTGGTTATGGCCGATGCCGTAAAGTTCGTAAACAATCGTCCAGCGCAGGTCTGCGCCGTAGCCGTAGTTGTCCACGCTGGAAACATCCACGAGATAATCAAAGCCAAGTTCCTTCTTGGCGAATGCGCAAACCTCCACGATGCGCTCAGCATCGGCGATTTTCAGCGACACTTCGCCACGGAACTCCGAAGGCGCGGAGACGAGTTCTCCGAACTTTTCTTTGAGTTTGTTGGCGAGTTCAGTGGCCTTCACTTCGAGGAAATCAGACCTTGGCCAGCGGCGGACTGGGTTTCTTCAAATCAGCCAGCAACGGCTCGCGTTGAACTTTATTCTGCAACTTCATCAGCGCGTCGAGCAGGGCCTCCGGCCGGGGCGGGCAGCCCGCGACATAAATGTCAACCGGGATGATGTTGTCCACGCCTTGCAGCACTGAGTAGCTGCGATACATGCCGCCGGTAGAAGCGCACGCGCCCATGGCGATGACCCATTTCGGCTCGGCCATCTGGTCATAAATGCGTTTCACGGCCAAGGCCATCTTGTAAGTCACCGTGCCGGCCACGACCATGCAGTCCGATTGCCGGGGCGAAAAACGCATGACCTCCATGCCGAACCGCGAAATATCAAACCGGCTGGCGCCCGTGGCCATCAATTCAATGGCGCAACAGGCCAGACCCATCGGCATCGGCCAGATGGAGTTTTTGCGAAACCAGTTCAGGGCTGCATCCACTCGGGTGTGAATGACATCACCTTCGATCTTCGAATTGTAGCCAATTTCGGTGCTTGATTGCATGAAGACCAACTCGTTAAGAGTGTGTTAACTGCTTGGAGCCAACCTAGTCACGCGCTTTAATCGAGGCAAGCCGTTTTGTGATTTTTTTCACAAGGTTGAATGGTTTGCGGACAAAATCTTTGTGGACAACGAAGCTGATGGGGTTAAAGTCGGGGTGATTCAATTCCCCGGGATGCATGACTGAGTGGCCGTGACCGTTCCACGGGGTATGGTTGCCAAGTTAATCGTTGAGCGCTGGACAAAGGTATTACTATGAAGTTCATCAAAACATTGACCGTCGCTGTTTGTGCGGCTGCTTTCCTGCTCAGCACGAGCGGTGCAATGGCGGAGAGCTGTTGCGTCAAGGCAAAAGCCGGAGGCAAAGACTGTGCACATCCTTGTTGCGTGGCAGCACACAAAGAGAAGAAGGCCTGCGAAAAATGCCAGACTGAGGCATCGTGCTGCGACAAGGCGATCGCAGAGGCCAAAGCATGTTCGCATCCTTGCTGCGTGACTGCGACCAAGGACAAGAAAGTCTGCGAAAAGTGCAACCCTGCCAAAAAGAAAGATGACAAGAAGGCGTAACCGTCTTTTTCATCCGTAAAATCCTGTTCGAGCGGTCGTTATCGAAAGAAGCGACCGCTTTTTGTTGCCTTGAATGCTGCTGGCTTTGATCTTTCTCCAGAATGCATCAGCCTGCTTCGCACAAATCGCCTTTCCCACCTTTCCCAAGAGTTGAACAATTAGCCCTTGCCTTTGGAGGGGTGATCTCTATGTTCTACTCCGCCTGAACGCCGCGTGTGCGGACGTTTGTTGAGGCTGAGAAACGAAAGTTAACGAACAACCTAACTCAAACCCCGAGGTAAGTTCCCGGGGCCAACCTCCGTTGCCGCTGCAACGTCTGGTCCGTTAGGCAATGGAGTCTTCGCTGTCCCGTTCGCGGGACGGACCTAGCCTCCCTCACTAGAAGAAAGTCGCAGTCATCATTATGCTCACGATGGAAGAAGCCCTCAAGCAAAGCACCGTGCCCATCCGCTTTGCTGCCGGGGAAATTGTCAAAGGCAACGTCATCGAAGTCCGCCCCAAAGAAGTCCTGGTGGACATCGGCTACAAGAGCGAGGGCGTCATCCCAGCCGCCGAGTTCGAGGACATCAAAGTTGTAAAGGTTGGAGACGAAGTCAACGTCCTCATCGAGAAGCTGGAAGACAAAGAGGGGATGGTCATCCTGTCCAAGGAGAAGGCTGAGTTCAAAAAGAACTGGGAGCGCATTCTCACCATTTGCAACGAAGGCGGCACGATCCAAGGCAAGGTCAAATCCATCGTCAAAGGCGGTCTGCTCGTCAACATCGGCGTCGAGGCCTTTTTGCCCGCGTCGCAAATTGATGTTACCACACCCAAGAACCTCGCCCAATACGTCGGCAATACCTACGATTTCAAGGTCGTCAAGATCAACCAGGAACGGCAGAACATTGTCCTGTCACGGCGCGAACTGATCGAGCAGGAACGCTCCGAGCGCCGCCAGAAACTTCTTAGCGACATGGTGCCCGGCGACATTCGCAAGGGTACTGTCAAAAACATTACTGACTTCGGCGCGTTCATTGACCTCAACGGCATTGACGGCCTGCTCCACATCACCGACATGAGCTGGGGACGCATCGGGCATCCATCCGAACTGCTCAAAGTCGGCCAGGACATTGACGTGGTCGTGCTTGACGTCAATCGAGAAAAGGAACGCGTCAGCCTGGGACTGAAGCAGAAGATGACAAATCCCTGGAGCAACATCGAAACGAAATATCCGGTGGGCGCGAAAGTCAAAGGCAAGGTCGTCAATCTGGTGCCGTACGGCGCATTCGTGGAATTGGAACCGGGCGTCGAAGGTCTCGTACACGTCACCGAACTTTCCTGGACCAAACGGGTCGCCAAACCCAGCGATGTGCTCAAAGCCGACCAGGAACTCGAGGCGGTCGTATTGGGCATCAATCGCGACGAACAGAAAATCAGCCTGGGTATCCGCCAGCTTGAAACCAACCCGTGGGATAACGCCGAGCAGAAGTACAAGCCCGGCACCCACGTCAAAGGCAAGATTCGCAATCTCACCAGTTACGGCGCCTTCATCGAATTGGAGGAAGGTCTGGACGGGATGATTCACGTCTCCGATATCTCGTGGACGCGCAAGATCAATCATCCAAGCGAAGTCTTGAAGAAGGGCGACGAAGTCGAAGCCGTCGTGTTGGAAGTGGACAAGGCCAATCAACGCATTGCCGTCGGCGTCAAACAACTTTCGCAAGACCCGTGGGAAAACATTGACCAGTATTACAAGGTGGGCGACCTCGTCACGGGCCAGGTCACCAAGCTGGCAAGCTTCGGCGCGTTCATCGGTTTGCAGCACGACATTGACGGGTTGGTTCACATCTCGCAGATCAGCGAAGAGCGCGTGGACAAAATCAAGAACGTCCTGAAAGCCGGCCAGGAAGTCACCGCGCGCGTGATCAAGATTGACAAAGGTGACCGCCGCATTGGCCTCTCAATCAAAGCGGCGAACTACTCGCAGGAACAACTCAAGGCCGAGCAAGCCGTGCTCGACGCGCTCAAGCCGGGCGAAGACCTCGTGGCGTTGCAGCACGCCTTCGACGCGGCGGACGAGGCCAGGCAGGACGACAAACCCGAGTAAACCCAAGGCCTTCCTCACACGGGCGGATGTTCAAACATCCGTCCTTTTTTCTTTTCAATCCACGTGCCTGCACACGTGCGTCCTGGCGGCCGCGTGAGTTTCGATGGCACAAGCTTCACCTACCGTGCGCCAGCCGGTTTCACGGGTAAAGACTTGTTTGCCTACCTCATCGGAGACGGGCGCGGCGGCGAAGCCGTCGGCATCCTCAGCATCAACGTGCTGGCGCAGGGCCGCTTGATGTTGGATGTATCCAATCCAGAGGCCGGAGTGAAAATCACAATGGGCGGGACGCCAGGCCAACTCTACCAGGTCCAGGCTTCGACCAACCTCGTGGACTGGGTCGTCTTGACCGATGTCGTTGCCTCACCTGCGGGCTACCTCGAGGTCCTCGACACGGAAGCCGCGCTGTATCCGACTCGATTCTATCGGGCCGTGACTGAATAGACTTTCGTCGGTACGACAAGAGCGGGCCGCCTGATGTTGGCCCGCTCTTTTTTTGAGCAGAATTCCCGCGATCACTGAAACGCCGTCACCAGAACCACCCGGTAGAACCGTTGCGATTGATTGCCGACTACGTTCTCGGTTGAACTCGTCGGTCCGGTCGCCACGACATCCACCAGCGTGTTCACCCAGTCGCTGTCCGTCACGTTATCCTTGTATTGCAGCTTGTACTGGAGTCCGGCAATCGAGTTCCACGTAATCACGGCCACGCCCGAGTTCACGCTGATCGAGGTTATGACGGGCGGCTGCGGCGCGGCAACCGTCAGCGTTCCATCCACCAAAGTTATCGCGTAGTTGTTGTCCGACCCGCCCGTCAGCGTAATCGGGTAACTGCCCGGAATGCTGTTGATGGTCGCTGTTGTCCCAGCCGTCGGCGGGGTGTCGAGATCGTTCGCATCGTCCCCACCGACAAAGCCGGCATAGCTGATCGTGAAGACCGGATTGGCCTCTCCATAGAGACGGCTCTTGTCGTCCGCCGTCGC
>CAZCZP010000303.1:0-4484 GCA_964502895.1 uncultured Bifidobacteriaceae bacterium
TCCATCACGCGCCGCACCGTCTCAGTGATTTGCGGGAAACTGATTCTCCGATTCACGAACGCTTCGACCGCGACTTCGTTGGCCGCGTTCAAAACTGCTGGCAATGTGCCGCCCACCTCCCCCGCCCTGCGCGCCAGGTCCAGTGAAGGAAACCGCTCCAAATCCGGCTGCTCGAACGTGAGGCTGCCGATGCCCGGAAAATCCGTTTGCACCCGCTCGCTGGCGACACGGTCGGGATAAGTGAGCGCATATTGAATCGGCAGGCACATGTCCGGAGTGGAGAGCTGGGCCAGCAGCGATCCATCCACGAACTCCACCATCGAGTGAACAATGCTCTGCGGATGCACCACCACGCCGACGCGCGCCATTTCGATGTCGAACAGCCAGCGCGCCTCGATCATCTCCAATCCCTTGTTGAACAGCGTCGCGGAATCTATCGTGATCTTGCGGCCCATGACCCAGGATGGATGTTTGAGTGCGCGCTCAACCGTGATGCCCGGAAACTGTTCCTTGGGTGTTGTGCGGAATGGCCCGCCAGAAGCCGTGAGCCAGAGTTTGCGAACCGACGAAGCAGGCTTTCCATCGAGGCATTGAAAAATTGCAGAGTGCTCGCTGTCCACGGCCAGAACGCGCACGCCATTTTTGCGCGCTTCATTCATCACAATCTCGCCGGCCATCACGAGAATCTCTTTCGATGCCACGGCGATGTCTTTGCCCGCGCGAATCGCCGCCAGCGCCGGCTGCAATCCCGCCGTCCCGACGATGGCAATGAGGACTATGTCCGCCTCCGGCAGCGTGGCCAGTTTGACCAATCCGTCCGTCCCGGAAAACACTTCGCACGCCGTGCCAAATGCGTCACGCAATTCCTGCGCTTTGGCAGGGTCGGTTATGGAAATCGCCTCGGGCTGGTGCTTGCGCGTCTGTTCAACCAGCAACCCGGCATTGTTGCCTGCCGCCAAGCCCAGCAGTCGTATTCGATCCGGCAAATCCTCCGCCACCTTGATCGTGCTGGTGCCGATCGAGCCGGTGCTGCCAAGTACGACGACGTTTTTCATTCGCAAATTCTTTGACCGAACTTCGCCGCACTCTTAACACCCGGCTTCAGCCAGGTTTCACGGGCCGCACGAACATTCAGCCGTTTCAACGGCTTTCTCGCGACTGGTAAACCGTTGAAAACGTTTTGGTTTCCGGCCACGACTGTCAACCAACTGAAGTTGGGCGTTAATGAGATATGCCTGCTCATGGATGCGCTAGAACGTGCCGGAGATACAGATACATGATCGGCGCGTTGAACAAAAGGCTGTCGAGCAAGTCGAGAATTCCGCCAATGCCGGGAAACAAATTCCCCGAATCCTTCACTCCAGCCTCTCGCTTGAACAACGATTCAATCAAATCGCCGATGACCGCGGTCGAACTCAAGACGATGCCGAGGATGACAGCATGTAGCGGTGTCATTCCCGGCATCCGATGACCGAGGAAGTGCACGAACAGCCAGCTTGCCAGGGTCGAAACCACGATGGCGCCGGCGAAGCCTTCCCAGGTTTTGCCGGGACTGATGCGCGGAATCATTTTGTGGCGGCCAATCAGCGAACCCACCGCATACGCGCCGGTATCGCTGAGCTTGGTGACGAGAATGAAGTAAAGGACGAAGAATTTTCCGCCGCCACTGAGCCCGGGAAAAAAATTGATCTTCTGGATGAAGTTCAGCAGCCACGGAACATACATCAAGCCGAAGAGCGTGGTGGAAATCGCCAGAATGCCCGCGGTGTTGCTGCGCGACACGAATTGACGCACGCACAAACCCAGCACGAACAGGATGAGGAAACTGATTTCAAAATCGTTCACGTGCGACGGCGAATCGTAGTCGCCGAGTTTCCCCGTGCAGTGGAGAAAAGTTCCCGCCATCAGCAGCACGCCGCCGATCAATCCGCACCAACGGAAGCAAACCAACTCGCGCTTCTCCACCAACCCATAGAATTCCACCAAACCCGCCGCGGCGAGCACAACCATGATGAACAGGAACACGTAATCGGCGATGAGCTGGTTGCCCGAGAAGAGCGCTGCCAGAATCACGGTCCACAAAATCACCGTGCTGAGCAAACGGCGAAGGAAGACTTTGGATTTGGATGGAGCCGCGGGGGCTGCGGGTGTCTCTGACATTCGGCGGGACGCTAACAAAGCGTCGCCAAGTTGCCAATTTCCAATTCCACGAAGTGGCGACGCCGCGACGTGAGAGCAATGGTTCGCGTCACGCTTTGTAGGATCCGCCGGCTGCGGTTAATGCTGGTGCGCGTTCGGTTGAGAGTTGTGGCCGGATTCGATGAACGCGAGCAGGTCCAGAATTTCCTCCTTCGACAGCGTGTTGAGCAGCGCCACGGGCATCAACGAGGTATTCTGGGGACGCTGGGTTCGGAAGTCAGACTTCTTCAGCGTTTGAATCAGCGTGTCGGACGGGCCAGTTTGCACGGTCAAGGTTTCGCCGTCTTCCTTTACGACCATGCCGAACACCGATTCGCCGTCGTTCAACTCGAACTCGTAATTGCGATAGCGGTTCGTAATCGCGAGCGAGGGTTCAATGATCTGCCGCAACAATTCCACTCGGTCATTACTGTATCGCTTGAGCACGTCCGTCAGTTCCGGGCCGTAATTGACGCCATCCGCGCCGAACTTGTGGCAGGAAGCACAAGCCAGCTTCGTGAAAATGTCCCTGCCTCGCCCGATGTTTCGGCCAAGGCCGGCAGCGGCCAGATCGGCTGCAAGGTCTTCAACTTTCCATTCGGTGATTTTCGGCGCCGTGGCGGCGTGCGTGGCCAGATAAGCCTCCACATCTTTGACCACGGCAAGCGTGCCGAGCATCCGCCGCCAATGACCCGGGAAAGTGCAGACATACTGATAATCCCCCGGCTCGTCCGGCGCGGTGAAACTCAACTTCGTCCGAGCGCCTGGATCAACCATGCGCGTTGCGTGCAGGACCTTCGCAGATTCCGGCACGTAAAGCCGGCCTTGCGCGTCCGGCTCGGGCTGCATCTTTTCCGCGGCGGTGCCGATTTCCTCGGCGGCTCCGGGCGACACCACGAGCATGTTGTGCGGCATTTGATCGTCGTTGATGAGAATGATCTCAACGGGCTTGCCGGCTTCCACGACGATGAGTGTTTTGTCGTAAAGCATCTGCTCGGGAACAGTGCGGATGACGAACACACTCACGCCCAGCGCGCGAAGTGTCTTGCCGACGACGCTGGCTTTTTCTGGAGGCAACAATCCAGCCAGATCGGTCGCAAACTGAAACGCGCTCAACGCTTCCGGCTCGGTGCGTTGGTCAACCGGAACGTCTTTCAAGTAAGCCATGAGACTTTCCAACAACGGCTCGGCCTGTTCTTTCGGCCACGACTTGCGCGGAACCTTTTGGAGGCTTGCAACTGCGGCGCCACGTTCCGTGCCCGATCTCACCAAAGCTGCCAGCGTGTTGAATGTCTCCACGTCATGGCCGGGCACGCCGACGATGGCCGTGATAGCGGCGCGACGCACTTCCGCCGGTTCGGCTTTGTGGAGCAACGGTTCAATTTTCGGATAAAGCGCAGCGCGGAGATTCGCATCGCGAACCAGGGGAATTGAAAGCAGCAAATCTGACAGGTTGGCAGGTTCAGGTTCAGCCTTGCTCCAGAGTTTTTCCACTGAGCCGTCGGCGGTGATCAATCCGGCGTAAGCAATCTGGCGCGTCAACGGCAGTTGCGCGTCTGCCGTCAGTTTTTCCAGCGCCTCACGTTTGGCAGTCAGGTTCGCCGGTTTCGACTGGAGCAGAATGCCCGACAAATCCCGGAGCACGGCTTCGGAAGCCTCACCTTTCTTGTCCAATTCGGCCAGACCGCCGATCAATTCCGTGAGCGTGTCCGTGTTGTGGACTTTCGCCAGCCCTTCAAGCGCCTCGATGCGATACTTGCGCTCCAGCCCCTTTCGCTGCAACAGCGCCACATAGACAAACTCGCTTCGCGGCGCTTCGATCAACTCCTTGTTCGAGAGCCGGCCAAGATAGTAGGCCGCAGCCACAGGGCTCTTGGGGAGGAAGAATTCCTTCTTGGACGGTGACTCTTCCGCGCCGCTTGACACAAGCGTCGCGGCCAGCAGACATGTCAGGACAACACGAGGAAACTTGGCGAGCTGCAACGATCGAGTTTTGAAGGTGGAAGTTACGCTCGCCCTCACCCCGGCCCTCTCCCCCCGGGAGAGGGAGAAGCTCTCGGGGCGACCCTTAAATTTCGATGATTGTTCCGGCGGTGCCGCGCCGCTTCCATTTGCTTCTCGGACGCCGGCAATTACATCGCATTTGAATTTCGGTGCGACTGCCGGACGATTCTCCCTCTCCTGGGGGAGAGGGCCGGGGTGAGGGCGAGCGTTCATCCAAAACCGACGAACTGACTCACCGCACATTCAAATACTTGTCCAGCGCCTTCATCGTCTCGTCGAGGCAATACTTGATGTAGTAATCC
>CAZCZP010000304.1:0-4477 GCA_964502895.1 uncultured Bifidobacteriaceae bacterium
GAAACCGCGCCGAGTCCTGAAACATGCGCCCGATCATCCAGGAAATCGCCACTGCGCATTCGCCGGAGTCGCTGGTCGAACAACTTCACGGCGAACCGGGAATTGTGTTGCTCCGCAGCGCGCTGTTCGATTCAGCGCAGGCCCGCTATTCGTTCGTGACGGCAAAGCCGTTTCTGACGTTTCGCTCATTCGGCTCGCACTGCAAAACGGTTTCCGACCGCGTCCAACATGTGCAATTCGGCAATCCGTGGCATGTGCTCGACAGTTTGATGGCGCGTTGCGAACTGCTTGATGAGATTGATCTCCCCTTCCCGCTGGGCGGTTGTTTCGGCTATTGGGGTTACGACCTGAAGAATTTTGTGGAGCCGAAGCTCCCCCGGCGCGCGGTGAACGACCTCGAACTGCCGGATTGCCACGTCGGTTTCTATGACAGCCTCGTGGTGTTTGATCATCTTCTTGGCAAGACCTGCGTGGTTTCGACTGGCCTAAACGCGGACGGTTCTCGGAGCGAGCCGCGGGCGCGTGAGTGCGCCGATTTTTGGCGGAGATCCTTGGTAGTTGAACCGACGCAACCCCTTGCCGCGAACCTTTCCCAATCGGATGCGGAGAAGGACAAGTTACTGTCCATCGGAGCAAGCTCGGAAGACTCGCAACCTTCCGCAGCCGTCCGCAACTTCTCCCGTTTCCCCCTCCAAGCGGGAGGGGCTCAGGGTGAGTTGGACATCTTCTCAAGCATCACGCGAAGTGAATTCCTTTCCGCCGTCCAGCGCGCGCAGCGTTACATTCGCGCTGGCGACATTTACCAGGTGAATTTGTCTCAGCGGCTCGCGGCGGCCTGTCCGTTTTCCGGCTGGAAACTTTTTGAACAACTGCTTGCCGTTTCGCCCGCACCCTTCGCGACGTACGTGGACTGCAGCGATTTTCAAATCGCGTCGTCGTCACCTGAGCAATTCCTACGGCTAAGCGGCACACACATCACAACGCGTCCCATCAAAGGCACTCGACCGCGTTCGCCGGACGCCAATCGCGACGCGCAACTCGCCTACGAACTCCAGACGAGCCCCAAGGAACTTGCCGAACTGGTCATGATCACCGACTTGCTGCGCAACGATCTCGGCAAAGTCTGCGAATTCGGTTCCGTGCATGTGCCGGACTTGGCGAAGCTCGAACGCTTCCCACAAGTGCAACATCTTGTTTCGACGATTGAAGGCCGATTGCGTCCGGAGGTAACACATTTTGCCGCGCTCGCGTCGTGCTTCCCAGGTGGCAGCATCACCGGCGCGCCAAAGTTCCGCGCGATGGAAATCATTGACGAGCTCGAGCCGATTGCGCGCGGACCTTACACCGGCTGCCACGGATACCTCGGCTTCAATCGCGAAAGCCAATTGAGCATTTCCATCCGCACGGCGATCCACAAGGCGGACACAGCGTACTTTAGCGTGGGTGCGGGCATCGTGGCTGATTCAACGCCGGAAGCGGAGTATGACGAAACACTCTCAAAGGCGGGTGGATTCCGGGCAGCGCTCGACAGACCGCACCGATCCAAAAGCGTTGTGACGCGTCCTACGGCCTCGCGCCAGGACTAGAATCGCCATGGCATGGGAGCAAGGTCCCAGGCAACGCGGTCGCCGGACTAAAGACCCGATTCGACGGCGTTGGACTCTCCACGCAGAGCGGACTCGAATATTTTTTCTTCTCGCTGTATCCGGGTCACATGTCGTATTAAAGGCGACATGGAAGTTTTTCTGAACGGTCAGTTTGTGACCGAGGGGCGGGCGGTGGTTCCGGTTAGTGACCGCGGGTTTATGTACGGCGACGGGCTTTTTGAGACGATGCGGGTGTTCAATGGCAAGCCGTTTCGCATGGCACAACATCTTGAACGCATGGTGCGCGGGGCGGATTTCCTGAAAATCAAATTGCCCTTCGCTCCCAAAGACCTCCAACAATTCGCCGAGCAGCTCATCGAGAAAAACGCCATGCCGGATTCGGTGTTACGCGTGACGTTGACGCGCGGCCCGGGAACACGCGGCTATTCGCCCAACGGAGCTGACCACCCAACCGTGGCCATGACGATGCATGAGGCGCAGCCCTTGGACGCCGCTTCACCACCACAATGGAGTCTGGTCAACTCCTCATTCCGCATACCTGCCAGCGATCCGCTCTCGTCGTTCAAGACGCTGAATAAGCTCGGCGCGATCATGGCTCGCGCGGAAGCGGAAGCACAGGGTGCGGACGATGCGCTGCTCAGCAATACCAACGGTGAAGTCGCCGAGACGGCGGGGGCGAATCTGTTCTGGATTTACCACGACAAAATCTGCACCACCCCCACCGGTCGCGGGGTGTTGCCGGGAATAACTCGGGCCGTGGTTCTGGAAATCTGCCAGGTACTCGGCCTGGCCACGAACAAGCGCGTGATAAAACCCGAAGCCCTGAGGAACGCGGAAGCCATTTTTCTCACCCAAAGCGCGCTCGGCATCGTCTCCGTCGCCAACCTCGACGGCGAAATCGTTCCGCAATCTTCACTGGTGGAAAAAATCCACCAGGCGTATTGTGAAATGCTCGCGCGGCCATGATTCAATTGGCGCTGGTTTTTTCCGAATAAGAGTTTGACACAGCCGAACCGGAACTTATCTTGGACCTGTAAATTTTATGGCCGAGAACATTCCCAACGTCCCGACTGGTGCCGTTCCGCCGAAAAAGGAAACCGGCAAAGTTCAGCCGAAGAAAGAAACCGTCCGCATCAACTTGCCGCCGAAACCATCCGCGGCGCCGACAATCAAGTTGCCGACGCTGCCACCGGGCGGACCGACCGGGGCGACCGCCGCGCCCGCAGCGGCACCGGCAGGCGCTCCGACTTCTGCCGCTCCAGCCCCACGGGCCAGCGCGGCGCCAGTTGCGTCGCGACCCGCTGCCCCCACGACGCCCCCCCGACCCGCGCCAGTTGTCTCCAGCGCACCGACGGTGAGCGGGCTGGATAAGGGACTTGCTCTGACCGCAGCGATCGTTGGTTTGGTCGCAGTAGCGAGTGTGGTGTACCTGCTGTTCATGGTCTTTCCGCCCGAGTGAGTCACCGCGCTCATCGGGACCTACCACGCCTGCGGTGGTTCTTGTGTGTTTCAGCTTATGGCATCTACGAATATCGTCGTTTTAACTCAGGAGAATTTCGCCAAAGAAGTTCTCCAATCACCGGCCCCCGTCTTGGTGGACTTTTGGGCCGAATGGTGCGGCCCCTGCAAAATGATCGCGCCCGTGCTGGACGAACTGGCCGATGAATACGATGGCCGCGCGAAAATCTGCAAGGTCAACATTGACGAGCAACAGGGCCTTGCGGCCGAGTACGGTGTCCGGGCGATTCCGACACTGCTGGTGTTCAACAACGGCCAGGTCGCTGATCAAATGGTTGGCGCACGCAGCAAGCGCGACCTCAAAGCCAGCCTTGACCGGGTAGCGGTCTAAGCGACAATCACCGGCGGCAATTATGCCGCTCATTGTCACTCCCGGCCAACTCGTTCGGCGTTCCGAGTTGTATTATCAACTCGGCCAACTTACGGCGGCGGGGCTTGGACTCACTCGGGCGCTCGAACAACTCCTGCGCGCCCCACCCTCGCGCTCGTTTCGAGCACCCATTCGCGGGGTATTGACTGCCATCGGGGAAGGCTACACGTTTTCAGAATCCGTTCGGCGTGCCGGTCGTTGGCTGCCAGATTTCGACATTGCCTTGCTCGAGGCGGGCGAACGTAGCGGCCGGCTGGACGCCTGTTTCCGCGTGCTTGCCGATTACTATGCCGACCGTGCCCGCCTGGCCCGGCAGATGATCGCGGACCTCGCTTACCCCGCGTTCCTGTTGCATTTCGCGGTTTTCATTCTGCCGTTTTCGCAGTTGTTTCTCACCGGCAACTGGATCGCTTACCTGGTCAAAACGTTCGGCATCCTAGTTCCAATCTACTTGGTGATCGGCCTGCTCGTTTACGCAGCCCAAAGCGGACACGGCGAAATCTGGCGCAGTTTCGTCGAACGAATTGTTCGTCTGATCCCAATTCTCGGCACCGCGCGGCGCGAGTTGGCCTTGTCGCGGCTGGCTATGGCGCTTGAAGCCCTCATCAGCGCCGGAGTTTCCATCATAGACGCGTGGGACCTCGCCGCAACGGTGAGCGGCTCGCCTGCTTTGCGCCGAACGGTGCATGGCTGGCGTCCAAACGTGCTGGCGGGCCAGACGCCGGCGGAAGCCGTCAATGCGTCCGGAAGATTCCCCGAACTGTTCACCAACCAATACGCCACGGGCGAAATCAGCGGCAAACTGGATGAAGTGCTGCGCCGCCTCCACAATTATTACCAGGAGGAAGGAACGCGCAAAACGCGCGCCGTGGCGCAATGGACGCCGCGCATTGCGTATCTGATCATCGCGCTGGCCATCGCCTATCAAATCATCAAATTTTGGATGGGGATATACGGTCCGAACAGCCCCCTTTCCGATATT
>CAZCZP010000305.1:0-4469 GCA_964502895.1 uncultured Bifidobacteriaceae bacterium
GGCGCGACGCGCACCAAGACAAACGCCAGGAAGCTAATGACCAGCAACAGCGGCACGAGGGTGGCGAGGCGTTTGAGAAAATACATGGGCAAGTAATCAGTATTCAGTATTCAGGCGCGCCACGGCTCGCCTGTCTGTGCTGAATCCTGAAGACTGAATTCTGACGGCTTCCTTCTTCCTATAGATATATTGCAGCGGATGTTCATCCAACAGGTTCGGCCAAACACCGCCGATTTTGTCCGGATGATAATAGTTGAACCCGGCATAGAAATAGAGCGGAACGATGGGCGATTCCTCCGCAATCAACACCAGTTCCGCCTGCCGAAAAATCCCGGCCCGCTTCCTTATGTCAGTTTCCAAGTTCGCTTCACGGACGAGCGCGTCGTAACGCGGATGCTTCCAGCCCGTGCGGTTGTTGCCGCTGGTGCTCGTGAACAGGTCGAGGAACGTGTTCGCATCGTTGTAATCGCCGATCCAGCTTGAAGCGGAGAAGTCATATTCCAAGCGCGACTGTGAGCTGTAAAAAATTTTCCGTTCGAGCTGGCGCAGTTCGACCTCGATGCCCAACGCATCGCGCCACATTTGTTGGAGCTCCACGGCGATTTTTCCATGTATCTTCGCGCCGCCGGCGGCCGCAGCTGGAAAGGTGTAGGAGAGACGCGGAAATCCTTTGCCTCCGGGAAAGCCGGCCTCGGCCAGGAGCTTGCGCGCTTGCTCGATGTCGAACGGCGGTGCGTGCGACGCTTCGTAGTTGGCCACGCCGTCAGGAACGAAATGGGCCGCGGGTTTTTCTCCACCCAGGGTGAGCTTGGTGGTGATGCGGCTTTTATCAGTGGCCATCGCGAACGCTTTCCGCACGCGTGCGTCGTCAAAGGGCGGTTTGGTGACGTTGAAGCGAATGAAATAAGTCCCGAGATAATCGAACGAATGGAAGTCCGGCCGCTGTCTCAAAATCTCGATCAACTCGGCGGGAACGAGGTCCTTGTCCCATACGATGTCCGCCACGCCGGTTTCGTACAGGTTCAGCGCTGTGTTCGGCGAACCGGTTGGCAGCACGTCAATGATTTCGGAAGCCGTGTTCGCCGCGTCCCAGTAGCGCGGATTGCGGTGCAGCCGGACCTTGTCGTTCACGCGCCATGCGCCGAGCGTGAATGCACCGCTCGTCGGCAGGGGCTTGGCGTGCAGCCAGCGGTCGCCATGTTTTTCAATGGCCGCACGCGGCACGACCGCCAAGGTTGGGAACGCACAAAGGTCCAGAAAAAACGCGAGCGGCGCGTTCAATTCCACGCGCAAAGTGTGGGTGTCGAGTGCGCGAATGCCGACCTGCGACAGGTCTTTGATCTTGCCGTTGTACCAATCCTCCGCGCCTTTGATGTAGAACAACTGGCCCGCGTAATCGCCCGCCGTCGCTGGACTGAGCGCGCGAAACCAGGACCAAATCACGTCCTCAGTTGTGATGGGTTCACCCGTGGACCAGACGGCGTTGGTGCGCAGATGAAACGTATAGGCGCGGCCATCGGGCGAAACGTCCCAACGCTCGGCTAAAGCAGGAACGGGTCGGGCTTCGCGCGGATCGAGTTTGATCAAACCGTCGAACAGCGCCTTGGTAATGCGCATTTCCGGAATGCCGGTGACGATGTGAGGGTCCAGAGATTCCGGCTCCGTGCCGTTGATGACCGTGACATCAGCCGGCGGTTCGCGGCGGACGCAACCGCTCAGCATGAATACCGACAGCCAAAAGGATGCGAATCGTAAACACCGAATTGCCAAACGTGAGCGTGCCGGGTGCGGGTGAAAACGAAACCGCGCCTGCGGAGTCTTTCCGAGGGCGCGTTTCGGGAAATGCATTGCACGATTCGCTACGGCGCCGGGGAGGGATTGGTCGGAGTCAGCAAAGGCTGCGTCAAGGTGTTGGAATCGGTCGGCGTAACGGTTGGGGCGGTGGCGGTGGCGGGAGCAGCGGCCTGCTTGCTTGCTTCCTCTGTCTTTCGTTCGAATTCCCGCGTTGGATTTGCTTGCAAGTGGTTCTGCAATAACGACAGCGACAACGCGAGTACGAAGAACACCCCCGCCGCATATTTGGTAACCTTGGTGAGCACATTGCCCGAACCCGCGCCAAATAACGCGTCCGTCGCCGCGCCGCCAAAAGCCAGACCGGCGCCCGCTTCCTTCTTCGGCAGTTGAATCAACACCAGCAGAATCAACAGCAGGCAATTCAAAACCAAAATGACCGTCAGTAAACCAATCAGGAAACTCATGATCGTAATCTATATGGAATTCTTGACGATGTCAGCAAAACTTCTTGCTTCCAAAGCCGCACCGCCCACCAGCGCTCCATCCACGTCAGGCTGGCCCATCAACTCGCGCGAATTGGAGGGCTTGACGCTCCCGCCGTACTGGATGCGAACTTTTTTCGCGATTGTTTCGTCGAACATTTTCGCCAGCAACCCGCGGATGAAGGCGTGCGCTTCCTGTGCCTGCTGGGTGGTCGCGGTTTTGCCGGTGCCGATGGCCCAGACGGGTTCGTAGGCGATGATGGTTTCCAGCATTTGATCAGGGCTCAACCCGGCAAGGCTGCCACGCACTTGTGTTTCCAGGACGCGCTCCATCTGGCCCGCTTCACGTTCGGCCAACGTTTCGCCCACGCACACAATCGGCTTGAGCGACGCGCCATGCACGGCCAACGCCCGCTTCGCGATCAAGGCGTCGGGTTCTTTCTGAAACTGCCGTCGCTCTGAATGGCCGAGGATCACATACCGAACGGAAAATTCCTTGAGCATCCCGGCGCAGATTTCCCCAGTGTGCGCTCCGAAATTGTGCTCGTTCATGTTCTGCGCGCCGAGACGGATGCTCGAATCGAGAATCGCTTTCGACACTGATTCCAACGCGGTGAACGGAGGACAGATTACGACGTCCACCTCCTTGACGTTGGCCAGTTCGATTTTAAGGTCGCTCGCCAACGCCAAAGCTTCGGCAACGGTTTTGTTCATTTTCCAATTGCCCGCTATGATGAGTTTTCGTGCTTTATTCATGTCGCAAAATAAATACCCAAGAATTCAAACACCCAGATACCCATGCAACCGTTTTCGTTTGTTCGGCGTTTGGGTGGCTGGAGAATTCAGTTTCACTTGTCGCTCAACGCCGCCACGCCTGGCAGCACTGCTCCCTCCAGAAATTCCAAGCTCGCTCCCCCACCCGTGCTCATGAACGTCACTTTGTCGCCGAGCTTCGCCTTGTTCAGCGCCTTCACGCTGTCGCCACCGCCGATGATGCTCTTGGCGCCGTTTTTCTGCGTTGCATCGGCCACCGCTTGCGCGATCGCATTCGTGCCGGCGGCGAATTGTTTGTTCTCAAACAAACCCATCGGCCCGTTCCAAAGAATGGTTTTGGCCTTCGCGATCACCTCCGAATATGCCTTCACTGTGACGGGGCCGATGTCCAGTCCTGCCGCGTCGTCCGGGCAGTTCATGTCCGGGCTGGTTTTCGGGTTCTCAAACTCAATGACCGGCTTGCCCTTCTTGTCGAGCTTGTCCGTCTTGACCGGCGTGGCAACAACGTCATCACTCGGCAACAGGAATTGCACCTTCTTCGCCTTCGCCTTAGCAAGGGCTGAATTCGCAATGTCCTTGGCATCGGGTTCGACAAGCGACTTGCCGGTCTTGAATCCTTGAGCGAGCCGAAACGTGTAAGCCATTGCGCCGCCTACGAGAATTGAATCCGCCTTTTCGAGCAGCCGGTCAATGACCTTGATCTTATCGGACACTTTCGCACCGCCGAGAATCACAACGAACGGCCGGGCCGGCTTTTCCAATTCGTCCCCCAGAAATTTTAACTCACGCTCCATCAACAAGCCGGCCGCGCATTGGCCGCCGCGCTTCGCGACCACGCGCGCCACGCCTTCGGTCGAAGCATGAGCGCGATGCGCCGCGCCAAAAGCGTCGTTGACGTAAACGTCGGTGACCTTGGCGAGTTTCTCCGCGAACACTTGGTCGTTGGCTTCCTCTTCGTTGTAGTAGCGGACGTTTTCTAATAACAGAATTCCGCCGGCCGGAAGGGCGTTGGCCAGGGCTTCAACTTTTTCCCCAATGCAGTCGTCCGCAAAATTTACGTTACAGCCAAGCAGTTCGGCCAAACGCTCCGCCACCGGCCTCAGCGACATGGACAGCTCGCGTTTGCCCTTTGGACGGCCCAGATGCGCGACAAGAACGAGTCGTCCGCCTTGCGCGACAAGCAGACGCAACGTCGGCAATGTCTCTTTGATCCGCGTTTCGTCGGTTATGACCATGCGGCCATCCTTTTCTTCAAGCGGCACATTGTAATCCACGCGCACAAAGACGCGCTTCCCATGAGTGTTAATGTCGCGAACAGTCAGCTTTGCCATAAGTAATCCCTCACATCCCAATTGAGGCGGCTGAGGATACCCGAGCGTTGGAGTGAGTCAAAAAGTTTCCGATGCAGGGGTGTCTTCT
>CAZCZP010000306.1:0-4465 GCA_964502895.1 uncultured Bifidobacteriaceae bacterium
CAAGTGTGGTGTCGCCATTCTCTTTGATTGACAACGGCGCCGCGCAAGAATGGAGCGAACCGAGAATCCAGCATCCCGACCTTCAGTAATCTTCCTTCACAAAAACCAACGGCCAGCCTTCGCTGCTCGACAGGGACAAACGGAAATTCTCGATCTTACCCGTCCGCTTGTCCGTGCCTCCGGCGAATTCAAATTCGTAATCGCCGCCAAGTTTTCCCCATTTGCCGTCCAAAGTCTGCACGCCCTCCGCCGGCAGCGCGGGCAGGTTTTTGATGACCGCGTGGTTGTCTGGCGCGGCCACCAGTGTTGCCTTGGTGAAACGATCCGTCAGCAGCCGTCGGAATTTGAGCATTTCAGGTTGGGGAACGTTCGCCCGCACTCGCCGAAACGCGGAAACCGTGCTGTTCACGTCGAACAACCATCGGCCGAGAATGCGCTCGGCGTCGTATTTTGCTGTCTTGCCCGTTTCGAGAAACTTCTCAAAATCGTTGATGTCGGCGATCAGCGTGTTCCAAATCTGTTGCACTAACTCCGGTCGTTGGGTGATTGCCTGAACCTTCGGATGCCCCAGTAGTTCTTTGATCGTTCCCCGCTTAAGCCGCAGGTTTGCGAACTCCGCGTCCTGTCCGAGGTCTTGGAATTCCGGCATCAACCCCAGCGAAAGGAAGCCCGGGTAACGGGACACGCGGGCCTCCAGCAAAGGATTGCTGTAAAGAGTGCCGACGACGTCGGCCACGCCATAAACCACATCCGAAATCGGATCAATCGCCCGCGCCACACGCGACATGCCGGTCGTTTGGAGGTCCTTGCCGAGCCGATTCAAAATGCGCACCCCTCGCGGGTCTTCATCCGACGAGGCCATTTGTACCGTCCAGTAACTGAAGGCGTAAATGACGAACGACAACAGGACCAGATAGGCCAATCCGTTCACCAGACCGAGGCACAAACCGAGTCGCGCATTGAGCCGATTGAACAGCGCCAGGCGGAGATCGCCCGCTTTGTATTTGTAAAACACGTCCACCTTCTGATGCACGAACAGGCCCGCAAGCTTGAAAGCAACGAGCACCACAATAAACACAACGAATGGGGCAACGGTCCAGAGCAGCAGCGGATTAACCACGCCCACCGCTTTGAGCACGGGCAGGACCAGCTTGCCCAACGGCACGGACAGAAGCGCGCCGACGATGATGCCAACCAACGAGAATCCGACGCGAATTGCGCCCTGGCGGTAACCCACACCCGCCAGTGAAGCCAAAAGAACCAATGCCAGCAGCCAGATCGTCATGCGCTCAGTTAAGTCGCACCCGCCCCAAAAAGCACGAAGAAAAATCTCCCGGGCCTTGTCCGAAACACCCATTTCAGAAGTGGTCGCGGTCAAGCGCAAGACCGGCATCGGTCGCTCGTGGCCCGGTTTTTTTGGCTGGTTGGCACCAGTCGCTGGCGTTACAACTGGATGCAGCAATGAAAACCAGAAAGTCGTGGCGGGAGAAGTTGGCGGACGACAAGGGACTCCCGAAGGTTGCCCCGGTTTGCGGCAATATGACCAAGCGTTGGGGCACGGGCGTAATGGTGATTCCCGCGCCACGCGAAGTGGATGCGCTGATGAAACAAGTGCCGCGCGGAAAGGTGACAACCATCAATGAACTGCGGGCGGCTTTGGCAAGAAAGCACCAGGCCGATTTCGCCTGTCCGATCACCACGGGAATATTTTCCTGGATCGCGGCCCACGCGGCGGCCGAAGCCTTGGCGGCAGGTCGTAAGCGCGTGACGCCCTACTGGCGTACGTTGAAGTCCGGCGGCGAGTTGAACCCCAAATACCCCGGCGGCGTTTCCGGTCTAACGAAACGGTTGCGCGCCGAGGGCCACCAAATCGTCCGGCGTGGCAAAAGACTTTTTGTGTCAGATTTTCAAGCGCGATTGTTCCCTCGGCTTGGTTGACCCGCTTCAACGACACGCGCAGACGTTCCGGAGCCCAATCTCGCGTTCGCTGCCGTCAGAGCGGCAGACCATCCTTTACAGGCGGAGGTTTTCAACTATGCTGCCCGCGCTTTCCGAATTGTATGCCCAGAGAAGCGATTGAAATGCTGCTTGAGTCGGTGACGCCCGAATTGCCGGACACGAAGACGCTCCGGCTCCAGTGGCCCGACGGTTACGATCCTGAATTCAAAACCGGCCAGTTCATCACCTTGTATTGGCCGGATGCGCCGGCTTACAAGCGCGCGTATTCGCTCTCCTCCTGCGCCCTGGACCGCGGCTATTACGAAGTCACGATCAAGCGTGAAGGCAAGATGGGCACGCGCATCGTGGATTGGGCCAAGGCCGGCGACAAACTTGCCGTCCTGCCTCCGGCGGGAAAATTCCTGCCGGTTTACGAGCCGGAAAAACAACTCATTTGCCTGGCCGGCGGTTCAGGCGTCACGCCTTTCCGCGGCTTTGTGCGCGAAGCCACGCGCCGGAGCTTGGAGACCAAGATCACCGTGCTCTACAGCGTCAGGACAACGAATGATGTGATCTTCGAGCGGGAGTTTCGCGAACTGGCACAGGAAAACACCAACTTCAATTTCTACGTCACCTGCACACGGCTGCATCCCGAGGACAAATGGACCGGTCGGCGGGGACGCATTGACGCGGCCTGGGTGCGCGAACAGATTCACGACGTGGCCAACACAATCTTTTACGCGTGCGGCCCGAATCCGCTGGTCGAATTCGCCGAAGACCTCGTGTTGCATGAACTCGGCGTGCCGAAGGCGCAAATGAAGACAGAAAAGTGGGGATAAGATTAATAAGATAAGTCGGTGATTCAAAGCTGAGGGACAAAACTCGCCATGTTGAAACGAACAGCGCTTCACGCAGCACATCAGAAACTTGGAGCCAGGCTCATTGATTTCGGCGGTTGGGAAATGCCCGTGCAATACACGAGCATTGTCGAGGAACATCTTGCCGTCCGGAATGCCGCCGGGATTTTCGACATCTCACACATGGGAGAAGTCACAGTCAGCGGAGCGGCCGCCGCCGATTTTCTGAATCAGGTTTTGACCAACGACATCCGCAAACTCACACCCGGCCTGGGGCAGTACACTTTGATGTGCAACGAACGGGGCGGCACGGTGGACGACCTTTACGCGTATCAACTCTCCGGCGGCGTCTATTTGCTCATCATTAACGCATCGCGCATCGAAGCCGACGTGGCGTGGCTTCAATCGCAGGTTTCGCAATTCGCCGACCGCGATAACTTGCGTCTCACGGACGCTTCGCACAATTACGCCGCCGTGGCCGTTCAAGGACCGCGCGTCAAAGATTTCATTGACCGGTGCTTTCCCGGCGCTTCCTGCTCCGGAATGCGCGTGAGCCGTGCCACGGAGTTGCAGAAGAATCAGGTCGCAGGCTTCACATGTGGCAAAGCGAATGTCCTCGTGTCCCGCACTGGTTACACCGGCGAAGACGGTTTTGAGATTGTCGGCGGAGACGAAACCATTCAACAGGTGTGGGACACCATTCTATCCGTGGGCCAGTCGCTTGGAGTAAAACCTTGCGGTCTCGGCGCGCGAGACACGCTGCGCACGGAGGTTTGTTATCCACTTTACGGGCATGAATTGGACGAGAACACATCGCCCATCGAAGCCGGCCTGGGGTTTTTTGTGTCACTGGACAAAGGGGAATTTGTTGGCCGCTCGGTCCTCGCCGACCAAAAGGCGAAGGGCACGACAAAAAAATGTGTTGCCTTCAGGATGACCGAAAAATCCGCGCCACCGCGTCCGCACTATCCCATCTGGGTCAACGGCGCGAGCGCCGGAGAGGTGACCAGTGGCACGCAGAGTCCCTCGCTCGGCGTCGGCATTGGCATGGGCTACATACCGCCGGAATTTGCCAAGACGGGCAACGCGATTGAAATCGAGATACGCGGCAAGCGCGCGCCGGGCGTCGTCGTAGCCAGGCCGATTTTCCGCAAGCCACAATAGCCTCGCGGAACGCAACTGGCGGGATCAGCCAGGGTCGTCGCGAAGAAAAAAAATGTCCTTGTGCCCAGCCCGTGGCAGGTAGAGCCTCCGCCAGCAAGTTACCGCGAGCCGTTGAAAAATAGCTGCCCGCGGAAGGCCTGCCAAACATCCAACCTACAGAACATTATGCAACGATCCCTCAAGACCATGGTTCAACTGACCGCTTGCTTCGCCCTCGCGCTGGGGCTCTCGGCCACGGCGCAGGCGCAGGACAAGAAAGTTGACGTCACCGGCACCTGGAAATCCAGTTCCACCAATCAGGACGGCCAGGTCCGCGAAAGCACCTTCAAACTAAAGGCAGAAGGTGAAAAATTGACTGGCACCGTCTCGGGCCGGCAAAACGACACCGCCATCGAGGAAGGAACCATCAAAGGCGATGAAATCTCCTTCAAGCTAACGCGTGAATTCAACGGCAACAAAGTCACCATGAAATACACGGGCAAAGTCAGCGGCGACACCATCAAGGG
>CAZCZP010000307.1:0-4458 GCA_964502895.1 uncultured Bifidobacteriaceae bacterium
AGGACGCCGCGCTCGAACGCCGTTTCCAATCGGTCAAAGTCGAAGCACCGTCTATCGAAGACGCCATCGAAATCTTGAAGGGCTTGCGTCCGAAATACGAAGAGCATCACAAGGCCGAGTTCACGGACAAAGCCATTGAAGTCTCCGTTAAACTTTCGGATCGCTACATCACCGACCGGTTTCTGCCGGACAAGGCGATTGATGTCATGGACGAAGCCGGTTCCCGCGCGCGCATCAGCACCATGACGCGTCCGCCTGAGGTCAAAGGCATCGAGGGTGAAATCGAGGACATCAAGACACGGAAGGAACGCGCCATCAAGAACCAGGATTTCGAGGGCGCGGCCTCCATGCGCGACAAGGAAAAGCAGGCCAAGGAAAAGCTCGAGGCGTTGTTGCGCGACTGGCGCGCCAGCCGCGAGGAGAAACGCGTGGTGGTGGACGAGGAAGACATTTTGCAGGTGGTTGCCAAATGGACCGGCATTCCCCTGCGCCGAATGGAGCAGGGCGAGATGGACCGTTTGCTGGCTGTGGAAGGCGAGATGGAAAAAGTTGTCGTCGGCCAGCGCGAAGGCGTGAACGCCATTTGCAAGGCCCTGCGCCGCTCGCGCGCGGACTTGAAAGACCCGCGCCGGCCCATTGGCACGTTCCTGTTGCTCGGCCCGACCGGCGTGGGCAAAACCCTTCTGGCCAAGACACTCGCTGAGCAGATGTTCGGCGACACCAAATCGCTCATCCAACTCGATATGAGCGAATACATGGAGAAGTTCAACGTGTCGCGACTCATCGGTTCACCTCCGGGTTACGTCGGGTACGAGGAAGGCGGACAACTCACCGAACAAGTGCGCCGCAAACCCTATTCCGTGGTCCTGTTCGATGAAATCGAAAAGGCGCATCCTGACGTGTGGAACATGCTCCTGCAGATTCTCGAAGAGGGTAAACTCACGGACAACGTTGGCCGGGTGGTGAATTTCCGCAACACCATCATCCTGATGACCTCGAACGTGGGTTCGGACACAATCAAGAAGCAATCTACGATGGGCTTCTCGCCGATTACCGACGAGAGCAGCTACGAGAAGATGCGGGAGAAAATTTTGGATGAGTCCAAGAAAGTCTTCCGGCCCGAGTTCTTGAACCGATTGGACGATCTCATTGTGTTCCGCTCGCTGACCAAGCCCGACTTGATTCAGATTCTCAATTTGGAAATCTCGAAAGTCCTGACGCGGCTCAAAAGCAAGAACATCATGCTCGAACTGGACGATAAGGCGAAAGACTTCCTCGTCGAGAAGGGCTACGACCCGCAATACGGCGCGCGCCCGATGCGCCGCTCGGTCGAGCGTTTCCTCGAAGACCCCCTGGCCGAGGAGATTTTACGCGGCCATTTGCACGAAGGCGAGCCGATCCAAGTCACGACGGACAAGGACAAACTGGTCTTCAACCAGACTGCGGCAGCCGAAGGCGCACTTTCAAGCTGAAGCCGACGAATCCTTTTGAACCCAAACGCCAACCGCGAATCAACCGGGGTTGGCGCTTTTCGTTGCCGGTGATTGCGGGCAACGCGCCGGCTGATGGCGACCGATTCAATCAGGCCCACCAAAAGCTTGACGATCCGCGCCCAAACATCTTTCTTGTGCCAGCCCCAGTATGAAAGGTCTCATTTTACTCATCGTCGCCTGCTGCATGGCCTTCACCGGTTGTATTTCAGGATCGGGTTCGTCCAGCGCCGAATACGATTCCGCCAAATGGAGTTCAAGCTCGGTCAGACCAACGCGCCAATACTCCATCGAGGACTTCCTGGACACCGTAAGGATTGGGGGTTCGTCATTCTCCGCGGATGAGTCGAGCATTCTCGTCTCGTCCGATGAGACCGGCATTTTCAACGCCTACGCCATCAACATCCGCACGGGTGAACGCCGGCCTGTGACGCACAGCACGAATGACAGCACGTTTGCTGTGGATTATTTTCCGAAAGACAACCGTGTGCTCTTTACCCGGGATCAGGGTGGTAACGAGGAGAATCATCTCTACATGCGGGCGGAGGATGGCGGCGAGCGCGACCTGACTCCGGGCGAGAAGCTCAAAGCCCAATTCGCGGGATGGACGCGCGACGACCGCGCTTTCTACTTCCAAACCAACGAGCGCGACAATCGTTTCTTCGACCTTTACCGCATGGACGCGACTTCATTCGAGCGCGTGCTGGTTTACCAGAACGACAAAGGCCTTAACGTTGGCGACGTCTCCGATGACGGAAAATGGCTGGCGCTCGAGAAGCCAAACACCACGGCCGACAGCGACATCTATCTCTACGACCTGACGACGAAGGCAATAAGACACCTGTCACCGCACACCGACACCGCGCGTTACAACGTGGCGTCCTTCGATCGGGCCAACAGGTTTTTGTACTATCTGACAAACGACGGCGAAGAATTCATGCGCGTTCGCCGGTACGAACTGGCGACCGGCAGACACCAGGACGTGGAGCGTGCCCCCTGGGATATTCTTTTCACCTACTTTTCCCACAACGGAAAATATCGCGTCACCGGCATCAACGAGGATGGGCGCACAGTGATCAAGGTTTACGACGACGCCACCGGGAAGCGGGTGACGTTGCCTAGGTTGCCCGAAGGCGAAATCAGTTCCGTAAACATTTCGCGCAGCGAGAATTTGATGAGCTTTTATCTGAACAGCGACCGCTCTCCCGGAGACCTGCACGTTTATGATTTTCGCAAGCGCGAGGTGAAGAAACTCACTGACACGTTGAGCAAGAAGATTGACCCGCTGGACTTGGTGGATGCGCAGGTGGTTCGCTTCAAATCATTCGATGGCCTGGCCATTCCCAACATGCTCTATAAACCGCACCAGGCGACCACGGCGCAGAAGGCGCCGGCGCTCGTTTGGGTCCATGGCGGACCGGGCGGCCAGACGCGCAAGGGTTACAACGCGCAGATTCAGTATCTGGTCAATCACGGCTACGTTGTTCTCGGAATCAACAATCGCGGCAGTTCCGGCTACGGCAAAACCTTCTTCACCGCGGATGACCGGAAGCATGGGCGTGAGCCGTTGTGGGATTGCGTGGAGGCCAAGAACTATTTAGGCCGCCTGCCCTACGTGGACTCGGAGCGCGTTGGCATCATCGGCGGCAGTTACGGCGGCTACATGGTTTTGGCGGCGCTGGCGTATCAACCGGAAGTCTTTGACGCGGGCGTGGACATCTTTGGCGTTTCCAACTGGCTGCGCACTTTGCAGAACACGCCGCCCTGGTGGGAGTCCTTCAAACAGGCGCTGTTCAAGGAAATGGGCGATCCCGTGAAGGACGAAGCGATGTTGCGCGAAATCAGTCCCGTCTTTCATGCGGACAAAATCACCAAGCCGCTGCTCGTGCTGCAAGGCGCCAACGACCCGCGCGTACTCAAGGCCGAAAGCGACGACATTGTGGCCGCGGTCAAGAAGAAGGGCGTGCCGGTGGAATACATCGTATTCGATGACGAGGGCCACGGCTTCACAAAAAAGAAAAACCAACTCGCGGGTTACCAGGCGACCTTGGAATTTCTCAACCAGCACCTTAAAGCGCGATGAATCGGCGTCTGGATGTGGCGCGAATCAACGCTGCAACACGGCGGTAAATACCAAGTGATGGATAACCCCGCGTTTGAAGATTGATGTGCAACCTCGCCAACAAAACCGCCCTCGTAACTGGAGGCGGCTCGGGCATCGGCGCGGCCATCGCGGAATGTTTCGCCACGGCGGGTGCAAAGGTCTGGATCGTGGATCGCGACGAATCCGCCGGTTCTGCCGTTGCCAAACGTGTTGGCGGGAAATTTTTTGCCCTTGATGTTTCGTCAGAAAGTGGTTTTGCGGAGGCTGCGCGGACCATTGGGCTGGTGGACGTGCTCGCCAACATCGCGGGCATCGGCCACGTCGGCACGCTACTGAACACCACCGCCGCCGACCTTGACCGTTTGTATGCCGTCAATGTTCGCGGCGTGTTCAATGGCTGCAAGGCGTTTGTGCCCGCCATGTTGGAACGCCGTTCCGGCAGCGTCATCAACATGGCTTCCATCGCGGGGATCGCTGGATTGCCCGACCGCCTTGCGTATATCGCCAGCAAGTTCGCCGTCGTCGGCCTCACGAAAGCCTTGACGATCGACCATTCGCACACCGGCGTGCGCTTCAATGCCATTTGCCCAGGGCGGGTGGAAACCCCGTTCGTCACCGCGCGCCTCAAAGAATATCCCGATCCGGAGGCCGCCTACCGGGCCATGAGTTCCACGCAACTGACAGGCCGGATGATCCGTCCGGAAGAAGTTGCCGCCGCGGCGCTTTACCTCGCCGCCGATGAATCCGCGATGGTCACCGGCACGACGCTGATTGTGGACGGCGGTTGGAGTGCGGGAAAATAGTCCGTTGCCGCGCGGCCAATCACGGAATCGGAAGCGCCGCGAATCTGCTTGTCGCCGACCG
>CAZCZP010000308.1:0-4423 GCA_964502895.1 uncultured Bifidobacteriaceae bacterium
ACCCACGGATTTTGTTGCCAATTCCCGAGAGCAGCGAACCACATCTGCCAATCGAGCCGCGGTTGATGCGGCGCAACGAAACCGGGTCGCCGCTTCACGTCGCCGGGTTTGTGTTTGAATTCGTAGGGCTGCCAGGTGACGCCATCGTTGCTTCCCTCCATCACGATTTCCGGTCGTGTTTTGGTCATCACGGCAAACAGCCCGTAGCCGTTGAGGCTGCGGAACGGTGCAAGCCATTCGTGCGCGGCGGCCGCAGGCTTGAACAACGGGGAGCGGACGCCAAACATCACGAACATTTGCAAGAAAGTGATGGAGAGGATGACGAATGCCAGCGGGATGGTAATGGCGCGGCGCAGAAAAAGCCGCCGTGGATTTGTGAAGCGTGGAACGTGAAACGCAAACCAATCGCGAATGAAGCCTGGTATTGATCGCTCCAAGTGGAAATCATCGAGCAAAGTCAGACAAAGGGCCAGCGCCAGCCAGTTGAAGAACGTGTAATTGCCTGTGAGCAGAATCACGACTTGGAGAAATGCGGTGATGGCCGCGCCGACGCCGCGCAAACGTCGAGGCGCAAAGAAAAGTAATGGGACGGCCAGTTCGATGATGAACATGCCGAGGCAGGAGATTTTCTGGGCCCAAAGCGGGAGTTGATGTGCGTACCACCCCAGCCAGGTTGGCAGCGGCTGCGTTTCGTAGTGAACAGCCAGAGCAGTGAGGTCGCGCCAGGTCGGATCGCCGCTCAACAATTTTACGCAACCGGATTGGAACATCAGTTTGAACAACAGCAGGCGGAGCAGCCACAACACGAGCCGCGACGGGCCAGCTTCGCGCGAAGGGCGCGGCAGGAGTTGGCCTGGCGCGAGAAAGATGGCGAGGAAGCCGGCTTCGAGCAGCAGATTGTCCCATTGAAATCCGAGAAAGATCCGGCAAGCCGTCGCGAGTGAAAGATAAACCAGCCATAGCAGAAACAAACACGGTGCGGGAGCGATGCCGATGATGACCAGCACCGCCAGCACCGAGCCGGCAGCGCATTGAAAAGTGAGCGAGGCATCACTCGCGTTCCACCAACAGAACGTGGGGAGCAGGCGGTAGCGGTCCAGCCCGATTTGCTGTTGCTCCACCTGCGAACGCGCGGCGTTCATGAACTCGTCGGTGGGCAGGATTCCGTTGCTGCCCACGAGTCCGTGAATTTGCGTCCAGAGTGAAACGAACGCGATGAGGTAAATGATTCCCAGTGCGCGCAAGAACGTCCAGCGCACGAGAAAATGCGACGGGTGTTCAACATGACGGCCATACGCAAAGCGCGTGAGCGCGGAAACCAGAGTCCGGTTTTCGGCGACGACGCGGTAAGTTGTTTCGGCAACACGCGCGAACAAAGGCGAGCGTTCATAACAGCGGAGCAGCTTCTGACAGTCGGGATTTTTCGCCCGCGCCCGCAAAGCAGCCTCCGCGGCGCTATAAACCCGGCCGTCTGGTTCGATCAGTTGAACGGCCTTTTCAAATTGAGCCAGAGGGATTTCGGGAAACCGCACACCAATGCCCGCGTCCTGAAACGGCAGGTAGTCAACTCGGTTGCCCGTGGTTTGTCGCCAGCGTCTGATCCAGAGCGCGCAAAAGCGGCAAGCGCCATCGAAGACCACCAATGGCTTGGCGGGAGGCGCGGCGACGCGAGCGGGTTCGTTCACGCGTGAAGCTTGGGCTGGAATCGTGACCGCGTCCAGTCAGAGAGAAGCGAGACCCAATTTACGGAATACCGACGGCAAAGCCCGCCTTGACCGTGCTCAATGCCGCGATTCGCAGCCGGAGAGGTTTCCGCCGCTTTACTTCGCGGCGGGCGCCAGCACGCAGCGAAAGCCGATGCTGCTTTTGCGGTCGTCCGGCCCGTTGCCGTAGAAGCGGAATTCAGGGCGGAGATTCACTTCGATGAACGTGTCCCACGCGCCGCCACGCGCGACGCGAAACGGCTTGTCCTGCGGGTCCAGGCACCACTCCCAGACGTTGCCGCGCGAGTCATACAAACCAACACCGCTCGCGCCAAGACTTCCGACTGGCGACGTTCCGTTCCGCCGCGCGCCTGAACCGGTCACCGCGTCTTTCAAATCCACGCCGGCGGCGAATGATTCCCACTGCGCCTGCGTGGGCAGCGTGTAAGCCATGCCTTCCGGCAACAACTTTTCCTTTTCCTCGGCTTCGGTCAGCTTCGCGCAGAAATTGACGGCATCATTCCAACTAACGGATTCGACAGGATTGTCGTCGCCCGGGAATTGACTGGGATTGCCGCCCGCAACTTGCTGGTATTCTTTTTGGGTTACTTCGTATTTGCCTGCCCACAACTTGTCGGAAATTTTCACCATCACGATGCCGCTGCTGTTGGTGAATTCGGGCAGCGCCATCAGTTCCTTGATGTCCAGTTCTTTGGGGGCGTCACCTTCTGCAGTTGCCTGGTCGTTGGTGGCTGCCGGCTCTGCGGTGGCCGGGTTGGCCAGGCCGGGTTGGCCCACGGGCGGCGTGTTCGTCGTCGCTTCCTGAGCGGGCGACAAGGCCAGGGAAACCACCAAACCAAGCAAGATGGACGTGATCCGTTTCATGGATGTAAATGAATTCTGTCAGGCTTTAATGTCAAGCGCCGCGCGGCTATGGCAACGAGTGACGAACTGTAACAAGACATTCGACTGTAACAAGACATCCGGCGCCCTGTATTCGTCCAACGTGCCGGACCGTTTCAACGAGTGCCGCTCATTTCATGGAATAGCTTGAAACGCGCCAGATCAAGTCGCGGCCCAGCACCAGTGTCACGGTTTCCACCGCAGCCGGTTTGTTTTCAAAAGTCGTTTCGAACGTGGTCACGACGTATTCGCCCTCCGGCGCGCCGGGCAATTCCTTGGTGTAGGTGGCTGACTTCGGTTTTCGCGAAACGACCTTGCCCAGCGGCTTGCGAATTTCGGTGATGGTGGACTTCCACTTTCGTTTGCTCACTTCCTTCCTGAAGGCTGGCGACATTTCCTCCCAGCTCTGATCGTATTTGTTCGCGTCCACCAGTCCCAACCACAGCAGCGCTTCGCCTTGGGCGATGTTTTCGGGCTTGGCCTCGCCCGCGATGGCCGTGACTCCGCCGAGGCAAAATCCGAACAACAACCACAGCGCAACAAATCGTTCGTTCATGCGTAATCATTTACCCGCGTCCGCCTTGAATTGCAACCGCGCCGCGCGGCTCGTGACGTGGACTCCGGCGCAGACCTTGGATGGAAGCTCGCGGCAAATGCTCTCTCCATTTACCTTGGCGTAGCGGCGTTTCGATAGCGCGCCGCTACGCTCCAGGGCTTCAGTGCGCGGAATTTTATCAGGAGCGAAATCTCTCCCCTCGATGGTGTGAGGGGTGAAAACGCCAAATCGTTACGCAATCAAGAGATCAGCCGTTGGGCGTCGGCACGTGGCGTCGGTTGACGCTGCGGCACGAAACTTCTACGCTGTCGCCGCACTATGAGTGAACTGCAAAATTCCCTGATCGAACTGATCCGCCGCACGTCCTCCGAGATTCCCGACGACGTTCATCGCGCCATCCTCACATCGCTGGAGAATGAGAAGAAAGATTCCCTCGCGGCGAACGCTCTCAAGATCGTTGACCAAAACATCGCGCTCGCGAAAAACAAATCGCAACCCATCTGCCAGGACACCGGAAGCATTCTGTTTTACGTGGATTGCCCGGTCGGCTACGACCAGATCACGTTCGCCGACACCGCGCGCGAAGCAGTGACGCTCGCGACCAAAAAAGGTTATCTGCGCCAGAACTCCGTGGATTCACTCACTGGCAAGAATGACGGCACGAACGTCGGGCCGGGTGCGCCCGCGTTTCATTTTCATCAGCACCGTTCACCTGAGGTCAGCGTACGGCTCGTGCTCAAGGGCGGCGGCTGCGAAAACGTCGGCGCGCAATACTCGTTGCCCGCCGAGAAGCTCAACGCGAATCGCGACCTCGACGGCTGCCGCAAGGCGATTCTCGACGCGGTATTGCAGGCGCAGGGCAAAGGCTGCGGGCCGGGCATCCTCGGCGTGTGCATCGGCGGCGACCGCGCCACGGGCTACGAGTTGAGCAAGACGCAATTCCTGCGCAAACTCGACGACCGCAATCCGAATCCCGAACTCGACGCGCTGGAGCAGGACATTTTGAAAACGGCGAACGAACTGGGCATCGGCCCGATGGGATTTGGCGGCAAGACGACATTGCTGGGCGTGAAAATCTGCGCGGCCAACCGGCTGCCGGCGTCGTATTTCGTGAGCATCAGCTACATGTGCTGGGCCTATCGGCGTCAGGGCGTGACGCTGGATGCGGAGGGGAGGATTGGGAAATGGTCGTATTGAGGATACCTGCCGTCCGCATACGCGCTCCACGGGAAAACACTAATGGCTGGGTGCCGGAGCAAAA
>CAZCZP010000309.1:0-4400 GCA_964502895.1 uncultured Bifidobacteriaceae bacterium
TGCCAGTAATCCGGCTCTTTCGCGTAGCGTCCGGTGAACTCGTCATTGGCCAGAACTCCCGCAACCTGGGCTTTCGTCGCAAAGCTGCGCGGCAAACGTTCGATGTAGCCGCGCTTGGCATTGTCCAGTTCCTCCTCCGTCACCAACTCATTCGCGATGCGCTTCATCTCTTCCACGACGATGGACGCCGCGTACGCGACGGTGCGTGACTTCGATTGGAAGCCGGCGCGGAACGTGTAGGGATAATAGACGCCGCCGGGAAAGCTTGAGCCTGCCGAATAGGCCAGACCTTCATCCGAGCGCACGCGGTTGACGATGCGCGAGGTGAATCCGCCGCCGCCGAGAATATCGTTCATGATAATGATGGAAAAATAATCCGGGTCGTCGCGCATCACGCCGGGCAGCATCATGGCCACGCGGCCCTGGTTGACGTCCTTGTCCACCAGATACACGCCCGGCGCGGCCATCTGAACGTCCTTGGGAATCGGCGGCGGTTTGTTGCCCTTTACCGGCCAGTCGGCAAACAATTTTTCCAGCTTTTGAACCATCGCGTCCCGGTCGAAGTCGCCGCTCAAGGCCAGAACAAAATTCTGTGGCGCAAACCATTGTTTGTGGAACGCGATCAAGTCCTCGCGTGTGACGGATTCGACCGAAGCGGCCGTGGTGTGTCGGTTGTTCCAGAATTTTTCCCCGTACGCCAGAAAGTTGGCCTCGCGGCTTTCGATGTCCGACGAATCATCGTTGCGCTGCTTCATGTTTTGCAGCATCTGCTGCTTGTGGAGGTCTATGCGGTCCTGCTGGAAGCGCGGTTCGGTCAGCACTTCACGCAGGATGGTCAGACCTTCATCGAGGTCTTTGGACAACAAGTTGAGGCCGACGGAACCATCAGCCCCGCCGATACTCGAATTCAGTTGGGCAGCAAGAAAGGCGAGCCGCTCTTCCAGGTCCTGGGCCGAGCGTGAAGCCGTGCCCGCGCGTGCGAGCAGAAATCCGCAAAGGTCTGTGAGCCCTTCCTTCCCCGCCGGCTCGACCCAGTCGCCGGTTTGGATGGAGATGGAAATGTTCACGAGCGGCAGTTCCTTGTTTGGCACGACGTAGGCCACCGGCCCGCTCTTGAGCACCACGCGGTATTGCTCCGGCTTGGGGGGCTGGAACTCGAAAGGCGGGAAAGTGAGTTTCTCCGGGCGATCGGGAATAGTTGCCGAACGGCTCGCTTGAGCCATTGCGTGGCCTGACGCGAACGACGCCAACGAAGCTACGATTGCTATTGAGCGAAAAAACATCTGAGAAGATTTCATTAATCTACTTTCTCCTGTTTGGCCGCACCTGGCTTGCGAGTGTAAGTGGCCACGGTGCGGTTTTCCTTAGTGAAGTAAGTGTTCGCCACGCGCTTCAAGTCAGCCGCCGTCACGGACTGGACTTTGGGCCCGGCCTCGTTGATCTCCTGCCACTCGCCGCGGCCGTCGTTTTGGATCACGTTCATCAGAATCGCCATGTTCGATGTAAGCCGGCGATATTCACTGGCGGCGAAGTTGTTTTTGACCTTCTGCAATTCTTCGGGCGGCACCTCCTCGCTCTTGAGCTTGTCAATCTCCGCGTAAATGGCAGCCTCGACTTCTGCCGGCGTGTGGCCGTCGCGGGCCTCGCCACCAGCATTAAAATAGCCGGCCCATTTCATCGAGTTCTGATAGGCGAACGTATCCGTTGCGACTTTGGAACCAAGCACCAGCCCTTTGTAAAGCCGCCCTGTGCGCGTCGAGAGCACCTGCCCCAGCGCCATCAGCGGATACGAATCGCGATGTCCGAATGCGACCGTGTGCCACATGATGTCCACTTGCGGATTGGTTTCAGCCTCGGCGTTGTAACGTTTCTCGCCCACCTGTTTGACTTCGAGTGTGACGACGTCCGGCGCTTCGCTTTTGCCGCGCGGAATCCGGCCAAAATATTTCTCAATCTGCGGCATGAGTTCGTCGGGCTTGAAGCGGCCCACGAGAATCAGCGTGAGGTTCTGCGGCGCGTAATAAGTCCCGTAAAATTCATCCGCCTGCGCCTTGCTGATGGCCGGGATATCCGAAGGCCAGCCCACCACCGGCCAACTGTAGGGGTGCGATTCCCAGAACATGGCGTTGACGCTCTCGGCAAACTTGCCCAACGGCGTGGACTCCGTGCGCATCCGGCGCTCTTCGAACACCACGTCGCGTTCCGCGTAAAATTCACGGAACACCGGGCGCAGAATCCGCTCCGACTCCATCCAAAGAAACAACTCGAGCTTGTTGGCCGGCACGGTGACAAAATATCCAGTCATGTCCTCGCTGGTGAAGGCGTTCATGCCTGACGCGCCCGCGGACCGGTAAATTTTGTCGAACTCATTTTTTATCAGCAACTGCCGCTGTTCCTCGACGAGTTTCTGAAATTCTTTTTCGAGTTCGCGATAGCGCCCGGTTTTGTTTTCCGGCTTGAGCAAGTCGTCAATTTCTCCCTGTCGCCATTGCGCGCGCATCTTGCGCTCCTCCTGTCGCATCAGTTCGCGAACCCGTTCCTGCTCGGCGATCACTTCAAGGTCGCGTTTGGGGTCCTTCGTGCCGATGGTGGGCGTGCCCTTGAACATCATGTGCTCAAACAAATGCGCGATGCCCGTGATGCCGGGGCGTTCGTTGGAACTGCCGACGTGCGCCACCCAACCGCCCGAAACCGTGGGCTCGTCCTCGCGCGCGACGAGCAGCACGCGCATCCCGTTAGCCAGCGTTTTTTCGAGGACGGGAACTTTTTGCGCCAGCGCCGACGAAAGTGTGAGAAGCAACAGCAGTCCAACAATTGGAAGCCGTGCACTGCAATGCCAGCTTAAGGAACGGATCGGCTTTGACATGTCGCCATTGGTAGCGTTTTGCCGACGGCGAAAGCAAGACTGTTTGAATTGGAAAAGGGCGTTCCCAGCGCAGGTGACAATATTCTGTCTTGCGCCAATCCATCCGATAAATGGATTATTTGCCATTCGCAGGAAGAATGAATCGCCTTAGCATCTTGTGGGTTTTGGCGACGACCGTTTGGCTTGGGTCGGCAACGGCGCAAACGGATTCTCGGGAGAATACCCCCGCATGGCTCTCCCAACTCGGCAAACGCGACGCCGGGCGCGTTCACGACCCATCCACCATCGTCAAGTGCAAGGACGAGTATTGGCTGTTCTCCACCGGCGTGGGGATCAACTCCTGGCGCTCGAAAGACTTGCAGACCTGGCAGGCTGGCCCGCGCGTCTTCACGAACATTCCGGCATGGCGCACCAACGCCGTCCCAGGCAATCGCGGCCATCTTTGGGCGCCGGATGTCATTCATCTGAAAGACCGCTACCTGCTCTATTACTCCGTCTCCACGTTTGGCAAGAACACCTCGGCCATCGGGCTGGCAACCAACCCGACGCTCGATCCCGATGACCCAAGCTTCGCATGGACGGACCAAGGAATGGTGGCCCAATCTCACGCGACGAATAATTTCAACGCGATTGATCCCGCCGTAACACTGGACGCTGAAGGAAATCTGTGGATGTCGTTCGGCTCGTTCTGGAGTGGACTCAAGTTGATTCAACTCGATCCGGCGACGGGCAAACGCATTGCGCCGGACTCACCGATGTATGCGCTCGCACATCAGGATGCGATTGAAGCGCCATTCATTCATCCGCACAGTGGCCATTACTATCTATTCGTCAACTGGGGCATCTGTTGCCGCGGGACGAACAGCACTTACAACATTCGCGTGGGGCGCAGCGAAAAAATTACTGGACCCTATCTCGACAAAGCTGGCCTTGATTTGTTCCACGGCGGAGGCACGCTCGTCATGGATTCAACGGGTCCGTTCATTGGCCCGGGTCATGCCGGGATTTTTTCTGAAGGCGGCACTAACTGGTTCAGTTGTCATTTTTACGACGGCACGCGCCGTGGCGCTCACACGCTGGCCATCCGGCCCATGCGATGGAGCGCGGATGGGTGGCCGGAATTTGAACCGCTTTCAGTGACACCAGCGCGAGCAGTTGAAAGCGGAGATTTGAGATGATGAATCGCCCGAAGACAACCGGACTTTTTAATCAAAGCGGCAGGTGGTCGCGAAACCGGATCGGCCACGCCCGTTTAACATCACCTTTCCCCTCACCCCGGCCTTCTCCCTTGGGGAGAGGGAGAATCCTCCGTCAGCCTTCGACGAATCAGCGCACGGTGGTTGCCGAAGGGCTCTCCATCCTCCGGATAGCGCGCGACTGCTGTTCCCTCTCCCTGAGGGAGGGGAATCGAACTCACGACGAGCAACAACGATTATGAAAACAACCCGCGCAATTCTCGGTCTCGCAATCCTGTCATTATTCACGCCGCCGTTTGCCCTCGCTGCCGAAAAAGTGTCCATCACCGTTCAGACCG
>CAZCZP010000310.1:0-4343 GCA_964502895.1 uncultured Bifidobacteriaceae bacterium
CGGCCAATTGTTTTTCGAGGAGATAGAATTCCGAGTCGAGCCCGGGCCACATCACCGCCAGGTCCAAATCGTCCTTGCCGCCTTGCCGGCGTCGTCGGCCTCGGCGGAAGATGATCTGATAAAGCAACAACGCCAGCCCCGGAACAATGATGATCAAGAGGTATTGGCGCAGCCGGCTTTGACCCCAACGGATTTTGGCGATTTCAAATCCAAGCCTCGACCACGCGTCCGAGAGCCATTGCAATGGCCAGGCCCGTTTGGCTTCGGCTTCGACCCACGAAGCCGGTGTGGTGTCGAACTCTTGCCAGATGTTTTTGTCCTTGTCCCACACCAGGCACCACGCGTGCGCGTCGCGCTGCCGGACGACATATTTTTTCCCTGACCCCTCATGCACAGCGTAGCCCACCGCGTAGCGCGCAGGAATTCTCAACTGGCGCAACAGCAGCACCGTGGCGGTGGCAAAGTATTCGCAATGGCCGCTGCGGGTGTTCAACAGAAAACGGCTCAAAGGAGTTTGGTTCGTACCGCGCATGTGCGGTCGCCCTTGCCACGTGCTATAGGTGAATTTATCGGCAAAAAATCCACTAAGCGCTTGCAACACCTGCTCGCGATCCGCTCCACGAATTTGCAATTCTTCAATCACTGCATTGAGCGCGTTCGTTTCGCGCTCGGGAACATCCAGGTCTTCCGGGGCCTCCGTGCTGGCATCGGGAGGCGAGTCTATGGTCGCGCCGGGGCCATACAGCGCGTCGAACATCAGGAGTCCCGGGCCTTCGGCGAGGGCGGCCCCGGCGGTATTCGTCCTTACGAGGTACGCATTCAGATTCTCCAGCCGGGCGGTGCCCGGCGGCAAGGGCAACAAGCCTGTGGGTGCGTTGGTCGTCCGGCCATCGAGATACGTGGCAAGGTTCACGGCGATGGTGTTGCTCTTGGCCAGCAGCGGCCAGATGCGGCTTTCCGCCGGTGTTTCCGGAGTCGTTTGAAAATCCTCCCGCGAGCTGCCGGCAAACCAGGTCGGCGAACTGTAGATGCGATAACTCGCCGAACGCAGATAGGTTGGCGGGGAATTGCCATTCTTCGTTTCCAATCGGATGACAATGGCGCCGGAAGTTTTCAGATCGCCAACGTTGCCGAGCGAAGTGCGGCTTTGGGAGGGGTCAAAACCCATCCCGCGCCGCATGAATCGTCCGATCCATTGCGGGTTCAAATGTTCGAGGTAGCTCTGCAACTGGCCGATGCTGCGCTGGCCGTAAAAGCCGAGCACCACCGCCGTCGCCAACGCGGCGGCCCAGACTGCGAACGCGAAGCGCCGCGAACGCTGCGCCCACAGCGCCCACGCCAGCAACCCGCACAGGCCCCAGAAAAAACTGTTGTCCGTGCCCGGATGCACGCTGGCCGCCAGCAGGCAGATCGCAAAATACGAGTATCCAATATTGACGTTGCGTTCGGGAGGAGCGGGCCGGCGGAGCTGCAGCGCCTTCTTCCGTCTGCGCCGCAGGATCAGAGAAATTGTCGTCAGTGGAATCGTCTGGCGCACGCTGTACATCTGCGCCGCAATGAAAGGAAAGAAGAACATCGGCAGCCAACGGCTCATGGCGCTGCCAGTGCGGGAACTCGCCCTGCCCGCCTGCCGCTGCGTGAACGGATTCGGATCTTGGAAGAATCCGCCGAACGTGGACGGACCATCGTTGGCCGTGAATGTGTAAACCGCCGTTGCCAGAAACAACAGCGAGCAAAATGTCCAGATACGGCTGAAGTCGTCGTCAGAAATTTCCCAGCGCGCTTTCACAAAATTGGCGCTCTCCAAAACGACCGCCATCACGACACCCGCGATCAGATAGCCCGATTGCCAGCCCCAGAAGAGCAGCGTCGCGCCGAGCAAGAGTGGAGGAGGCTTCATGGAGATAGGGAAACAACCAACGCCCAACATTCACCATCGAACATCGAAGTGAAGGCCGCGTCCGCGCTTTGGGCGTTGGATGTCGAATGTTGAATGTTTCTCATGCCAGCACCGCCAGTTGTTCCTCTATCCGCCCGATTTCCAATGCGTGCAAGCGGTCTGGTTCATCACGCATCGGGCCCGGATCAAGCGGCTTGCCCGGCGCTTTCTCGAAAACGACCAGAACCATGACTGGCAAACCGAGCGCCTTCAGTTTTCTCACAAAGTCGCGTCGCTCATTGTCCCACTCCAGAAATACACAAATGCAGCCGCTCACTGCATTCGCATGGTTCACCACGAGCGTCTCCAGCGAACTGAATGGCCGGTCCGGACACGGACGCACCGATGCCAGAATCTCCAACATCTGATCCGCGTGCGCCAGTCCGCGCCCTGCCGTAAAACAATACGCTTCCGTGCCGACAAATAAAAGGTCCAGCAGCGATTCTTGCGTGAGCACCGTGCAGGCAAACGACGCTGCCACAGACACGGCATGTTCGAATACCTCGCTGTGCGGCCGGTCAGTAAACGTGTCCAGCACCAGCGCGTGCCGGACAAAAAATTCATCCTCGAATTCCTTCACGATGGGTTTCCCGACTTTGGCCCAACTGCGCCAGTGGATGTGCCGGATGGGATCGCCGCGACGGTATTCGCGCAGCGCGACAAACTCATCGCTTTGCCCGACGTTCGATGCGAGCGCCACCCCGCCCTGCTGATATTTCATAATGCCCGCCAGCGCGACCGGCGGCAGCCAATAACGCTTGGGCAAAATCAAAACCGTTTGCGGCAGCGGCAGATTGACAAACGTCCGAAACAAACCAAACGGGTCAGTGCGTGAGAGCGACAAGCCCTTGAAACACAAGAGGCCGCGGCGCAACGGCGTGAGTTCGACCTCGACCTGGACTTCTTGATCAGCCGGGATCGGCGGGATCACTGCTTCCTTCACCGTGGCCAGTTGGAAAGGATTCTTTCGCCGATGCGCGCTGACGCGAAACGGGCGCAAATATTTCTCGTCGTCGAGTTGGAGTGCCTTCCATTCGCGGAACGAGGGCCGCGGATCGGCGGGATTTTCCAACAACGTTAGCCCCGCCTGGTGGTTGGGTGTGAGATTCCGGAGCGCGACACGATACGTGAAGGGCTGCCCCACTGTGCCGAACCGAGGCAGCCGGCGTGTGGCCGAGAAGCGCACTCGGAAACGGAAGCTGAATACCGTGCCCACCAACAACAACGCGAACAACAAGGTGAAGGCCTGATAGCCGACGGTATTGTCCGGATCAATCCCCATCATTGCCGCCACCACCGTGGCACCAACGACAACCAATCCTGCCCGGGTAACGCGGCGCAACATTCGATGCCGCGTCCCGGAGAACAGGCGGTAAAGGAGGTACAAAACTCGAAAAATTGGACTCACGCCGGCACTTTGATCTTCTTCACCAGGTCTTCCACCACGCCGCGAGCGGTCAGTCCAGAGAAGCGTGCTTGCGGCTCCATGACGAGCCGGTGGGCGAGCACTGAAACCGCGAGTTCTTGAATTTGTTCTGGAGTCACAAAATCCAGACCATCAAAAAGCGCCAGCGCCTGGGCCGCTTTCATCAAAGCCAGCGAAGCGCGCGGGCTGGCGCCCAATTGCACGCCACTGGCAACCCGCGTGGCACCCGCAAGGTCCACCACGTAGCGTTTGAGTTCATCACTTATGCGGACGTTCTGTGCTGCGTGTTTGAGCGCCAGCACGTCCACGAGCGAGGCGCAGGCAGTCAACTCATCGAGTGGGTGATTTTTCTCCTGAGCCGTGAGAATCGCCACTTCCTCGACTGGCTGGACGTAACCGAGCGCGAACTGCATTGCGAACCGGTCCATTTGCGCCTCCGGCAGCGGATATGTGCCACGAAATTCGACAGGGTTTTCGGTCGCAATGACAAAGAATAGATCCGACAAATTGCGCCGCTCGCCATCCACGCTCACCTGGCTTTCGCCCATCGCTTCGAGCAACGCCGATTGCGTGCGCGGCGAGGCGCGATTGATTTCGTCGGCGAGCAGAATGTTCGTGAAGATCGGGCCCTCGTGAAAATGGAACAACTGATCGCGCTGGCTGAAAATGGATACGCCGAGGATGTCCGATGGCAGCAAGTCGGGCGTGAACTGAACGCGCTTGAACTTGGCGTCAATCGAACGTGCGAGCGCCTTGGCCAGCGTGGTTTTGCCCGTGCCCGGAAAATCCTCCAGCAACACGTGGCCGCCGCTGGCCAGCGCCGCGAGCAGCTTGCGTGTCGAACCGGCCTGGCCTTGCATGACCTTGGCTATGTTGTCGGAAATCTTCCCGTAAACCTCACGGGCAGCCTGGGGGTTGAGCATCGTCATTGATTCCTTCGAGATGTGAAACAGGCGTCGTTAGAAAAAGTTCCGGTGG
>CAZCZP010000311.1:0-2074 GCA_964502895.1 uncultured Bifidobacteriaceae bacterium
GACCCTTACAACCGTTTACTCGCGCGCGCTCCGCGGCTTCGCGTGGAAGGCGAAATTGTCCGCGACATTGCGCTCGCCACCAGTGGATTGCTCAATCCACAGATCGGCGGGCGAAGTATTTTTCCGCCGGCACCAGAATTCTTGTTTCAGCCGCCTGCCAGCTACGGGCCGAAGACTTGGAAGGAGGACACCGGGCCGGAACGCTATCGCCGGGGACTTTACGTTTTCCGATTCCGCTCCGTGCCCTATCCGTTGCTGCAAACCTTCGACGCGCCGAATGGCGATTTCTCCTGTGTGCGCCGGCTGCGCTCGAACACGCCAATCCAGGCGCTGGTGTCATTGAACGAACCGACGTTCATGGAATGTGCCCAGGCATTGGCCCGTAAGACTTTGACTGAAGGCGGCAAGACGGACGCGGACCGGATCGATTTCGCCTTCCGCCGTACTCTGTCGCGACCACCGACTGCCGGCGAACAAAGGGAATTGCTCGCGTTGTTGGAAAAACAAAAGAAACACATCGCTGAAGGTTGGGTAAATCCATTCGAGCTTGCCACTGGCAAGAATGACAAACCGGACAGTCTGCCCGACGGCACGACACCGACTCAGTTGGCAGCTTACACGGTCGTGTCGCGCGTGCTGCTCAATTTGGATGAGACAATTACAAAGGAGTAGTCATGAACTGCCAGGACAAACTTTATCGCGGGCTTGACCCGAAGCTGATCACGCGCCGCTGGTTTTTTCAGCAGTGCGGCGTGGGACTGGGGGCCGTTGCCCTTGGGACTCTGTTTCGCGAAAACGGCTGGGCGTCTCCGGTTTCGCCAGCCAATCCGCTCGCACCAAAGAACCCGCATTTTCCCGCGAAGGTGAAGCGGGTCATCTTTCTCTTCCAGGCCGGTGCGCCAAGCCACCTGGAGTTGTTCGACAACAAACCGGAACTCGTGAAGTGGAACGGCAAACAACCGCCCGCGGACCTCATCAAGGACTATCGCGCCGCGTTCATCAATCCGAGCGCGACATTGCTTGGACCGAAATTCAAGTTCGCGAAGCACGGCCAGAGCGGCGCGGAATTGTCGGAACTGTTGCCGCACCTTTCCGAAATCGTGGACGACATCGCTATTGTGAAGTCCATGCACACCGATGCTTTCAATCACGCGCCGGGACAGATTCTGATGAGCACCGGCTCGCAGCAATTTGGTCGGCCTAGCATGGGCGCGTGGACGACATACGGCCTCGGTTCGGAATCGCAGGACCTGCCGGCATTCGTCGTGTTCAGTACCGGCAGCAAAGGTCCGAGCGGCGGCGCATCGAACTGGGGCGCAGGCTTCTTGCCCTCGGTGCATCAGGGCGTTTTGTTCCGTAGCGTCGGCGATCCCGTACTCTATCTCTCGAACCCCAAGGGTGTGGATGCGCAGATTCAACGCGACACGCTCGCCTCAATCAAGCGGCTGAACCAAAAGCGGCTCGATGTGACGGGTGACCCGGAAATTGCCACGCGCATCAATTCCTTCGAGCTGGCGCACCGCATGCAACTCACCGCGCCGGAATTGATGGACTTAAGCAAGGAATCGAAGGAGACGCTTGAAATGTATGGCGCCGAACCTGGCAAGGGGACATACGCAAATGCCTGCCTGCTTGCGCGCCGGCTCGCCGAGAAAGGCGTGCGGTTTATTGAAATCTTCCACGAAGCCTGGGATCAGCACGGCAATCTCGTCGCCGACCTCAAGAAAAACTGCCGCGACACGGACAAGGCGAGTGCCGCACTGATCAAAGACCTCAAACAGCGCGGCATGTTGGACGATACGCTGGTTGTCTGGGGCGGCGAATTTGGCCGCACGCCGATGGTGCAAGGCGGCGACGACGGACGCGATCATCACCCGAATTGCTTTACCATGTGGCTGGCCGGCGGCGGCATCAAACGCGGCATCACGCTGGGCGAATCAGACGAGTTCGGTTTCAACGCGACGACCGACAAGGTTCACGTTCACGACCTGCACGCCACCATGCTGCACCTGCTCGGGTTCGATCACACAAAGTTGACCTATCGCTTTCAAGGACGCGATTTCCGGCTCACGGA
>CAZCZP010000311.1:2174-4342 GCA_964502895.1 uncultured Bifidobacteriaceae bacterium
GTTTCGCTCATCTCGACCATGAAGGTGCTTTGCCCGCGCGCGAGGTCGTCGCTTGCCCCAATGCGCGTGAAGATGCGGTCCACCAGATCAATGCGCGCTTCCGCCGCCGGAACAAAGCTTCCCGTATGCGCGAGCAGCGTGAGCAAAGCCACTTGGCGAATGTAAGTGCTCTTGCCCGCCATATTCGGCCCGGTGATGAGCGCGATTTGGGGATTAGTGGCAAAGGCATCCTGCCTGTGTGTTTCTCCTGGCGAACGAACGGGCAGGATGCCCGTGCCACTACTCAGCACTGTGTCATTCGGCACAAAGCGTTCATCAACCAATTGCTGCTCCAACACCGGATGTCGTCCGTCGCGAATGAACAGCACGCCTTCGTCGCCGACTTGAGGACGACAGTAATTGTGGAGGCGCGCGGTTTCGGCAAAACACGCCAACACATCCAACTGTGCGAGCGCGGCGGCGGTTTGCTGAATCCCAGCCATCTGCCCGAGCACTTCCTCGCGCACGCGCTGGAACAATTCGTATTCCAGCTTCACGCTGCGTTCTTCCGCCCCCAGAATTTTTCCCTCCATCTCCTTCAACTCGGGCGTGATGTAACGTTCACCATTGGCGACGGTCTGCTTGCGAATGTAATGCGCCGGGACTTTGTCGAGGTTCGACTTCGTGACTTCGATGTAGTAGCCGAAGACGGAGTTGAACCGCACCTTCAACGACGCGATGCCCGTGCGTGAAATCTCGTCGGCCTGCAACTTCGCAATCCAATCCTTGCCGCCGCGTTGAGCAGTGCGCAGCTCGTCGAGCGCCGGATCAAAGCCGTCACGAATCATACCGCCTTCTTTCAACGCAAGCGGCGGCTCTTCCACGATGGCGCGTGAAATCAGTTCAACGAGTTCCGGCGATTCGGAGAGTTGCGAGATAATCTCTGCGAGCAAAGGAGCACCCCTCACCCTGGCCCTCTCCCCATCCGATGGGGAGAGGGTGACCGATAGGTCGGGTGAGGGGGTATTCGAATCTGAAAGCGATGACAGCGTTTGTCTCACTGCCGGAATTTGCACCAGCGCCTGGCGCAGAACGATGAGGTCACGCGCGTTGCCGCTGCCGGAACTTAACCGGCCAATCGTGCGCTCCAGATCGCGCACTTCGGCAACCTGCGCGCGAAATCTGTCGAGGTTGGCGGAGTTTTCCACGAACGTCCGCACGGCTTCCTGCCGGCGGCGGATCATCGCAACCGCGGCAAGCGGTTGCGATAACCAGTCCCGCAAGCGGCGCGCGCCCATGGGTGTGACGGTGCGGTTCATCGAGCCGTAGAGCGACGCCGTGCGCGGCGCATCGTGATGCGACGGTTCAAGAATTTCCAGATGCCGAAGTGTGGTGTGGTCGAGAACCAGGAAATCGCTCCGCTGGTAATACGAAATGCGTGTGAGGTTCTTCACATCGCGACGTAAATGCTGCGCAAGGTAATGCAGCGCGCCGCCCGCCGCGCCAATGGCCGCCGCGCGGTCTTTCAACCCGAACCCATCGAGGGATGCGACCTTGAAATGGTCGCGCACCGTGTAGAGCGCGGTTTCGGGCGCGAAGGTCCAGTCATCATAGCCACTCAGGATTTGAAATGAACCGCGCAGGGCATCGCGCACAGCGATTGCCTCGGTCGGCAGGATGATCTCGGCCGGACGCAGGCGCTCGAGTTCGGTAAGCAGGGCGGCGTCGGACTCCAGTTCCGTGGTCAGGAAATCGCCCGTGGTCAAATCCACGAGAGCGAGGCCAACAATTTTTCCACGCGGATAAACTGCGGCGAGAAAATTGTTGCGCTCGGCGACCAGCATGCGCTCGTCGAAGTGCGTGCCCGGCGAGAGAATCTGTGTGACCTCGCGGTTGACGAGTTTGCCAGGCTTGGCTTCCTCAGTCTGGTCGCAGATGGCGACCTTTCGTCCGGCCTTGAGAATTCTCGCGATGTAGTTGTTAGCCGCGTGAAACGGCAGGCCGCACATAGGCACACCGTTGCGGGCGGTGAGGGCGAGATTGAGGAGTTGCGCGCCCGCCTGAGCGTCCTCGAAGAACATTTCGTAGAAATCGCCGAGCCGGAACAGCAAGAGAGCGTCCTTGGGCAGATCGCTCTTGATGCGGCGATACTGCGCCATCATGGGTGTAAGCTGGGTTTCGGCGGCCAT
>CAZCZP010000312.1:0-1781 GCA_964502895.1 uncultured Bifidobacteriaceae bacterium
ATTCGCAAAATGGCTGACCGAACCGGCATCGCCATCAGCGGACTCTGCTCGTTTCTGTTCTGGCCGTATCCGCTCACGAGCAACGATTCCACCAAGCGCGCCCGCGGTATTGAATTGGCCGGCAAGATGGCCGAAGCCGCGCACGATCTCGGCGTGGAGAATCTGCTCGTCGTTCCCGGCGCGGTTCACATCCCGTGGCGCACTGACCATGAGCCGGTGCCCAACGACGTTTGCGATCGCCGGGCCCGCGAAGCTATTGCACAGCTTCTGCCGAAAGCCGAGAAGCTGGGTGTGTTTCTCAACATCGAAAACATCTTCTTCAACGGCTACCTCATGACGCCCATGGAGCACGCCGCGTTCATTGACAGCTTCCAGAGTCAGCACGTCCGCGCGCATTTCGATACCGGCAACATCATGATGTTCCAGTTCCCCGAGCACTGGATCTCGGTCCTCGGCAAACGCATCAAGAACACCCACTTCAAGGAATATACCAAGAAGGGCACGGACTACTCTCTCGAAACGTTCCGTCCGCTGCTGGACGGCACGACCGATTGGCCCGCTGTGATGAACGCGCTCGACGCAGCGGAATATCGCGGCTATCTGACCTTCGAATATTTCCATCCGTATCTGCATTACCCCGAAGCGCTGGTGTATCAGACGTGCGATTCGCTGGATCGGATGCTCGGCCGCGAACGGGTCCGACGCGCGGCCTGAACAGGTCGGGCGAGATTTTCTTGTGGCAAACCCGCTGGCCACGGGCCTATGCTGCATTCACAAATTACGACGGAAGGCAATGTTATGCCCACGCTCGCGACAATAGTTGACGGTCTGAAACTCCCGAACCCGTTCGTCATCGGCTCGGGGCCGCCGGGGACGAACCTCAACGTCATTGCCAAGGCGTTCAAGGAAGGCTGGGGCGCGGTCATTGCAAAAACTGTGAGCCTCGATGCTTCAAAAGTCGTCAACGTCACGCCGCGTTACGCGAAGCTTCATTCCGGCGACAACAAGGAAATCATTGGCTGGGAAAATATCGAGTTGATCAGCGACCGCCCGTTCAAGTTGTGGGAGGACGAGTTCAAGAAGTGCAAGGACATGTTCCCCGACCGCGTGCTCATCGCCAGCATCATGGAGGAGTATCGCCAGGACGCGTGGATTGAAATCATCGAGCGCTGCCAGGCATGCGGCGTGGATGCCTTCGAGTTGAACTTCTCCTGCCCGCACGGTTTGCCCGAACGCAAGATGGGCGCCGCGATGGGTGAGAATCCGGAAATCCTCCGCGAAGTCGTCGCGTGGGTGATGAGCGCCGCAAAGAAACCAGTCTGGGCGAAGATGACCCCGAACGTCACTCACATCGAAGACCCCAGCCGTGCGGCGCTTAAAGCGGGCGCAACTGGCATCAGTGCCATCAACACGATCCGCTGCGTCATGGGTGTAAACCTCGACACGCTCCGGCCTGAGCCAAGCGTCGAAGGTTACACGACGCCGGGCGGTTATTCGTCGCGCGCGGTCAAACCCATCGCGCTGCGCATGGTGATGGAAGTCGCGCAACTCATTCGCAAAGAATTTCCCGGGCGCTCACTCTCGGCGATTGGCGGCGTCGAAACCGGCAACGACGCGGCGGAATTCATTCTGCTCGGGGCCGACACGGTTCAAGTTTGCACCGGCGTGATGAAGTTCGGCTATGAACACATCAAGCCGCTCTGCGACGGGCTGCTGGCGTTCATGGCGAAACACAAATTTGAGAAGCTGGCCGATTTCAAAGGCAAGAGCCTGGATTACTT
>CAZCZP010000312.1:1881-4333 GCA_964502895.1 uncultured Bifidobacteriaceae bacterium
GTCAACGCCGCCGTCGAAGCCGCGGCCGCCGCGTTTCCGTCCTGGATGGAAACGCCCGCCGTCGAACGCGCGCGAATTCTTTTCAAATTCAAAGCCCTGCTCGAAGAAAATTTTGAAGACCTCGTCCGCAGCACCACGCGCGAACATGGCAAGACACTCGTTGAGTCGCGCGGCGACGTGAAGCGCGGCATCGAGATGGTCGAATTTGCCTGCGGCGTGCCGTCGCTGTTGATGGGCGAGGTCCTGGAGAACATCGCGCGAGGGATTGATTGCGAATCCATCCGCCAGCCGCTCGGCGTTTGCGCGGGTATCACGCCGTTTAACTTTCCGTGCATGGTGCCGCTGTGGATGTATCCCGTGGCCATCGCGTGCGGCAACACCTTCGTGCTCAAGCCGAGCGAGAAAGTCCCGCTCACTTCCATCAAGGTGGCAAAGCTTTTGGAAAAAGCCGGTCTGCCGAAGGGCGTGCTCAACCTCGTACACGGCGGACGCGAAGTGGTGGACGCGCTGCTCACGCATCCGAAAGTGAAGGCGATTTCGTTCGTCGGCTCGACACCGGTCGCGCGGCACATCTATGAGACGGGAACGAAACATGGCAAGCGCGTCCAGTCCAACGGCGGCGCAAAGAACTTCGTGCTGCTTATGCCGGACGCGGACATTGACAACTCCGTGCGCGGCGTGATCGAAGCCGCGTTCGGCTGCGCGGGCGAGCGTTGCATGGCAGGCTCAACGGCCGTAGTCGTCGGCAGCGCGGAGAAAACTGTTTTGCCCACGCTGGTCGAAGCCACGAAGCGAATCAAAGTCGGTCCGACAGACCGTGAAGCGCAGCCGGACATGGGGGCGGTCATCACACGCCAGCATCGCGACCGCGTCTTGCAACTTATTGAAGCTGGCGTGAAGGAAGGCGCGAAGATTCCCGCCGATGGCCGTGGCGTGAAAGTCAGCGAAGCGCCGAATGGTTTCTTCGTCGGCGCAACCATTCTCGATCAAGTCCAACTCGGCATGACCGTGGCGAAGGAAGAAGTGTTTGGACCCGTCCTGAACGTGATGCACATGGAGGATTTGGATGCCGCCATCGAACTGGCAAACAAATCACCTTTCGGGAACGGCGCCTCGATTTTCACACGTTCCGGCAAAGCCGCGCGCGAGTTCAAGCATCGCATCCAGTGCGGCATGGTGGGTATCAACATCGGTGTGCCGGCTTCGATGGCTTGGTTCCCCTTTAACGGTTGGAACGATTCGTTCTTCGGCGACCTGCACATGCAAGGCAAGGAAGGCGTGCAATTTTTCACGCAACTTAAAGTGACCACGAGCCGCTGGTTCAGCTACGGCGAAGGCGACATCTGGCACCGCGAAAATTAGAGCCCCAGTTTATCGTGATGTCGCAATGAGCTCCCGGCAAAGTTTTCTCCGAACACGCACACCACGCGGCGACCGATGGCAGGTGCTCACAAGCGGACAAAGCCGTGCCTAAGCGCGTAATCTTGATCACGGGAGCCAACGGCCTTCTGGGCCGTGCAATGGCACAGGCGTTTCTCGATGAAGGTCCGGAGAGTTTTGTCTGGCTCGGCGTGCATCGGAAGCGTGAATCGGCGGACCAACTGGCCGCCGCTAATGCGGCACGTTGCCGCGTAGTCCAATTGGACGTGCGCGAGCCGGAGTCATGGAAAAAGTGCGTGGCGGAGATTCTGTCGGCCCATTCGCGGCTCGACGTGTTGGTGAACAACGCCGGCACACACAACGATTCGTTGCTGGCGATGATGAAGCCCGAAACCTGGCGCGAAGTGCTGGCCGTGAATCTGGACGGGACTTTTCATGGATGCCAGGCCGTGTTGCCCACCATGATTTCCCAACGCGGCGGACGCATCATCAACATCGCCTCCCTTAGCGCGTTGTTGTCACCACCCGGACAGGCCAACTATGCCGCCGCCAAGGCCGGCGTCGTGGCGCTGACGCAATCACTCGCCAAGGAAGTCGCGCGACTCGGCATCACCGTAAATGCCATTTGCCCCGGTTACGTGGACACGGAAGCGTTGGCGTCCCTGAACGACGAAGCGCGGAAGCGGGCTTTGGAAGGAATCCCCATGCGACGCTTCGGCAAACCGCAGGAAGTGGCGGCAGCGGTGCGCTTTCTAGCTTGCGCGGACGCCGCATACATCACAGGCTCCGCGCTCAAAATTGACGGTGGGATTTTTTGATGAGCAACACAGCCGAGCTTAAGGCCGAAATCAAACGCATGCTGGTGGACAACCTCATGCTCCAGACCTCTGCGGAGGAAATCAAAGACGACCAACTCCTGTTTGGCCCAGGCAGCCTCGGTCTGGATTCCGTGGACGCCCTGCAACTCGTCGTCGCGCTCGACAAAAACTACGGTCTAAAAATCCCTGATCCCGAGATGGCGCGAAAGGTTTTGCAGAGCGTCAACACCGTCGTCGCGGCGGTGGAGAGTCAT
>CAZCZP010000313.1:0-4320 GCA_964502895.1 uncultured Bifidobacteriaceae bacterium
GTCCGCCGTCGCGTTGATGGGCGCTCCGTTGAGCGTGAGTTGGAGTGGCTTCAACAAGACGCGCCCGCCATCCAGTTTCGCGGTCGCTTGCAGATTCGTGATTTCCACTTCACGCACATAGAAACGGCCGATGTTGGCGTCGAAGGTGAAATCCTTGAACGGCAATTTCACTGCGTCCGGTTCTTTTTCGGGCCGCGGCGGTGAACTCTGCGGGGGCGTGGACGGTTTTTTTTCAGCCGGCTTCGTTTCGGTTGGAGTCGCGCCTCCTGCAAACAAATCGTAATAGCGCGTTACGTCCAGAGATTCAGCCACAAGCTTCAAGGTGCCCGTGATGGCGTTGGATTTGGAAAAATCCACGTTCCCGGTCAAGCCAAGCTCGTTCTTCGCCCGCTCGGTTGGCGTGAGCGTAAGCTGGCACTGCCGAATTTGCGCGACGTTTTTGGCAACGCCGGTGTCCACTTGCACGCGCGCTTCGAGCGGCGTGGAGGGCAGCGAGCCGGATGGATTGTTCACAACCAGATTGGTCACCTGAAGGTCGGACTTGACGGCGGTATCGCCGTTCGCTCCGAGGCTTATTGACGCGGTGGTATTCAATGAAACCGAAACCAGCTTCTTGTCGCCCAGTGCCGATTCGAGGAATGGCCGCAATCCGTTCTGGTTGAACTCTGAGAGCTTCAGAGAAATCTGGCCGGCTTTGCTCGCGAGGTTGAAGTTGCCGTTTGCATCGAACGTGCCTCCTGCGTTCTGACCTTCGCGAAGCTGCCCCGCGACTTTTCGGATTTCGATTTGATCGCTTTTCATTCCCACATCGAGGTCCGCTCCCAAGCCAAATTTCGCAAACCGGCTACCGGCAAATTGCCCGGTGAAATCCGTCAAGGCGAGTTGTCCGGTCACGTTTTGGCCTTTGTCTTTAGCAACGATACGTCCTTTGAAGTCGAGCGCGCCGGCGGTGACGTTCGCGTCAGGCTGCGGCAGCAGGGCCAGCAATTTTGTCAGCGCGGCTTGCACCACGAATTGTAAGTCCGCGTCCTGCGTTACGCTGTCGAATGTGCCGGAACCCGAAATCGTCAGTGCGGCTTCTCCCTGCTGAGCCAGATCGAACCGGGATTCGTCCAGCTTGAATTGTTTCAAGTCCGCGGCACTGCCGCGGGCCACCGCGCGAATGTCGGCGCGATTCACCTGGTTGCTGCCGAACTGCGCGGAAAAATTATCCACCTTGCTGTCCAGGTCGAAGGCGAGTTGTTTGCCACCCTGTTGCGAATTCAACTTCAAGCGGACATTAGCCATGCCTTGCGGCGCGAGGTCGGGGGCGAAAATCCGCCAGTCGGCAAGATTCAAGTTGCTGACGACGAGGTTGAGCGCGGCATCGCCGGCTTGATTGCCGCCTTCGCCCCAACCGATGGTCATGGGGCTGGTTAAATCCGTCCGCAAAAGCGGGCGTCCATCTTGTGTGCCCGCGAGGTTCAACGCTTTGACCGAAGCCGATTTCGCGACTTGGTCCACGCCGACGCTGTAATCGCAACGTAGATTTAGCGTGGGAGTCGTCTGATTGTCCTTCTTTACCTGAAAGCGTTCAACGTTGAGTTGCCCGACCACGGAAATCTGTTGCCCAGCCTTGGCGAGTTCAATGTCGCTGGTGGAGTTGATCGTCGTGGTGCCAAAATCCATCCCGGTTGCGGCGCCCGCGAGATTGAGCACCTGGCGGTCAATAGCCAGGATTTCAATCTTGAGCTTGCCCTCGGTCTTTGCGATGTCCAGCGGACCGCTTACACGCATCTCGCCCAACGGCACATTTGCCCGGCTGAAGCGCAAGGCGAGTTGCTTGATTTCTGAGGGCGAAGTTTCGCAATCGAGCTTGGCGGCAAGCGCATTCAATTCACCCAGCGTTCCGCTGGCTTGCCCGATTGAAAATGAAGCGTTGCCTTTTACTGTGCCGGGCTTCAAATCCTGCGTCAGACTGAAGCTAAACCCTGCGCTCAACAAAGCTTGCATGCCTGCGGAGGCCGACGCTTCGGGCGCTCGTTTATCCACGGCGAGTGCCGCCGACAAATCCAGTTTGCCCGTGCCGCCGTTCCGCACGTTGCCAACGGACAGGTTGATGCTCGACAGCTCCATCATGTCCCGGCCGTTGTTGTGGTTCTTGATCTGGCGGATCGTGGCGTTTTTGACGTTCACGGATTTGATGTCCACCTGCAACGGCTGGCCGGACTCGGCCGGGGCCGCTGGTTGCTTCGTTTCGCTTTTTTGTGATTTCAGAATCGGGTCGAGATTCGATGTACCGTCGGCGTTTTCCACTAGCGTAATGACAGGCGAGACGACGGTGACTTCCTCCACGAGAATCGTACCCCGGATAATGGACCAAAGGCTGTAGCGCGCGGTGATTTCGTTCGCGGTGAACAGGGTTGCCGCGCCTTTGGGGGTGACCTTCAAGTCGCGCAAGATCACCTTCGAGAAGGGGCTGACCTGTGCGCTGGCCAGCGTGATGTCCGCATTCATTGCCGTGCCGACTTTCGGCGCGACGACTTTTTGGATGAAGTAGTTGGTGGTGGCAACGAAGTACAGCACGACCAACAGCAGCGCGAGGACGCCGGCAGTGATCATCAGCCGCCGCCGCCAGCGCCCGGGTTCGGGCAATTTGGTTTTCAGTCTCTTGTCCACCATAATCAATTTCCGGTTGAAGGGATTTCCGGGAAACCCCGCTATGCACATTCAAGCCGCAATAAGGTAACGGCCTTGACCGGCAGTTCAAATTATTATTGTCCCCATCCCATTGGCAGTTTGGACGCGGCCTTGGAAATGAAAGTTGAATCCGTCATGCGATCCCGTTCAAACTCACTGGGTTGAAAATCTCAATCGTAATTCCTGCGTTCAATGAGGAGCGGTTGTTGGGCCAAACGCTCCGCGAAGTGCAGAATTCTTTCAAAGCGTTCACGCGGTTGAACTGGGCGACGGAACTGATTGTCTGTGACAACAATTCGACGGATCGGACCGCGGAAATCGCGCGGGCCGCCGGGGCGACCGTCGTGTTCGAGCCAATCAACCAGATTGCTCGTGCGCGCAATCGCGGAGCGGAAGCGGCCACGGGTGACTGGCTGCTGTTCATTGATGCGGACTCGCATCCAAGCACGGAGTTGTTGGTGGATGTAGCGGAAGCCATCAAATCAAATCGTTACCTCGCCGGGGGCGTTATCATTCGATTGGCGGACGGCTTTCCCGTTGCGAACTTCGTTACAGGTTTGTGGAACCGGCTGAGCCGATGGCAGCGCATGTTGGCCGGGTCATTTATTTTTTGCGAGACGCAGGCGTTCCGGGAAATTGGCGGGTTCAGCCGCGAGTTGTTTGCCGGCGAAGAACTCGATCTAACCGCTCGGTTGAAAACTTTGGGCAGGAAATCCGGCAAACAGATCGTCGTTCTCCATCGCCATCCGCTGGTCACCTCCGCACGGAAGATGAAATTGTATTCGGCCCGGGAGCTAATCTGGTTTTTTCTGCGGGCACTGTTCAGACAAAGGGCCACGCTCACGAATCGCGCCGCTTGTCATCCTTGGTACGATGGCAGGCGGTGAAGCCAAGGCTCCCCTTGGAAGCCGTCCGTGTTCGTGTTAACGTCCGGACCATGAAAGTTCCTCGTCTTCTTGCCGTGGCGATGCTGGCTTGTGGCATCGCGCGGGCGCAGGAGTGGGAGCTGGACTCGAACGCGCTGCGGGAGGCGTTCCACGCCGCCGTGCGTTACAACACCGTGCAGGAACAGAGCACGAACGCCTGGTCCAACAGCAGCGTGGCGGCGGGGATGCCGGTGCTTTCGACCTCGCCGACGGTACGCGCGCGCTTCACGGGTTGGTCGGTGCCGGGCGGCACCGGCAAACATCTCGCCTACGATGTGGCTTACGCCACGAACGTTGCCGCCTTCAGCCATTGCCGGTTTGGCGGCGGTCAATTCAGCGTTGCACCCGGCTCGGTTGGCTTGACCAACTGTCTGTGGGAACGGGTTTCCCTGACGTTGGATGACAACGCCTACTACGACGTGAAATGGTATCTGTTCAACAAACTTTTTTACGGCGGCAAAATGTATTATCGGGCGGCGTGGATCAATCCAGTGCTGCGGGCCTATGACAATCTGTTTGACCGGATGGTGATTACCAAAGACCCGGGGTCGTACAGTGTGAACTTCGTTCGCAATTACAACGGCTACGTCACCAACCAGACCCGGCTGACTCCCAACGGCACGCACGACGTGGTGTTGACGAACACCAGCTATCAGATCGGGCCGCTGGGGAATTATTATTTGCCCACCAACGGTCCGCTGATCAACGCGGGCAG
>CAZCZP010000314.1:0-4268 GCA_964502895.1 uncultured Bifidobacteriaceae bacterium
GATTGACTCCGCGACCGGCGTGGCAGGCGAGTTCCTAGACCTGCAGGTCGCAGGTGCAGATGCATCGGACACCATGGCGGCCTTCTTCTACTATCCGGCTGATGCTGTTGAGTCGGGCACAAGTCCGACACTTAAATACTATGATGGCTCTGCATGGTTGAATGTCGTGAGCAGTGGCGGTACGGCTCCTGTGAGGGACATCACCGACAATCTGGATGGCACAGTCTCCGGTGGTCGACTCGCGGTTCACTTCGACAGTACCAGCACGCCAAAGATCACGGAACTTGGCGGCACATTCTTTGCGATTTCATTTCCAAGGCCGCCGCTTGACTTCACCGGCTTCCTCCCGCCCATCGGAGGAGCCGATACTTCCGGAGGCAGCTTTGCCAATCCGGTAAGAACCTTCAAAGGCGGCAGTACGATACCAGTGAAGTTCACGATATCGCGCACTGGAACCGCTGTGGTGACGGGGGTGCATCGCTTGCAAGCAGTGAAATACAGCGATGCAACGACGGCGGCCATGCCGATTGATGCCTCGCCTCAGGATGCGGCTACCTCTGGGAATCAGTTCGTGCTCAAGGGAGGCGATTGGCATTTCAACCTCGACACAAAATCAACCGGACTGACTAAAGGCATCTGGCAACTGGTGGCAACCCTTTCCGATGGAAGTCAGCACCACGTTTGGATTCAGATCAAGTAGGACGAGTCATTCCCGGCTTTGAGGCCAGTGCAGGTGTTTGTGCTGGAAGTCGAATATGTCCGCGCCATTGATTGTGTGAGGATCGTCAAACAACTCAATCTCCGTCCTATCCCCATTACCCAGCTCGTTGTAGAGCCGGCGAACCTCGGCAAATTCCCACGCCGTCTTGGTGCCGTGCTCGACCCTAAACGACCTGAAATCGCCTATCAGGCGAACAGTTTGGTCACGGCTTTCGCTTTCACCAATTCGCGGGGCTGGTTCAGGTGGTTGTAAACGATGGTTTCCGGCTCGATGCCAAACGCGTGATAGAGCGTGGCCAGAAGTTCGGTCGGGTGGACCGGGTCTTCCGTGGGGCTGCTGCCGGTCTTGTCGGATTTTCCATGGACGTAGCCGCGCTTGATGCCGGCGCCGGCGATGACCGACGTGTAGCAGTAAGGCCAGTGGTCGCGGCCATCGGCGCTGTTGCTGTTGCCGGACGTGCTCACACCCTTCTGCGGACTGCGTCCGAACTCGCCAATCGCCAGCACGAGAGTTTCATCGAGCAGACCGCGTTGGTCCATGTCCTCGATAAACGCCGCCAGGCCCTGGTCAAGCATCGGACCGGACTGAGTTTTCATGCGCTTGGTCAAATCGGAATGATGATCCCACGAGTGGTTGTCCGAGTTGGCAACCTTGGGCCAGATGACTTCCACGACGCGCGTGCCGGCCTCGATCAAACGGCGGGCGAGCAGACAGCTTTGGCCAAAAGTGTTCCGCCCATAACGGTCGCGGGCCTTGTCGGTCTCCTGGCGGAGGTCGAACGCATTGCGGGCGCGGCCAGAAACGATGAGGTTCAACGCACGTTGGTAGTAATCGTCGAGGTTGTAGCTTTGAACAGCCTTCTCGAGATGCGGCATCGCTTCCTCGATGGCCTCGCGCAACTGGGCGCGGCGTTGCAAGCGAAGCGCGAAGACTTCCGGCGGCAGCTTGAGATCGTCAATCTTGATACGACTCATCTTGTCCGGGTCCATGTCATCGCCGTCGGGATAAAGCGTGTAGGGGTCGAAGGCCTTGCCGAGAAATCCGGCGGTGCCGCCTTTGCCGACGACGTTGGATTCCTGCAATGGCCGCGGCAGCATCACGAACGGCAACATTGGCTCCGTTGGCGGCCGCAAACGCACGAGTTGCGAGCCGAAGTTTGGAAAATCCTTGGGGTCCGGTGGTTCAAGCTGGCCGGAAGGACTGACTTTGTCGGTGGTGTAACCGGTCATAATCTGGTAGATCGCGGCGGTGTGATTGAACAGGCCGTTGGGCGTGTAACTCATCGAACGGATCATGGTGAACTTGTCGTTCACCCTGGCCAGTTCCGGGAGCACTTCAGTGAAATTCACGCCGGGGATCTTCGTGGAGATCGTGCTGAAGGGGCTGCGCATGTTGTCGGGCTGATTTTCCTTGGGATCCCAAAGATCCACATGGCTCGGGCCGCCCTGAAGGTAAATCATCACGACATTTTTGGCCTTGCCCCAACCAGGACCGCCATTCGTCCTTGCGGACTCGCTGGCTCGCGCCCGCAAACTGAGCAGCGATCCCAGCGAGAGGCCGAGAATGCCCGCGCCACCGACGCGCAGCAAATCACGCCGCGTCATCTTGAGTTGAGGATCGCAAAGATCACTGCATGTGCCGCCCTGGATTTTGATCATAGGCTTTGTGGGTTGAGAGTCATCGTCGTTGCTCGGTTGTCGAAACGCACGTCAATGGTTGAACAGGAATGCGCTGCTGTTGATCAATGCCCACGCAAGGTCCTGTACTGCGGTGAGGCGTTTGTTTTCCTGCTGCGCGGCGCTCAGCTTCGAGTCCTCGCGCAGTTGGACGAGTTGTTGGTCCAGTCGAATTGGTTCCTCGGATGCAGCGAGATTCTTCTTCAGCTTCGTGAATTGCGGATCTACCGGGAGCGGCTCGCGGGCTGTGGCCAGGGTTTGCTTGCGTTTCCAGAACTGCCCATCTGAACCACGGTGGTAATCAATGACCGCCGCGACCTGTTCGGGCGTGCGCTCGCCGGCAGGCGCCCGCACGGCTCGGGCGACGTTCTCCGGCAGGCCGAAATCCAGCGGATTTTCCGCCGCCGTCACGTAGAGCCGGAAGCGGCCCAACAGAAAACCGTCGCCGTAGCGTTGGGCGAGCCGGATTCCCAGGGTGATTGCGTTGGTTGCCGTGATGGCTTTCTCGAGCTTGAACGTCGCCACATGCCGCTGGACTCCGGGTGCGCCGCCGATGGCCCAACCGTTGTCGCCACCGTCAAATGTGCCGTCAACCGCCTCCTTTACCGGATAATCCTGCTGCGAGAAATCCGCTTTGGCTTCGTCGAATTTCGCCGCTGTGTCCGGCGTGTTCGTTCCGCTGGTCCACTTCAACTCCAGTTCGGTCACAACAAAATTTCCGTCCTTCGCCCGGCCAGGGCCGAATTTGGGCAGGCTGTCGTCCGGCAACGCTTCGAGCATGACTCCGGTGATATTCGTCAGCGCGGTTTCCGCCGTGATTCGGTAATCCGACGAACCTTTCGCTCCGGAGGCGAGCAGCGAATTGTCTTTCTGCTTCGCGAGCTTCACATCGCCCGACGCCTTGATTTCCTTTGGCTCCAGCGGCACCCACACCGTCTTGATTGCGGCCAGATCGCTCTTGGATTCCCAGGCTGCCGCTTGCGCCGGGAGCATGATTTCGTGTTCCTTCAACTCGCGCTCCGCGACGGCGATTTGTTCGTCCCGGCGCTTCGCCAGCTCTGCCCTGAGAAACTCCGTGTTCTGATCATAAGTCCCAAGCTCGGCTTTGGCCCTGGCGATGGCTTCTTCGCGCTGACGCTCCAAGTCCGCGATGACGGGCTTCATCTTGATTTCGAGCGGGCCAAGTTCGCCGGTGAGTCTGGCGTGGTCCTTTTCCAGCGCGGTGAGGAGCGCGAGGGCTTTCTTGATCTCCTTCTCGTTCGCTGGGCGATTCAGGATGCGCATGAAGACTTCATCCACAACCTTGCGGTCGTCCGGCTCCGATTCAACCAGTTTGGCGAGCGCGTTCGTAGGGTCGTTGATCGCACCGGATATTGTCGGCCCACTCAAGAGTGCCATCACCGAGCCGAGCCGGATGTCGCTGCTGCGTTCGCATTCACAGGCGCTCTGACGCGGCGGGCGACCCAGCGTGGCCAGCAGGCCGCTGCCCACGTCCATTCCGGCATCCGCCAACTGCGCGGCGCGCTGGCCGGGCTTGGCGCCGGGAATGTCCGGCGTCGCGCCGGTGACGTAAAAAACGGCATCGAACAACGTCTCCGCCGGCAGGCGGCGCGCTTTCGCATGGGAGTAATTGATCTTGTCATCCTCGTTCCACGGATTGACCTGGATGGAAAGCTGGTAAGTGCGCGATTTGCAGATCAGCTTCAGGACGTGTTGCGCGTTGAAGCCGCTGTCCACGAATTCGCGTGCGAGGTGCTCGAGCAATTCCGGATTGCTCGGCGGATTGCCGGCGCGGATGTCATCGAGCGGCTCAATGATGCCAACGCCCATGAGGTAACCCCAGAGGCGGTTGGCGTAGCTGGACGCGAAGT
>CAZCZP010000315.1:0-4217 GCA_964502895.1 uncultured Bifidobacteriaceae bacterium
CTGGTTTTTTCCTCGGCCTCGGCTCGGCCAAAACGTGCCTTGCGGCAGGATTTGGCCGGTGTCATCTTGGCGGCATGTCGAACGAACAACTGCTCGCGCGCATCACGACAGACCCGAACATCTGCCACGGCAAGCCGTGCGTCCGCGGGTTGCGCTATCCGGTGGAGTTCCTCCTTGACCTGTTGAGCAGCGACATGACGGCGGAGCAGATTCTCGCCGACTATCCCGATCTCGAAGCGGATGATTTGCGCGCCGCCATCGCTTACGCGGCCCGGCTGAGTCGAATCAAGAGCATTGAACCCGTGGCGGCATGAATTTTCTCGTGGACGCGCAATTGCCGCGTCGCCTGACGCGGGAACTGGCCGCTGCTGGTCACGATGCCGTGCACACGTTGGACTTGCCCGCAGCCAATCGCACCACCGACCAAGAAATCGTTGCTTTGGCGACACGAGAAAACCGCGTCGTTGTGACGAAGGACAATGATTTCGTGGTTTCATTTCATTTGCGCGGCGCGCCGCCGAAGTTGTTATTGATTTCCACCGGCAACATTTCGAATGACAAGCTCTCCCAGTTGTTCGCCGCAAACTTGGCGGCGCTGGAAAAGGCTTTCAACCAGCATGCCTTTGTTGAGTTGAGCGGGACAGCCATCACGATTCACTCTTAATTCCGCTGCGTTTCACGGCACGGGCAGTTCATCAAAGATTTTCTGGATGACCGTTTCGCTGGTTTTTTCCTCGGCCTCGGCTTCGTAGGTGATGGCCACGCGATGGCGCAATACGTCCATGCCGATGCTTTTCACGTCCTGTGGCGTGACGTAGCCACGGCCTTTCAGGAATGCATACGCCTTGGCCGCGAGTGTCAGGCTGATGGTCGCGCGCGGCGACGCGCCGAGTTGGATGAAATCCTTGACCGCAATCTTGTATGTCTCCGGCTCGCGCGTGGCGCAGACCAGGTCCACGATGTATTCCTTTACCTTGTCGTCAATGTAGATGTCGTTGATGACTTCGCGCGCCTGCAAAATCTGTTGAGGCTCGACTACGGCGCTGGCCGTAGGCGTGCCGGAGGTGCGGGCCATGAGGTCGAGAATCTGCCGCTCTTCGCCGCGCGACGGGTAGCCGATCTTGAGCTTGAGCATGAAGCGGTCAACCTGCGCCTCGGGCAGCGGATATGTGCCTTCCTGCTCGATGGGATTTTGCGTGGCGAGGACGAGGAACGGTTCATCGAGCTTGTAGGTCTGGTCGCCGATGGTGACCTGCTTTTCCTGCATGGCTTCGAGCAGCGCGCTCTGCACCTTGGCCGGCGCGCGGTTGATTTCATCGGCGAGAATGAGGTTGGCAAAGATCGGCCCTTTACGAGTGGAGAAGCCGCCGCTTTGCGGATTGTAAATCTGAGTGCCGATAACGTCGGCGGGCAGCATATCGGGCGTGAATTGCAGCCGGGAGAATTTGACCTTGATGCAGGCGGCGAGGGATTTCACCGCCAGCGTCTTGGCCAGCCCTGGGACACCTTCGAGCAAGACGTGCCCGTTGGCGAGCAGACCGATAACGAGTCGTTCGGTCAGGTAACTCTGGCCGACGACAACTTTTCCCAGTTCATTAAACAGCGGGTGTGTGAAGGCACTCGCTTCCTTGACGGCTTCGTTGATTGCGTTGATTCCTGTGCTCATCGTTTTTCTGATTCTACGGACGGATGGACAGCGAATCCAGCCGGAGTGTTCAAACGGGATTGACGCGAATTCCGCTAATTGGGGCGAATTTTCTGGCTGAAAACTGTTCCGCGATATTTCGCGAAATTCCCGTCTAAAATCTTTTCCGCGCCTCTGCGATGTCGCGCCCGATCTGCCTCTTGAGTTCATCGAGTGAGGCGAACTTCTGTTCGTCGCGCAGCTTGGCCGCAAAGGTGACCTCCAGTTCTACGCCGTAGAGGTCGTCGTTGAAGTCGAGAATGTGAACTTCCAGATGAATTCTGGGCGTCGGATTCTGCACCGTAGGGCGGTGGCCGATGTTCAATACGGCGCGATGCGTTTTGCCTCGAACCAAAGCAAGCGCCGCGTAAACGCCGTTGGGTGGTAGCAGCAGGCCGGTGGTGTCGAGATTCGCCGTCGGGAAACCAAGTTGGTGTCCCAGTTGATCGCCGCGGATGACTTCGCCGGCGAGCGAATAGGCGCGACCGAGCATTTGGCTGGCAGCGTCGAGATCGCCGGCACGAATGGCTTCACGGATACGCGTGCTGCTGACGACCTGGCCATCGAACGCAACCGCAGCGATGCCATGGACTGTGAAATTCAATTCGGCGCCGAGTTTCTTCAGAAGCGGGACATTTCCACTCCGCTTGTGGCCAAAAACAAAATCTTCGCCGACACACACGCTTTGAATTCGGCCGAGGTCGCGCGCCAGTTGGCGGATAAACGCTTCACCGGTTTGCTCACTGAACGCGCGGTCGAAGCGAAGCAGCAGGAGCGCGTCGCTGCCGAGGGATTCGATGGCGCGGAGTTTTTGCGGCAGCGAATAGATCAACGGCGGCACGCGCTCGGGCGCGACCACGGTGTTCGGATGCTGATCGAACGTCAGGACGAGCGCGATGCCGTCATGCTGGCGCGCGTCGGCGATGGTTTGCCGGATGATTTGTTGGTGGCCCAGATGCACGCCATCGAAAACACCGATGGCGAGGCAGACTTTGCGGTTGCCGGGCACAAGTTCGGTGGCGGAGTGGATCAGTTTCATCGGAGAAACGGATGAAGAGTAAGATTAAGAAACCAGCTCCCGCGTTCGGCGCGACTCTTACTCTCAATCGAAATCATGATCTTAATCTCTTCACATTGCGGCGAGTTTCAAAAACGGAATCACGCGTTTCTCCAGTTCAACCGTTGAGTGATTCAGGATTTCATCCAACGGCTTCGCATCGGCGACATCGAATTTTCCCGAGACGGTGCGGCGCAGCGTGGCGAGGTGGGCGCCGCAGCCGAGTTTTTGGCCAAGGTCGTGCGCGAGGCTGCGGACATACGTGCCCTTGGTGCAGGCGATCTGGAACTTGCCGAGCGGCTCGCGGTATTCTGCGAAATGAAATTTGTAGATGTGAACGAGGCGCGCCTCGCGCTCGATTTCGATGCCTTTGCGCGCCAGTTTGTAGAGCGGTACGCCGGCTTTCTTGATGGCAGAGACCATGGGCGGGATTTGCATGAGGTCGCCCACAAATTTGGCGGCTTCCTCATTAAGCTGATCAAGAGACAGGGGAGGGACGGGAAGGGACGAAATCAGCTCGCCGTCCGCATCGTAGCTGTCGGTGGTTTCGCCAAATTTGACGGTGCCCTCGTAAACCTTGTCGTCGGACATGAGTTTTTCGGAGAGCTTGGTGCCGCGCCCGAGGACAATGATGAGCAGGCCGGTTGCGTTGGGATCGAGCGTGCCGCAGTGGCCAACCTTTTTGATGCCGAACTTGCGGCGAATCGCATCCACCACGTCGTGTGAGGTCGGCCCCGCCGGCTTATCAATGAGTACGGCGCCGTCCAGCGCAGAGAATTCTTGCATGGATTCTTAGCCGACAGAGTTGAGGGCCTTTTTGACCGCGCCGAGCACGTGGCGTTGCACGGATGAGGGTTTGCCCGGAATGCGAGCGCCCGCCGCCGCCGGATGGCCGCCGCCACCGAACAGTGCGGCGATTTCGTTCACGTTCACCTTGCTGCTTTTGGAACGGAGGCTGACGCGCGTAAGTTCCGATTCGAGTTCTTCGAACACACAGGCGACGACCACAGGTTCAATCGCGCGGATGTGATCAATCAATCCCTCCGAGTCGGCACTGTCGGCACCGGTGCGGGCGAAGTCATTTTTCTTGAGCCAGAACCAGGCAATCTGGTTGTTGTGCGCGAGCCGGTAGCGGCTGTACACGTGCTTAAGCAGGTGCACGCGCGAGAGGGGATAGGATTGGTAAACTTCGTCGCAAATTTGAGCGAGGTCCGCGCCGTGCGAAACGAGTTCGCCGGCGGCGTGGAAGGTTCCGGGGCGTGTGCTCGGATACTGAAACGAGCCGGTGTCGGTGGAAATGGCGGCGAACAGGCAGTCGGCGATCGGTTTGGTAACGGGCCAGCGCGCCGCCTTGAGCAGGCGATAGATGAGTTCGCCGGTCGAAGGATCGCGTGGTGAAACCCAGTTCAGATCGCCGTAGCGGGTGTTGCTCTCGTGATGGTCAATGTTGATGAGCGGCTTGCGGCGCGCGATGAA
>CAZCZP010000316.1:0-4200 GCA_964502895.1 uncultured Bifidobacteriaceae bacterium
TGGAGCGCGTTGATCATGACTTCGGTTAACGCGTGCTTCAGCGCGGCGCGGTCGCCATTGACAAAAACCGGTTTGCCGCCGTTGTCGTATTTGAGCTGCGCGGCTTTGACCGGTTGATATTTTCTCGCTTCCTGATAGGCCTCTTCGATCAAGGGTGAAAGCGGGATGGCTTCATGCGAGATCAGCGCATCGCGCGCCAGAAAACGCATCTGGTTGATCAGGCGGGACACGCGCTTGACCCCGTCCGCCAGCGCGGCGTCAAGGGAGGCTCGGAATTCGGCGTCACGATATTTTTCACTGAGCAACTGTTGATGGGTGGACAACGGCACCATCGCGTTGCCGACTTCGTGGGCCAGGCGGTCCGCCATGGTTTTGACCAGGCGCAGATTCGCGGCTTCGACTTCCAGCCGGCGTAATTGCTCGCTCTGGGTCAGGTCTTCAACCACGAGGAGCGCCGACACGGGCACGCTGGTGTCCTGGCGTTGGAAGGGCACCACGGTGACATTGTAAATCGTGCCGGGTGCGGTCTCCGGTTCGTATTTGAACGGCGACACCGCCGCGCCGGTGCGAAGCACCTGATAAACCTTGGTGGCAAAGAGCTGGGGCAAGTCCGTGAATTCCATCTCGCCGCTGGTGCGCGAGGACGAGGCAAAATACTTCCGCGCCATTTTGTTAGCGTGAAGGATTTTCAAGTCGCGGCTGACCACGACGCAGGCGCTGCTCAATTCACGCAGCACGCCAGCCATCATCTCGTGGTTGCCGGACAACTGGTCGTGCAGCCAGATGTTGCGGATGGCCAGACCCACCTGTTCGAGCAAATGGAAGATCAGTTCCAGTTCCGCGTTGACCAGCGGTTCGCCCGTGACGCGCCCGTCGAAAACTGCGACGCCGATCAGCATCTCGCGATCTAAAATCGGAACGGCCACCTGCGCGCCGAGCAGTTCGAATTCCTTTTGGGCTTCGACATCGCGAGCTTCCTCGCCTGTACGCCGCAATATGCGGCCGAGGCGAAACAGTTTTCCCCCGATGCCCGCTTCGAACGAGAGTTCGAAGTGTTCGAGTAAACCAGGAGACAAACCAATCGCGCACGCGGCCCGCAGGCGGCGGCTTTCCTCGGGGGCGGCCACGCCATCGAAGGCGCCGTAGGGTTGTCGCAGGAAGATGGCCGCGCGGTTGATGCTCAGAATTTCCCGCAGGAGGAGGAGAAATTGTTTGAGCATGGCCTCCGCGTTCAGCGAATGGGTGAGGATGGAAGAAAAGTCTCGAAGCACCGCGAGCGTTTGCGACGCGGTGCTGGTAAAGCCAGGTGAGCCGCCGGCTGCAGCCCCCATGGCTTCGGCATGAGGTTGCGGGGTTGTTTGCGCCGCTCGCGTCACGGGCGACGCGAACAAGCGATCAAGCAGCGCCGAGAACATCCGCATGCGGATCGGTTTGGTCAGGACATGGCTGACCCCCTGCAAATAGGCCTCTTCCTCCCATTCCGACTGCTTGGTGCCGGTGAAGACAATAATGGGGCATTTGCTTTCGCGCCGCCGCAGTTTTTCGAGAATCCAGATTCCTTGGACCCCGGTGAGTTCAACATCGAGCACGCACGCGCTGACCAAGCCGTGAGCCAGCAACGGCTCGGCTTCGTCCAGGCTGGCCCGGTGGATGATCCGGTATTGCTCCGGGTTCAGACCGGTGCGGATGGTTTCAGCGAGCTCCGGATGGGGCGCCAAAACTAGGAGTGTTTTCATCGCGCCAGGTCCAAAGTTTTTTTGTAATCGGAGTTGCGTCGTCTTTCAGCGACCGGAATTTGCGGTGTTGGGCGCGGCGACCGCACAATGTAACGAACCGTTTTCGCCGTTAGAAGAGTCCTGCCTGCGATGCCTGCCATACAAATCTGTTTCCCTCTTTTCGTCACTGCCACTAGATAAGCCATAGGTTTGCGCGCCGGTCAATTTATTCTTGGACCGAATTTGATTTTCTTAACCGCTGCCGCGTGGTGGGACGAACGCATCCCGCTTGGAAAACGCCGAACTGCGAATCTGAGTCGTCCCTGCCCATGCTCCGACAGTGCCCGACACGAGTATCACCACGCGTGCTCGCACGACACGATCGCCGTCTTCGACGACCAAACCCCAAAAACTATTCGGAAGCGGCCAGCTTCTCCCAAATCGCGTCGTTCAGCAGCGATTTCTGGAGCAAGCCGGCGTTATTGTCCAAGGCAGCCCGATCCGGGTGCAGCGGCAATCTCAAAGTAAAGGTCGTGCCCTGTCCTTCCTGACTCTTCGCCTCGATCTTGCCGCCATGATGGTAAACGATGAAGAAACACGCCATCAGGTGAATCCCGTATTCGGCAGGTGTATCACTCCTGATCACAAACGGATCGAAAAGCACACGCAAGGCCTCTTGGGGCAGGCCTGGGCCGTTATCGCTGATCTGCACCAGGATTTCGGGCTTGGCTCCGGCATCGAGCAGTTTGGCCGAGATAGTGACGCTACTGCCGGCCGGCAGGCTGGCGAGTTCGTCCTTCAGCAAAAGGTCGAAAAGCCGGTAAAACTTGGGCTTGTCCACACTGAGTTCGGGCAACGTATCCGGAACTTGATTTTGAACCGTGATTTTTTTCGCGGCGAAGCCGGATTTCGCGGTGTCAACCACGCTGGCAATGACTTCATGTAATCTGATGGTGTCGGAAAACTGAAACGACGGGCTTTCCGAGGCCGTCCACAGGTCCTTGAGCAGGTTGTTGATCTTTTCGATCTGCCCTTGGACGTTTTGATAGTAGTCTTTCCAGAAATCCGGATTGCGCAGCCCGTTCAAATCCGCTTTTTCCTCGGCCATTTTGGCGGGCGCCAGATCGAGAAACGTTTTCACCGCCACCAGCGCATTGCGGATGTGGTGGCTCAAACCGGCGGCCAACAATCCAAGGCTCACGAGACGGTCGGCGATCATCATGTTGTGAAGCACCGACATTTTTTCGTGGAGCAACTGGTCGCGTTCACGCTGGACCATGAAGAATTCCAAGGCCCGCTTGAGCGTGTGTTCGAGCTGCTCCGGGTCCCAAGGTTTGGTGACGTAACGATAGATTGCGCCCGTGTTGACGGCGGAGATGGCCGCGTCCATGTCTGAGTAGGCCGTGGCAAGAATGCGAATCATGCGAGGTTCGAGTTGCCGGGACCGTTCCAGTAGCCAGACACCTTTTTCGCCAGGCATCCGCTGGTCAGTCATCAACACGCCGATCTCGTGCCGGTGTTCTTCGAGCAGCTTAAGCCCGTCTTGGGCATTGGAGGCTGTGAAGATGCGGAATTCGTCGTTGAACGCGCGGGCGAACCCTTTCAAGGACTTCTCCTCATCATCCACATACAGAATGGCAAACTGCCGGTAGTCGTATTGCGATTCTATCATGGCATCTTCTTCCGTCCTTAAATCTCACCCTTTGGCCGGAAATTCCAGCGTAAACTCGCAGAACTTGCCTGGTTCGGTTTGCACCGAAATCCTTCCCCGGCTTTCCTGGATGATCCGGTAGCAGATGCTCAAGCCCAGTCCCATGCCCTGGCCCACGTCTTTGGTGGTGAAAAAGGGATCGAAAATCTTGTCCAAGTGCTGGCTTTCGATTCCCGTTCCGTTGTCGCGAACGACCAGGTAGGTGGCCCCGTTATCCACGCGGCCTTCAATCCGGATGGTGGGCCTTTCGCCGTTGAACGCTTTGGTTTGCATCGCGTCGAGCGAATTCTGGATCAGATTGACGAAGACGTGAATGAGTTTGTTCTTGTTGCCGCGTACGATCTGAGGCTCGGCCAGCTTCACTTCCACGGCCACTTTGTCTTTCAACTCGTTGCTCAGAAACCGCAACGCGGACGTGACGACCTCGTTCACGTCCACTTCATCCCCAGTGTCCGTGTCGGGATGCGTGAACATTCGCAAGTCGGAGACGATATTCTTCACGCGAGTGATGCCGTCCTCGATGTCTTTCAAAATCTCGTCGTATTCCGCGCGCTGTTCGGGCGCCACGTGCTTTCCCTTCTTCTTGAGAGTAAATAGGCCGGTGGTGGCGAAATTCAACGGGTTGTTGATTTCATGGATGATGCCTGCGCTCATGCGGCCGAGCGAAGCCATTTTCTCCGATTGCACGAGTTGCGATTCCGCCTCCGTGAGTTTTTGGATGGTATCGGCCAGTTCTTTGTTTTGAACGTCCAGCTTTTGATTGGTTTGCTCCAG
>CAZCZP010000317.1:0-4176 GCA_964502895.1 uncultured Bifidobacteriaceae bacterium
CGGTCACGCCCACGTAATAGGCGTTTGAGTGCGTCGGATACCATTGCGGCGGCAGGCCGATGCGCCAGCCTTTGTAGGAATCAATCGGCTGCTCCATGTAATGAAAATACTCACCCTCGGCATAGACAATCCGGCCGAGTTGGCCGGCGTGGTAGAGCTGTCGCATCGTGTGGAGGTCTTCGTGAAAACATGACGTCTCAAACATCATGTACTTCAAACCGCTCTTCTTGACCGCGTCGAATAACTGGTGCGCTTCTTCCAACGATCCGAATACTGCTGGGACGGCCGTGCCCACATGTTTGCCGTGCTTCAGGACTTCGATGCAATGTTTCGCGTGGTTGGGCGCGTCGGTCGCGACGAAGACCGCTTCGATCTTTTCGTCCTTCACCAATTCTTCGAGCGAAGGGTACGTCTTTTTGCAGCGGACTGCTTCAGCCAGGCCTGCGCAACGTTCGGGAATGAGATCGCTCACCGCCACGACCTCAACGTTCGGATGGTTCTGGAAGCCCCACACCGCGCCGAATTTGCAGACGCCGTAGCCCACGATGCCCACCCGCAGCTTCCGATCAGAAATGGGCTTCCAACCTTCATGTGCCTCCGGAGCGGTTGGGGCGGCTTCGAGCCCGGCGATTGGTTTGTCAGCGGCTTTCTCTGCCGATTGAACCGCTTGATGCAGTCCAAGGGCCGCCGCGCCAACACCGACAGATTGAAGAAACGAACGACGGTTGATTGAACGTGTAGCCGACGTCTGAATCTTTTGTTTGCCCGAAGTGGAAGAACCGTTGAACTGCTTCATGACTTCGAGTGTATGTCGCGACCACATCACGTAAAGCAGGGAAAAGCCACTCCTGGGCATCCCGCTTCAGCAGCGTGTTCAGCAAACATGGCCGACTCAACCGCTTTCGCGATTTTCATTGGGAGGCAATCAACCACTTAAGCGGTCGTAACTCCACGACCATAACCAACACCCGGAAAGGTCAAAAAATCCGTGTTGACCCGCGGCCGCCGTCGGCTATTGTTCGTCCACACACGTTGGAATCCATGAAACCTGACACCGCCATTTTCAATCGCGCGCCGAAGCACCCGGCGATGCCGATGGTCGTCTGGCTGCGCAACGTCGCCATCAAGCGCGCCAATGGCGGTGGGAGGTCGAAGCCCTAAGAGATTTTTCGAACCTTGAAAACCCATCGCCGGCGTCCGGCGGTGGGTTTTTGTTTTTCCTGAACACCGTTGATGCGCTGGCTAACAAACATGAACAACGAAACCAAATCCCTGGCCGCGCCGGCGTGGGGCGTGATCGCGGCGTTCGCAACGATCTATGTGATCTGGGGCTCGACGTATCTGGGCATCCGCTACGCCATCGAAACAATTCCACCGTTCGTCATGGCTGGCTCGCGATTTTTTGCCGCAGGCCTGGCGTTGTTCGTGTTCGCGCGAGCGCGTGGCGCGGCGATGCCGTCCCGGCTTGAGTGGCGCGATGCCGCGATTGCCGGCGGTTTGATGCTGACGATCGGCAACGGCGGTTTGACTTGGGCGGAAAAGGCCATTCCCTCCAGCGTCGCCGCGTTGCTCATCGCGCTTACGCCGTTGTGGATGGTGTTGCTTGATTGGTTGCGGCCCGGGGGCAGACGACCGCGCGTGATGGTATTTGCGGGGCTGGCGGTTGGTTTGGGTGGAGTTGCCTTGCTGGCCCGAGGCGACGGCGAAAGTGCTGGTGCGGCGCGTGGTTGGAGCGTTGCGGCGTTGATGGCGGCCTCGATGTGCTGGGCCTTCGGGTCCATCTTCAACCGCCAGGCGCGCAAACCGGCGTCTCCGTTGCTCGGTGTCGGAATGCAGATGATTGCGGGAGGCGCCGCGCTGCTTGCGCTGGCGATTGTACGCGGTGAACCCGGACAATTTTCCTTCGCGCAAATGACCGCGCTGTCGTTTTGGGCGTGGCTATATCTGACGGTGGCGGGATCATTGATTGCCTACACCGCCTATGTTTGGCTGCTCAACGTCAGCACGCCGGCGCGTGTGGCGACTTATGCGTACGTGAATCCGCTCATCGCCGTGCTGCTGGGTTGCACGATTGGCGCCGAGCCGTTCTCGAATGAATTGTTCGCGGCGGGCGCGCTGATTGTTGTCGCGGTTGCTTTAATCGTGCGTAGCGGCACAAAACAGAATGGGGCGGCGAAATCCGCAAGCCGCGAATCGTCCGCTTGCCGGTTGCCCCCTCACCCTTCCCTCTCCCCCGGTGGGGGAGAGGGTGGCCGAAGGCTGGGTGAGGGGGTGGTTCAGAGATCAAACCTGCAAATTGGTTCAGAGAAATCTCACTTTGTCTTTTCCCAACCGAATGGGAGAGGGCAGGGTGAGGGGGACGTGGGCAAGTAAGCCCGGTTTGCAAAATAGTGTTTATGCGTTTGCGAATCATGCGAAATATCCGGCTGTGGCTGCGGGAATCGCGGCCCACGCTGGCGCTTGGAATGCCCATCATGGCCGGCATGGTGAGCCAGATGCTGATGGGTCTGGCGGATACCGTCATGGTGGGACGCGTGGGCGTCGTACCACTGGCGGCGTCGGCGTTCGTCAATGCGGTTGCGCACATCCCACTGGTGTTCGGCCTCGGCCTCTTGTCGTCCATAGCGGTGCTGACCTCGCAGGCGTACGGCGCGCGGCGACCAGACGAGGCCGGAGAAATCTGGCGGCACGGCTTGATCATGTCGTTTGCGGCTGGTCTGGCGTCCGCTCTCATGTTGTTCGCTTTGCATCCGTTCCTCGGATTGTTTGGTCAACCGTCCGAAGTTGTGGCGGAGGCAAAGTCTTATCTGTTGCTGTTTGGCGCCTCGATGTTTCCGGCGCTCGTCGCGCACGGTTGCAAACAATTCAGCGAGGCCTTGAAACACCCCTGGGCACCAACGTTCGTCCTGCTCGGCGGCGTGCTCATGAATGTCTTCCTGAACTGGATGTTGATTTTCGGGAACTGGGGCGTGCCCGCGCTGGGACTTGTGGGCGCCGGCTGGGCAACCCTGATCGCGCGAACCGTGATGGTGCTCGTGTTGCTGGGTTACGTCTTACGTGCGCCGGCCTTGCGGGCGTTTCAACCTGCACGATGGCGGGCCGCGTTGAGCCGAGAACGGTTTCAACGCCTGTTCACGGTTGGTTGGCCGGTAGGGGTCCAGCACTTTTTTGAAGTCAGCGCGTTTGTGCTCGCCGCGATCATGATGGGCTGGATCAGTGCGGATGCCATCGCCGCGCATCAAATCGCGATCACCTGCGCGGCCATGTCGTTCATGTTCTCGCTGGGCATTGGCATGGCGGTGTGCATCCGGGTGGGGCACGCTTACGGCGCGGCGCAATACACGCGCATGAGGCGCATCGGCTTCGGCGGCGTGGCGCTGTCCGTGGGCATCATGGGCTCGTTTGGCGTGCTGTTCATGTTGGCGGGCGAACCCATCGCGGGATTGTTCATCACGTCGCCGACCGTGGTGAGCCTGACTGCGCAATTGCTCATCGTGGCGGCGGTGTTCCAGGTGGCCGACGGCGTGCAGGTCGTCTCGATCTCGGCGTTGCGTGGCTTGGCGGACGTGCGTGTGCCGGCGCTGATTGCGGTGCTGGCCTATTGGTTTCTGGCGCTGCCCATCGGCTCGGCGCTGGCCTTCCTGGCGCATCGTGGCGCGGTGGGAATGTGGATCGGACTCGCACTTGGCCTGGGCGCGGCGGCTTGTGGTTTGTTGTGGAGGTTTCATTTGCGGACGGGAAAGGCAATAGTTCTGCCCGGTGCGGATACTCTCGTGAAGGAAAACATGTTGGCCTCGGCTCGATAGTCCTGCAGGGACGCTCGAAAATAGTCCACCGTTTCAACGGTGGGTAAAATGGCTAAGGAGGAATAAGTCCCGTCAGGGACGAAAGAAATCGTTCGTTCGGTGGTGCTCAGCTTGTCTTTGAATGTACTCGACTGCGTCAGTAACACCGGAGACACCGTTGCTGAATGCGCCGTAGCCTTCCTGCCATGCGATACCGCGTTGCGCCGGAAATGTCTCGTGAATCAATTTGAGTGAATTGCCCTTGAGCAATTGCGCGGCTTTCGAGATGGAAAGAGTGGCGGGCAGGCTTAACAAAATTGTGAATGTGGTCTTCCATGCCGCCAACGCAGAACGCCTTCATTTTGTTTTCGCGGGCGATTGCCGCCGGGAT
>CAZCZP010000318.1:0-4152 GCA_964502895.1 uncultured Bifidobacteriaceae bacterium
TGGGGGAGAGGGACGGGGTGAGGGGGACGCGTGGCCACTCGAACCAAAGATTGCCCTGCTCCGCGCCTCGGTCGTCATCGGCTCGCTGCTGGCGGATGGGATTGGCGACGCGATTTTGATTCGCGGCGAAGCGGGAGCTGGCCAATCACTGCGGCTGGCCTACAACATTTTGCAGGCGGCGGGTTGTCGTTCATTCAAGACCGATTACGTCGCGTGTCCGTCGTGCGGACGGACGCTGTTCAATCTCCAGACCGTGACCGCGCGCATCAAAGCGCGCACTGAACATCTCAAGGGCGTAAAGATTGCCATCATGGGCTGCATCGTGAACGGCCCGGGCGAAATGGCTGACGCGGACTTCGGCTACGTTGGCGGCGCGCCTGGCAAGATCAATCTCTACGTCGGCAAGACGCCGATTAAATTCAACATCCCCGAAGCCGAAGCCGTGGAGCGGCTCGTGGATTTGATTCGCGAGCATGGAAAGTGGGTCGAGCCGGAGGCCAAGGATATCGTTTTGCAGCACTGAGGCGCGGGTGCCACTAAACCTTATGAAGTCGGGAAGAACGCGCCGTAAGCATAGCACCGCGGCTGTCTAACTTGGCTGTTCTATCCCTTGGAAAGCGAGAAGGATAAGTTTCGCGCCAGCAATTTCGCGGTGAACGCCAGCAGCACGAGCGCGCAGACATTGAGGAACAGAGTCTGCCATTGCCCGGCAAGCCCTGCCGCGCAAGGATAGGCAATTCCGAAAAGGAGCAATAGTGCTGCGAGCATTTTGCCGGCGTTGGCCACGATTCGCTTCAACAACCAAGCCAGGGATAAGAAGAGTGGTAACAAGATCAGCGATGCCGTTCCCCAAAATCCGAACAGCAAATCACTGAAGTCTCCCAGCAACCCATAGGTGAACGCCGTCGCGGCGCCGAACAAAACCGTGAGTAATACCGTGTGTCGCTCCGTGGCGAGCGTCAGCGACAGCGCCAGCATCGCGAAAATCAACAACCACGCGCGCTCAATTTCCGTGAGGACCGCGTTGGTAGTTTCGCCTGGTTGCGGCAGTTGCGGGAGTGCAATGCCCATGCCTTTGTTCGACAGCGCATGGTCCAGGCGATACGTGAGCACGCTGCCTTGATTGTCCGCCGTCGGTTTGATGTCGGTGGGCGTCATGCAGCCTTCGGGGTAGTTGAGTCGCGCCTTGGGCAAGTCCGGCAGCGACAAGGTGAGCGTGAAGTCACGGATTTCCCGCGTCTCGCGCACTTGGAAATACCAGAACGACATGCCACGGCTTTTGAAGCCAATACTCAAATCCATCGTTTCGTCCGGTTGCACGTTGCGACGCAGAATCAATGTTCCCTCCTTGATCTCCACTTGCGGGAGAATGTCCACGCCGTTGAGCGTTGCCGTCATTGCATCGTACATCGCGCCGTCGGCAGGCAGCGGAAAAATCAAATTACACTGCTTGGGTGTGGAAACAGGATTCTTCAACTTCCAGAAGAAGCGGCAATCCGTTTCGTAACCCCCGTAAAGAGCCGAGCCTTTCTTGCGCGGGTTCTGTCGCAATATTACTTCGTGTCGCGCGGCGACGAACGGATTGCCCGTGGCGAATTTGCGGACGGTCTTCCTCCGAAGAAACGCGGGTTTCGTAAGGTCCTCGGATTCGATGCGTTCGGTGACTTCTTCGTCCGTGAAAATCTCCACTCTTAATTCGCCCTGGGTCTGTTCTGCGCCCCAGATGGACTGGACGGCATTGTAGTTGGCCTGGGTGACGCGGCCATGCGTGCGCTGGAAATTCGCCACGGTTTGGTGAAGATACCCGCGCATCACCGACACCGTGCCAATGAGAAAAGCAACTGCCAAGGACGCCCAGAGCACGCGCGTGAAATGTCCATAGAGCGTCCAGAGCAAACCGGGCCTGGCGTCGGACTCGGGCGGAAGCGAACTTCGCCGCAGTGCGGACAAGAACACGGCCAACAGTGCGGCGCCGAGGAAGAGAGCGATCAGGGGTTCACCATCAGCAAAGCCGCGGGCGCGGCCGAAGAAGGAGGACAGGACATTTTTCATGGAAGGAGGTTTGAATCCACGCGCGACACGGTTGGCTTGGCTGCGGAAGCAACGTCACGAGGCACGAGTCGAAGAATGCGCTCATATTTGTAGTGACTCGGCAATCGGTTCACACCACTTACGCCAATCCACGCGCTTTGCGGACAAGGTTGTTCAGTTGGCCATGACGTGTCCGAAAAGCGGCACGATAAACCAGAAACACATCATGGTTTGGGTTGCTGCACCTGACTCAATAGAGGGGTGGCAGATTGGGTGAGGAACCAATGCTTCGCGAAAGTCCTGCGAAGTGCTGCCATTAGAAGCGTGTGCAGCGGTTTGTGTCCACTGTGTTTTGGAAAAACTTATTCACAAGCTCACGCCACGCACGGGTTCGAAAAAGCGAGTTGGCATTTGTCCGACAACAACAGAAACTCAGGCTCGATGAACCGAATGCTGCGCCTCGCAATTTTCACTCTCACGGTCGTTGCCCTCGCCGGCTCTCCTCTTCAAGCAGCGGCAAAACCCAACATCCTTCTCGTTGTCGGCGATGACATGGGCTACGCCGACGTTGGATTTCACGGATGCAAAGACATTCCAACGCCCGGCCTTGATGCATTGGCGGCGTCGGGGGTGCGCTTTACCAGTGGCTACGTCTCTGGGCCCTATTGCTCGCCCACGCGCGCAGGGTTGTTGACGGGCCGTTACCAGACGCGATTTGGGCACGAGTTCAATCCAGCGGGAGCGGTTGGTGGTCTGCCTCTTGAGGAGAAGACCATCGCCGACCGTCTCAAAACTGCGGGTTACGCTACCGGTCTTGTCGGCAAGTGGCATCTCGGCGGCGGGGCGGATTATCATCCGCTTAAACGTGGCTTCGACGAGTTCTACGGTTTTCTGGGCGGCGGCCACAGTTATTTCGAGGCTGCCGGAATGTGGCGCGGGACTGAACCCGTAAACGAATTGGACTACACGACGGACGCTTTCGGCCGTGAAGCCGTGGCTTTCATTGAACGCCACAAAAGCGAGCCGTGGTTTCTCTATCTCGCGTTCAATGCCGTTCACACTCCGATGCACGCCACTGATGAACGCCTCGCGAAATTTTCCAACATCACCGACGAAAAGCGTCGAACCTATAATGCCATGATGCTGGCGATGGACGAAGCCATTGGGCAGGTTCAGAAAAAACTCAAGGACGCCGGTTTGGAAAAGAACACGCTGGTATTCTTCATCTCGGACAATGGCGGGCCCACGATGCCAAGCACGTCGGTCAATGCCGCGAACAACGCGCCCTTGCGCGGATCAAAGCGGACCACGCTCGAAGGAGGCATTCGCGTGCCCTTCCTCGTGTCCTGGCCTGGTCAGATCAAACCGGGTGTCTATGCGCAACCGGTCATTCAACTGGACCTCACCGCCACGGCGCTTGCCGCGGCGGGTGTCAGCGTCAGTCCTGATTGGAAGGCGGAAGGTGTGAACCTCCTGCCATTTCTGCGCGGCGAAAAAACCGGCGCGCCGCACGAGGCGCTTTACTGGCGGTTTGGTCAGCAGATGGCAATTCGCGTTGGCGATTACAAACTCGTCCGCTACGACAGCAACGCGGACACTCTTACGGGTGCGCGCAATCAACCCGTCAGCGATGCGAGACTTTACAACTTGGCGTCGGACATCGGCGAAACCAAAGACCTTGCTTCCGCTCTGCCGGAGAAAGTTAAAGAGCTTCAAACCAGGTGGGACGAATGGAACGCGGCTAACATCAGGCCGGGTTGGGGCGGTTCACATACCGACAACGACGGCGCCGATCCCGCCACCCGTCCCCCGAAGAAGAAGGCGAAGAAAGCCAGGGCGGCTGCGAAGGGACAGTAACCAGTGCCGCTAACGGCGGCTTGTTGGCGGGGCGGATTTTTGATCCAATCGGCGCGTGCAATTCTGGCGTGAACTTCCCAAGGCCGAGCAATCCTCCGCCCTGGCGGACGCAGGGCGCATCCTTTCCGCATGGCCCACCGTCGCGGAACTCCAACCGGACTTTCCGGCGGAGGAATTCGATCGGCTCTGCCGGCTGGCCCAGGACCAACTTCGACCTGCCGCCGCAATTCCCACCTCGCGCTCGCGAAGGTTTGCTCGGCAGTC
>CAZCZP010000319.1:0-4138 GCA_964502895.1 uncultured Bifidobacteriaceae bacterium
CGGGGAAAAAGCCATCATAACTCTCTTCAAAACTGTTGAGCACCGGCCAGTCGGGAGCGATTTCAGGAGGAACTCCGGTGACGCTGTAACCGCGCGGATCTGTGTGAAGTGATTTCGGTTCCCAGCCGCCCAACAGCAGGCCCTCGTCGCGCACGCGACCATAGAGGGTCAGGTCAGGAATCCGGAAGCACGGCAAGTCTGGTGTGAGTCCAGCCAAGGGCACGGTGATATAGTATTCGTGCCGCACGGGAACGATGGGAAGCTCCAGACCCGCGAGCTTTGCGACATGATAAGCATGCGCGCCGGCGGCGTTGATGACGTGACGACATTCGACCGAACCGTGGTTAGTCTTCACGCCAGCGACGCGACCGTTCTTCAACGTGATTCCTTCGACGATGTTGGAGGTGGCGAAGCGAACACCCAGCTTGCGGCATTGATGTGCGTAAGCTTTGACCACGCAACTGGGCGTCATATAACCGTCACTGGGACACCAGAGGATGGCTGTGGCTTTTGCGAAATCCATCAGCGGCCAAAGGCGCTTCGCTTCGGTGCGGTCAATGAGAGAAGTTTCCAGGCCCGCATCATCGGAAGCTTGCTTGAGTTCCTTAAATTCTGCCGTCCGCCGTTCATTCAAAGCAATGCGCAGCGAACCAACTTCGTGCCAATCAGGTTTTACTTCAGGGTCTTTCTGCAACTCGCGAAAGGTCGCGACGGAATGCATCGCGAGGCGGACGCGGTCAACTGAATCGCGCGGTTGTCCGCAAAGGCCGGCGCCCTGAGAAGTCGTGGCCAGGCCGATATCATTGGCACGTTCGAGCAGAAGGATGTCGGTTTTGCCTGCCTTGGCGAGCGCGTAGGCCACGCCGCAACCGACAGCGCCGCCACCAACGATTACAATTTCCGCGTTAGAGAGTTGAGCCATGTAGTCAGTTGAGATGGCGAATCAGAGAATGAGTGAGACGAAAAACTGAAGCAGTCGCCTTCCCTATGAGCCGCCCGCCCACCCTGCCCGCTCCCCCAATGGAGGAGCGGGTGTCCACAGGACAGGTGAGGGGGTCGTTCACGCAGGGAAGCTGTTCAAGCTCAGGCTACCATCGCCTTTGCGCTATGCTCTTCGGGTTTCAGCATCTTCAAATACCAACGCACGAAACTGTCCACGTTGTATTCCTTGAACGTTGAGTACGGGCCGGGCCGGTAGGCGCTCGAATTGACGCCGCGCTGCTGTCGCTCGCAAATCTGCCAGTCCTGCTCGGAGGTGAGCTGCCAGAAGGGCATCAGCTTCGCGAGATCGTAATCGCGACCCTCGACGGCTTTCTCATCCACCAGCCACCAGACCCGAATCGCCGTGCGCTGCGGACCGGCGGGTAGCAGGCGCGTGCTGACTCCATGATCGCAACTGGAGTGATTCCAGAAATTCGGCAGTGTGCGCATCCGCAAAGTGCCTACGTCGGCGTCTTTGTAATCGCCCATGAGCGGCGCAACCTGTTTGCCATCCATGGATTCGCTCACCCAACCCTCGACCAACGGCGTGCGGTTCGCGGAAAACCAGACGTTGTTTTCAGCGTCGGGAAAAACGGTCATGCCCGTTTGTTTGTGCGTGGGCGCGAGGTTTTCTTCGGCCCACTTTTTTTCACTGCGCGCGACGACGGTGCTGATCGCTTCACGAATGCGAGGCGTGGTGTCGTCGGCGTTGTAATGATCGAAGTTGGCTTTGATATATTGCGGGTGATTCAGGTTGCAGTGATAACACTCGCGATTGTTTTCCCAGACAAGTTTCCAATTGGCTTCCACCAGGTAGTCAGCGGCCTTCGCGACTTTTGCCCGATTGAAACCTTGTGGCTTGAGCAAAGGCGACAACGTTTCAAACGCCGACTCGAACGACGTCGGGTTCTGCGCAAGGGAAATGAAAATCAATCCTTCGACCTCGCGAGCATGCACCCGCGCCAGGCTGAATTGCGTTTTGTCCAAATCGTCCGGCATTCCGCGGCAGGCGAGCAGGCGGCCATCCAAGCCGTAGGTCCATTGGTGGTAAGGACAGACCAGGCGCGTCGCGTGGCCTGCCGATTCATTGCAGATCGTCGAACCCCGATGGCGGCAGACATTGTGCAGAGCGTGAACCTCGCCATCGTCGCTACGCGCGACGATGATGGAATCCGTGTCCACCTCGCACGTAAAAAAATCTCCGGGCTTCGGAACTTCGCACGTGTGCCCGGCGAAGAGCCAGCCTGTGCGCCAGACGCGGGCGAGGTCGTGGCGATACACCTCCTCGTTGGAATAGAATTCACCCGGCAACGACCAGCCGGGCCGACAACGGGCAATAAGCGGCTCGATACCAATTTGCATGCTCACGGAATTTAGAAAAGTCTAACCAGCAAAGGTCCAATCGCAATGACCCGTTTTAGGGGGACGCGAATCCGAAGGTTAACCGAACCGGTGTTACTTCTGCTTTGTCACGCCGGATTCCGTCGGCAGCGCGTTCCACTTGGGCAACAACAACAACGCCGCCAGCAGTACAGCCGCTCCGAGAACGGTGAAAACGCCCTGCCAACCCCATTGTTTCTGCACCAAGCCGGGCAACGTCCCGCCCACCACCGCGCCCACCGAACCTGCGCAATTGATCAGACCCGAGGCCGTGCTCGCGCCTTTCTTGGTGCCGAAATCCACCGCCGCGGTGCCACTGATGAGCGAGTCTGGCGCGTAAGTCAGCATCCCGATGAGGAAAAGGAACGCCCCGAGCATCCACGCGGTGGCCGGCAATTTGTCGAGAAAGAACAACGCCACCGCCAGCAGGCCCAGATAAATCACCGAGACCGGCATCCGGCGCGAGCCGAAAATCTTGTCGGAAAGAAGGCCCGCCACAATCACGCTGAACACGCCGGCCAATTCGAACATGGCACTCACAAATCCCGAGGTCGTCATGCCGGTGCCCAACTTGTCGCTGATGTACTTCGGTCCCCAAAACAGGATCGCGTAGCGCGCAGGCTTCAAGAGAAAATAAATGGCCGCCAACAGCAGCACCATCGGATTGCGCAGCACGTCGAGAATCACTTGCCACGACCCTTCCGGCTCAGCGTGCGTCGCCTCGGCGGCGAGCGGCACGTCGGGTTTCTCGTTGTGATACACCTCGACCGGCGGCAAGCCGACGTCTTCGGGGCGATTGCGTTGCAGCAACAGAAACAGCACCCAAATACCGAGCAGCACGAGCGCCGGAATGAAAAACGCATAACGCCAGCCAAACCAGTCTCCCACCGCACCCGCGAAGATCGAAGCGATCAATCCGCCCACGGCGTAGTTCGAACACCAGACACCCATCACGACGCCTCGCTCGCGCCGCGAAAAGAAACTTCCCAAGTTTTTCGAAAGCGGCGCCCAGCCAGTGGATTGACACAACCCTTGAATGAAAAACAGCACGCCGAACACCACGGTGAATGACGACGCACCCATCGCCAATGCCGCGATCACCGAGCCAAGCATTCCCCCAAGCACGACCCGGCGCGCGCCGAACTTGTCTCCCGCGATGCCCCAAACGAACTGGCCGATGGCGTAGGCCACGAGATACGCCCCGTCAATCCGGGCCAGGTCGCCGTCGCTCATGCCCATCACTTCCGGCTTGGCTAAATCAATTTTGGCGACGGAAAAGGATTTTCGCGTGAGATAGAACCCGGCGTAAGCCAGCCAGGTGATGCCGAAGATCTGCCAGCGCCAACGCTCATAACGTGGATTGTTGCCAAACAGTTTCGGTGCGCTGGCCATGAGTTCGTATTGCGAGCGAGTGTTGCAGCGCCTGAATGTCCGATGCAAGAAGGTTTGCCAAACCTCTTGTGACGATTTTATGTCCCCCACCGGACCGCGCTTGAAGGTCCTCGCCTGCGTCCGAAAGGCAAATCAGAAACTCGGAGGCTGGGAGCGCCAGCATCCTTGCCGGCTTGTCTGGGCGCTTTTCATCTCGCCGGCAACGATGCCGGCGCTCCCAGTTTCCACCTTGCCGCGTTGCCTTACGCTGAACTAACTTCGCTGCAATGTCGCTTCCGCCTGATTACCACATGCACACCCACCTGTGTCATCACGCCGTGGGGAATCCCACCGATCTGGCTGCGCAGGCGGTCAAAGTCGGTCTAACGGAGATCGGTTTCTCGGA
>CAZCZP010000320.1:0-4127 GCA_964502895.1 uncultured Bifidobacteriaceae bacterium
GCGGGCCAACGCAATTTCTCCCAAACGTGGAAGTGCTTTCCGGTGCTATATGTGCCCCACACCAACAGATGCAGCACGAGTGAAAGCGCGAACACCCGGGCCAGCCTCATCACTTCGGGCCGGTCCAGGCGCAGCGACAATTCATTCGCGCGGCTGTTGGTCATACAACCGTAACCTTGCCGCAGCGGGACGAATCGAGCAACTGTTTCCGTTATGGTCGGGATTTCAATTTTGGCAGCCTGGGGAGTTTCATTCTCAGCCTTCGCAAGGGGACGTTTTGAAATCAGTCCAAAACCGACGGGGAGATGAAATCGGATGCGCTTGGGTGAAGCCTTCGGCGAGGTGCTCACGGACTGGCGTGAATCTGACTTTCCGGCGCGCGCAACCGGGCGAGCACTTGCATCGCCGCCGAGCGCACCCACGCGCGGCGATCTTGCGCGAAAGCTTCGAGTTGCGTAGCCGCGCGCTGGGCGGATTCTGTGGCCGGCCAGTTGGGGTCAATCTGGGCAAGCGAGCTTCCGGCGGCATCGCGCACTGTTTTTTCCTCATCCGTCAACGCCACTACCAGCGCTTCGATGGCGACCGGGTTGCCGACCAGACCGAGGGCTTGCGCGACCGTCAGGCGCACGTCGTTGTCCGCGTCCTGCATCAACGGCAGCAACACAACCGCTGCCTCGGGATCACGGCGTTTGGCGAGAAACTTGACCGCCGTGAGGCGGACTTCAAAGTGGCTGTCGGCCAGCAAGTCAACGAAGCAGGGCGCGTAGGCGGGGTCTTCCCATTTCGAGAGCACCTCGGCCGCGGCGAATCGCACCTGGCGATCTTGATCGCGAAAAGAGTTCACCAGCATCGTGGCGACCTCCTGGGTCGTTTCGTTGGCCAGCGCGTAAATGGCGGAAACGCGCACGGTGGCGTCCGGGTCCCGGGCCGCGGCGAGCAACGGTTGAATTCGGCGCGGGTCGTTCATCGTTTCGAGGGCCTCAGCGGCGGCGCGCCGCAAAAATCCCGTATCACTCTTCAACTCATTGACCAATGGCACCACCGCCGCCTGCCCCGCGTTCACCGCGGCATTCGCATTGCCGATGGCCAGTTCAAAAAACGCCGTTTCCTCCTCGGACGATGGTTTCCATCCGATGTTTTTAAGGGCGCCCGCTGCCGCGGCACGCACCGCGTTCGAGCCATCCTTCAAAGCCCAAAGCAGCGGATTCGTCGCTCGCTGATCACCTAGCCGTCCCAGTGAACTGGCAGCCGTTTCGCGAACTCCTTCGTTGGAATCGCGCAGGACGGTGATCAGCGCATCCGTCGAAAGTGGATTCGGAAATTTGCCGAGCGCCTGGGCTGCCGCGCGGCGCACTTGCGCATTCACGTCCTCCAGGCAGGAGGTCAACGATTCCACCGCGTCCGGATTCTTTGAACCAGCCAGGCTCTCAATCGCGTTGCATCGTGCCTGCGGGTCTTTCGATTTGAGGCGCAAGTTGTTCAACCAGATCATAAGTCGGACCTTCGCATTACTTGTTTTTGCGGCAAACGGGACAGTTGTGTCTTCGCGGCGTACAAGCCTTGGCCGCGGCAACACGCCACGGCTTTGGTTTTTGCTGAATCGCCTTCACACGAACCGTTGCGCTGACGAGTTTCAGACTGTTCACGGTTTTAAGCTTTGGGTGTGCCAACGAACTGACGCAACTGCCGCTGGCTTACGAGCTTTGCGCGGCTTACGGCGTCGTGTCCTTGACCGTCACTCGCAGTTCCGGGCCGTTGCAGCGAATCTCCGGCACATACATCGCGTGACCCACGACGGGCAATGCGTGAAATTCTCCCGGCACTTCCGCGCGCAGGTCGTAGCGGATTTGCCAGACGCCTTCGGGAAGCTTGTCAACGAACATCGCCACTTTGCGGTCGCGCAATTCCTGGTAAACCCAGCGCTGACGCCCGGTGAAGTCGGCCGCTTCATCGCTCGCTGCAACCGGCGGCATTACGAGCTTTTGCCCGACGCGGATGCGGTCACTGATTAAGTTGTTCGCGCGCTTGATGGATGCCACTGAAGTCTTGTTTGCTTGGGCTAGGGCTGAAAGAGTATTTCCGCTCTGCACGGTCACGGTCTTGTTCGTGGGCGGAGTCGCACTTTCGCCATGCAGCCGCTCCACCGCGCCCGATTTGAGTTCGCGCGCATAAAGCGATTCGCCGCTGCGGACTTCCACCGCTTCAAAGCCGGCCGGTTTCAGGTCCTCGAACAACAGATACTCGTAATTGTTCTTGGCCTCGATGGTGACAAGCGTCTCGACGCGTTCGCCGCTCTTCACAGATTCGCCGTCGCGCAACGGCTCTTTGTCATAGACATAACCCTTGAGCAGCGTCGGACGGCCGACGAGCTTGTAATACTCGCGCTTCACAAAAATCTCGTTGCCCGCCGGTGTGATGGGTTCTTCCAGGCTGAAGAATTTTCCCTCCACGGCGAAATAAACCGGCGTGTCGCCCTGCTTGCGGACGATGCGGATTTCGTTCACGTCCTTGATGAGGCCCGATTCGACTGCGAAACGGCTCGGCGCGTTGAACACGTCCGCTCCGCTGACTTTCTTTTTCGCGATGGATTTCCCGTTCACGATCAACTCGTATTCGAGTTCCGGCTTCAGTTCGCCGCTTACGCGCAGGTAATCGTTCATCGCCAGGACGACGATGGCGGTGTCGCGCGTGTTGCTCCATTGCGCACCGCGACGGTTCTTGATGAGCCAGTTCGTGACCGGCTCGATGAGTTTGTTCTTCGGATCAATCGTCAGCAACGCGCGCAACGCAAACGCCGTCGCTTCCACGCCGCCATCGCTCCAGCGCCAGTAAATTCCGTCCTCGCCCCAATGCGCTGTGCCCATCACGCCGGCGTTGTCAGGTTTGCCGCCCACGAGCACGGACGCATCGGGCCGGACATCGCGCTTCACGCCGTTCTCCAGGTTTTCGATCAGAGTCTTCGCCTTGGGCGCATCGCCGAGATGATGCGCGCTCAATGCGAGGAGCGCGCGTGTATAGGCATTGAGCGCATCACGCCTGGTCCAGAGATTCTCCAATGCCTTCGGCACGGACGTGCCCGTCAACTGGTCCCTGAACGGCGCGTAATAAACTGCCACCGCGTGCAGCATGAACGCCTGCATGTCGGGGTTTTCTTCTTCCTCGACGATTTCCCTCGCGAGAAAATCCTTCGCGCGGCTGAGCACGTCAGGTTTCACCGCGATCTTCGCATCGCGCGCTAACGACATTCCCCACAGCACGTAAGCGGTCATCCAATGATCGCTCTCGCCTTCCTTCCACCAACCCCAACCACCGTCCGCGTGTTGGAAATCATAAAGTCGTTCCAACCCTGCCTTCACCATCTTGTCGAGTTGAGCGAGATTCTTCTGTGTACCCTGGCGCGGAGAAGCTGGCGCGCCCGTTGTCCGGCTTTCAATGCCGCCGAACACGCGGCCCATCACGTCCTCAGGATCGAGGCCCACATCGCGCAGAGTTTTCGCCGTGATGGCTGCGGGCAGAAAACGGCTCATCGTCTGTTCGGTGCAACCGTAGGGGTAATCAATCAAATACGGCAACGCATCAAGCATCGTCACCGCCATGCTTGGCGTGACTTGCACGACGAGCGACGTGGAATCCGCCTTGCGCGCCTTTGGCAAATCCAGCTTCACCAGAATGTCATTGCCGCGGATCTTGCCGGCTTTGGTCAGGAATTTCTCGATGCCGTGTTCGTAAGCCAGATATGTCTTCTCCATCGCGTCGGAGTATCTGCCGCCGCGACCTGTGACCTTCAGCTTCACTTCGCCGGGCGATTTGATCTCGCACTTCCAATCGGCGCGCGCTTCGCTGTTGGCGGGAACTTTCAAAACCGGGTCAGACATCTTGCCTGACACAGACAGGCTGGAAGCCTGTCCCACATCCAATGCCACCTTTACCTCCATCGCCTCGTCGGTGTTGTTGTTCACCACCGCCGAAATCACGACCTGATCGCCGACGACAAAGAAGCGCGGTGCTTGCAAGCGCACTATGAGCGGTTGCTTCGTGCGCGTGGTCGCATCGGCGATGCCGAATTGATTTCCCGCTGATGCAACGCGCGCCGTGGCTTTCCAACCGGTGAGCGAATCCGGATACTT
>CAZCZP010000321.1:0-4118 GCA_964502895.1 uncultured Bifidobacteriaceae bacterium
AAGCGCCAGAACGCGATGAAGTTCAGGTTCGCCGCGTTGAGCATGAGTTCGATGCCGATCAAAACGATGATGGCGTTGCGCCGCGTGAGCGCGCCGGCCAGGCCGATGCTGAAGAGCACAGCAGCGAGGAGAAGATAACCGGCAAGCGGCGTCATGCGTTTCGCCCTCCGGAGAGTGGGAAAGTGGGAAAGTGGGAAAGTGGGAGGCGCAGCCTGTTGTGAGTCTCACTTTCCCACTTTCTCACCTGCTCACTTTCGATTCTGAAATTCATTTGGTTCTCCCCTCCTCGCGCATCGCAATAATCACCGCGCCAATCAGCGCCGCCGTCAGCAGCAGGCCGATGACTTCCAGCGGCAGCACAAAGTTCATCATCAGGGCATCGCCGATGTTCTTCACTGTAGCCACGACTTTTTCCCGCGGCTCTCGCTGACTGGCAAAGCTGTTTTTGATGGCCCACGCCAGAGTCCCGAACACGGCTACGGCCACCAACGCGCCCCAAATCCATGACGACGAGAAAACGGATTTCTCTGGAGCCTCCCCGCCGCGCGTCAACAGCACCGCGAACACGATGAGGATCGCGACCGCGCCAACGTAAACCAGGATTTGGGCAAAGCCGACAAATTGCGCGTCGAGCTGTAGAAACGCCGCGGCCAAACCCGCGAACGCCACCGTCAACGCCAGTGCGCAATGCACGAGATTGCGCAGCGTCATCGCGGCCACAGCGGCGGCAATGGTCAGCACGGCAATGATGGCGAAAGGCAACGTCATGGCGCTTCAGTCCGCATAGCGATAAACGCGTTTGGCCAGGTTCTTGTGTTGGAACAGCGATTTGCCCAGCAGCAGGTACGGCGTGACGACCAAAGCGCCGCAGACCAGCCAGCGCGCGGCGCCGGGCAGCATGAAATGCCACGCTGCGGCCGCAACCAGATTGATGAGCGCCATCGGCAACATGAATTTCCAGGCAAAGTTCATGAGCTGATCCATACGCAAGCGCGGCAGGGTGCCGCGAATCCAGATGAAAACGAGGATGATTGCGACGAGTTTCATGAAGAACCAAGCCCACGAGGGAATCCAAGTCAGCCGGGCGGCGGGCGCGTGCCAGCCACCGAGGAACAGTGTTATGCCCAGTCCGCTGATGGCAAACATGCCGAGATATTCCGCCAGGAAGAAGAGCGCGAATTTGAACCCCGAGTATTCGATGAAGTAGCCCGCGATGATTTCCGATTCGCCTTCCGGCAGATCGAACGGCGAGCGATTGGATTCCGCCGCCGCCGCGATCATGAAAAGGAGAAAGCCGGCAAGACCCCAAGGCGTGAACACAAACCAATCCGGCAGCCATCCGCCGTAGCCCGCCTGCGCCGCGACAATGTTCACGGTCGAAAGCGAACCGACCATCATGATCACGGTGACGGAGGAGAGGATGAGCGGAATTTCGTAGCTTACCATTTGCGCAATGGCCCGCATGGCGCCGAGCAGCGCGTATTTGTTGCGGCTCGACCAGCCGGCCATGAACACGCTGAGTTCCGTCGCCGCGCCAACCGCGAAAAAGAACAGCACGCCCGCTTCGAGGTCCACGCCAACCATGTTGCGTCCCACGGGCAGCACGGCGTAGGAAAGCAACACGGGGAGCAACAGCGCAATCGGTGCGAGGTAATGCACGACTTTGTCCGCCGCGCGCGGCACGAGGTCCTCTTTGGTCAACGCCTTGATCCCATCCGCCGCCGGTTGCAGCAGGCCGAATGGCCCGACGCGATTTGGTCCATAGCGATTCTGGATGCGCCCAAGTCCCTTGCGTTCGAGCCACGTCGTAATCGCGAACAAGGTGGCGAACACGACGATGATCGCCGCGATGGAAATTACAGCCGAAAGCAACGCCTGCCAGCCAGTCGGCGCAAAACCAACCAGCCAGTGTTTCAGTAAAACAAAAATCTGATCCAACGAATCAGCCATCGCGTTGTCGGGCCTCGAAATCGCGGCGCAGGTTCGCCGGGAAACTGGTTGAAATCAAGCTTCGAGCCGCGGGTGCGTACATTGGATCGCAGCGCAAGCCCGGCGTGTTGTTATCGGACATCCCCTTGAAGCCCTGGATGGAATTCATTTCACCGCAGCCGCAAGGGCGCCAGGCTGGGTTGCAGGTTTTGGGGTTGCGGCAGCCTTCGCTTTCGCTTCCGCGTCCGCTTTCGCTTTGGCTTCGGCCTTGGCCTTTTCCGCCGCCAGACGCGCGTCCACTTCGGCCGCTTCAGTTGGATGAATCCGTTTGTAGTAATCGTTGGACCGGGCAAGCTGCTGTTTGTTGACGAGCAGGCCGCCGAAACGGTCCGTGGTGCTCAGCTCGAATTCCGTGTCCATCTTGATCGCGTCAAAGGGACAGACCTCGACGCAAATCTGGCAACTCATGCAAACCGAGAGGTCTATGTCGAACTTCGCCGGATAGAACTGCGGCTTCCCCACATAGTCCGGTTTCTTGTCTTTACTCTTCTCAATGTAGATACACTTGGGCGGACATTCCTTTTCGCAAATCTGGCAGGCGACACAGCGCATGCCCTCATGCCAGTCGTCTCCGTCGTGAACTAGAAATGGAAACTGGCGCGCGTTCTCGATCTGCGGAATCCGGTCCTCTGGATATTGCACCGTGGTGAGCCGCTCGTCGCTGACGTAACTGCCGATGAAATTCCTCGCCGTCTCCGCCATCCCTTTGATGATGCCTTCGCCGAGCATAGTTTAGTATTCCTTAGGATCGAATCGCTTGAATCTTCCACGCGCGATTCCGCAGAATCGCATGACAACCTCTTCGGAGAAATCAACGGACAGCCCGATTGGGTCATCCCAGGCATCGAACCACTGAAGCAACATGTGATTCCGCAACACTTCCACCGGCCTTTTCATCGGTCCACCTCACCTAACACAATATCCACGCTGCCCAGGATGATCACCACATCCGCTACCATCTGGTCCAGACACATATCTTCGAGAATCGTCAAATTAATCAGGCTTGGCGGGCGCACGCGATAGCGATACGGATTCGGCCCGCCATCGCTGATAAGATAGAAGCCCAGTTCGCCTTTTGGCGCTTCAACGCGGCCGTAAGCCTCACCCGCTTTCGGACGGAAACCGCGCAGCTTTGCCTTCGGATCAATGATCGGTCCGTCAGGAATTTGCGCCAGCGCCTGCTCCAGAATTTTCACAGACTCGCGCATTTCCAATACGCGGACCATGTAACGGTCGTAGGTGTCTCCGTGGTCCCCGAGTGGAACTTTGAACTGGAAGCGATCATAAATTCCGTAGCGATCCACTTTGCGGAGATCATAGTTCACGCCGGCAGCGCGCAACATCGGGCCGGTGATGCTGGCGTTGACCGCGAGTTCACGTGACAACGCGCCGATGCCCTGCGTCCGAGCCATGAGGATTTCGTTCTCGGCCAGCAAGCGCTCGAACTCGTCAATAAAGCGCGGCGTTTCCTCTACCACTCGTTTCGCCTGCTGCAGCCAGCCGGCCGGCAAATCGCAACGGCAACCGCCGAAGCGCATGTAATTGCACATCATCCGCGCGCCCGTGAGCGATTCGAAGAGGTCCAGAATTTTTTCGCGCTCACGAAAAGCGTACATCAACGGCGTGCCGGACGCACCCATGTCCTGCGTAAGGAAGCCGACAAGACAGGCATGATTTTGCAATCGCGTCAGTTCAGCGGTGATGACACGTATGTATTCCGCGCGCTCAGGGACCTGCAACCCGGCAAGTTTTTCGACTGACAGCGCATAAGCCCAGTTGTTCGTGAGCGAACAAAAATAATCCAGCCGGTCGGTGTACGGCATTGAGGCAAGATAGGTCGTGCCTTCGGCGATCTTCTCGTGATTGCGATGGAGATAGCCGAACACGGGCTTGAGCTTCACGACGCGTTCGCCATCGAGCACCACGTCCATGCGGAAGACTCCGTGCGTGGACGGGTGATGCGGTCCCATGGCGACTTCGAGAAGTTCGCCATCGCCGTCCTTGGAACGCAGTTCGTAATTCGCGGCGGCGGCCGCGGACGGTGGCGTGATTACGTCAGACTGCATTGCCAACAAACTGGCCAATCTGTCATGTGAGAGCAAGCTCGCAACACGACCCGGGCTCATTCG
>CAZCZP010000322.1:0-4105 GCA_964502895.1 uncultured Bifidobacteriaceae bacterium
ATCTTTTTTGCCGGAGTTTCGCTGCGCTTCACTTCATCGCGTTGCACCAGCGCGCGCGCCTGTTCGATCACGAACGGACTGTTCAACATGAATAACGCCTGTTGCGGCACGGTGGTGTGGAAGCGGCCCTGGCTGCTCACGTCCGGATTCGCGAAATCGAACGTGCGAAACATGCCGGGAAGATTCTGCCGGTCAATGAGTCCATACACTGTCCGGCGCGTGGCGAACGGTTCGGCCACGATGTCCACGGGCACTCCACCCATCTTCAGGTCAAGTTTGCCTGAGACGGCGAGCAACGTATCGCGCGTGGCCTCGAAATCGAGGCGGCGGCGGTTCATGCGGGTGAAATAGCGATTGTCGGGATCAGCCTTGAGACTTTTTTCACTTGCCTCGCTGCTCTGCTGAAAAGTTGCCGAGAGCAGAATCAGTCGGTGCAACTTTTTCGTACTCCATCCATTTTCCATGAACGTGGCCGCCAGGTAATCGAGCAATTCCCGATGCAACGGCGGTTCGGTGCGCACGCCGAAGTCGCCCGGCGTATTAACGAGCCCTTCGCCAAAATGGTGCAGCCACACCCGGTTCACATACACTCGCGCCGTGAGCGGATTTTCCGGACTCGTGATTGCGCGCGCCAGATCCAGCCGTCCGCTTCCGTTTGTAAAAGGCGGCCGGCCAGGTTCGCTCAAGACCTCCAGGAAACGCCGCTGAACGTCTGGTCCGCGATTGCCGGGGTTGCCTCGAATGAAAACGTGTGAATCGCCGGGGTTTGATCTGTCCGCCATGGCCATCGCCCGAAGCGGAACGCCGGGATGCGTCCAACTCAGCGCCTCAATCTTATTGCGAATGGGAGCGGAGCCTTCGCGCAAGCGCCGCGCGTGAATCGTGCGCACCTCGTCCTTGGGCAAATTGATCGGCATGCCTTCGGCGTAAAGAATTTGCCGCAAGGCTTCGCGACCTGCATCCGGCAGAGACGCGGGTGGCCCTTGCTTCTCCTTGGTCGCCGCCTCCAAAGATTTTTTCCACTCGCCGTCAACGTCGGTGAACACTTTGCTGTAAACTTCCACAACCGTTTTCAAAGAGTCCGCCGCCTTCTCCGCAAGCGCCCTGGCGACGGCTGGATTGAATTGCGCCGGCTCGGCCACGAACTTTTCAAGCAGCGGTTTTGCACTCGCGGCGAAATCCTGTTCCGCCAGCGCCGACAACTCAAACCAAGGCGCGAAGCTGGGGTCTGGCTTTTTGCGTCGCTCGTCAAGGTCCTTCATCCAACGACGCAGCACGGCAGGCAGGAGTTTGCGTTCGACGGCGAACGTGTCGAATTTGGACTGGTCTTCCAACTTCGCCGCGTCGCGCGCGCCCAGTAAATAGTCGCCAACATCCTTCCGCAGATCACCGATGAACTTGGCGATTTCCTTGTCCTCAAATTCCTCGATCTCGGATTCGATCTTTGCCTTCGCTTTCAGGTAATCTTGATAATCTGGTGAGTCCTTCAGCGATCCGAGCAACGGCTTTTCTGAGGGCTCCTCGCTGTTCGCGAACACGCCGTACAGTGCGTAATAGTCCTTCGCCGAGATGGGATCGAATTTATGATCGTGGCAACGCGCGCAGGAAACGGTCAGCCCAAGCGTGCCGCGCGTGACCACGTCAATGCGGTCGTCAATGATGTCATGCGGATTGTTCAGAAAGCGACGGCCCAACGTAAGAAATCCCAGCGCGGCCAGCGAATCTTTCTCCTCGCCGAGCGGCAACCGGTCCGCAGCGATCTGCTCGATGAGGAATTGGTCGTAGGGTTTGTCCTCGTTGAAGGCACGAATGACGTAATCGCGATAGGTATAGGAGAACGCGTAACGTCGCTCCTCGCCGCCGGCGAGATAACCTTTGGTGTCCGCGTACCGTGCCACGTCGAGCCAGTGGCGACCCCAACGCTCGCCGTAGTGCGGCGAAGCGAGCAAGCGATCCACCAGTTTCGCGTAGGCGTCCGGGCTTTTATCTTTGACGAATGCCTCGACTTCTTCCGGCCTGGGCGGCAGCCCCAGCAAATCGTAAGAGACGCGGCGGATAAGCGTGCGCCGGTCTGCGGGTTTGGCCGGGGTAAGATTCTTTTGCTCCAGCTTCGCGAGAACAAAATTATCAATCGGAGTTTGGACCCAACGATTTTTTTTGACCTCCGGAAGCGCGGGTTTCTTCACCGCTTGAAACGCCCAGTGCCGGGCACGCGCTTCGGCAACATCCGTGAGTGGTTTTGGACCGCTACCAACCCGCGGATCGGGCGCGCCCATTTTAACCCAGGCTTCGAGATTGGCGATTTGTTCCGCCGGGAGCTTTTTGTCCCCGCCCTTGCGGGGCGGCATCTGGATTTCTTCATCCGTGTAGCGCACTGCTTTGATCAGCAAGCTCGCGTCCGGATCACCGGGCACAATGACCTGGCCGGAAGTTCCGCCTTTGAGCCAGGCATCCCGCGTGTCGAGCTTCAAGCCGCCTTTAACTTTTTCAGCTTTCTCGCTGTGGCAGGAATAACAATGCTCGACCAGAACCGGCCGGATTTTTTTTTCGAAGAACTCGATTTGATCGGCGGTGGGAGAAGCGGCAAAAACACTGAAGGATCCAATCACCCAAAGACCCAAACACCCAAACAGCAACGTGCGCAATTTGGGTATTTGGGTGCTTGGGTGTTTCGGTGTCTCTCCGCTCCTCACGCCATCAACTCCTTCACCACATTGCCATGCACATCGGTCAGCCGAAAATCCCGGCCCGCATGACGGAAGGTGAGTTTCGTATGATCAAAACCGAGCAGGTGTAAAATTGTCGCGTGCAAGTCGTGAATGTGAACGGGTTTCTCCACGGCCTTGAATCCAAACTCATCCGTCGCGCCATGAACGTAGCCGCGGCGCACGCCGCCGCCGGCCATCCACATCGTGAATCCGTGGTGATTGTGATCACGCCCGTTGATCTTGCCGGCGTTTGCCCCGGGCGTCGGGAGCTCGACAGTCGGCGTGCGTCCAAATTCTCCACCCCAAATGACCAGCGTGTCGTCCAACATGCCGCGCTGTTTGAGGTCCTTCAGCAATGCGCCGATGGGCTGATCAGACTCCTTGGCGAGTTTACGATGATTGTCCTCCAAATCGTCATGATTATCCCACGGCTGGCCGTCGCCATGCCAGACCTGGATAAAGCGGACGCCGCGCTCCAGCAAACGGCGAGCGATGAGCAGTTGCCGCGCCTGCGTGCCCTTGCCGTACATCTCGCGGATTCGCGCTGGTTCTTTGGAGATGTCGAACGCGTCGGTCGCGTCCATCTGCATCCGATACGCCAGCTCGAAGGACTGGACGCGCGCTTCGAGTTGCGCATCCTGCGCCCGGCGGCGGGCGTGACGTTCGTTCAACTGACGCAGCAACTCCAGTTGCTTGCGCTGTTCGTCGGGTGAAACGGAATTGTTTTTGATGTGCTCGATGAGTTGTTCGACTTTCTCGTGCTTCGTGTTAATGTGCGTGCCTTGATAAATCCCCGGCAGGAACGCGCTTTGCCAGTTCTGCGATTCTTGAATCGGATATCCGGGGCACATGCTGATGAAGCCGGGGAGATTCTGATTCTCTGTTCCAAGGCCATACGTCACCCACGAACCCAGGCTGGGCCGGGGCAACCGCGCGTCACCACAATTCATGAGCATGAGCGACGGTTCGTGGTTCGGCACATCCGCGTGCATCGAGCGAATCACCGCGATTTCGTCAATGCTTTCGGCAACGTGCGGAAACAATTCGCTGACCTCGATTCCGCTCTGCCCATACTTCTTGAAAGTGAAAGGCGATTTCCAGGCCGCGCCAGTCTTGCGCTCGGTCTTGAGATTTTCCATGGGCAACGGCTGGCCGTGAAGCCGCGTCAACTCCGGCTTGGGATCGAACGTGTCGAGATGTGAGGGGCCGCCGTTGGCAAAAATGTGGATGACGCGTTTGGCCTTGCCCGGAAAATGCGGTGCCCGTGGCGCGAGCGGTGAAAGATTGCTCACGCCGTCCGCTGCCAGCGCTGGACCGAGGATTTCCGGACCCAACAAATTCGCCAGACTCACCATGCCAAAGCCCATACCACAGCGGCAGAGAAAATCGCGCCGCGT
>CAZCZP010000323.1:0-4096 GCA_964502895.1 uncultured Bifidobacteriaceae bacterium
GTCAACCGCAGGGCGAATTCTCCATCATTGGTCAGGAAAAGCAATCCCTCGCTGGCGAAATCCAGTCGCCCGACGGAGTAAAGGTTTTGCCACTCCTTGGGCAGCAAATCAAAAACCGTCGAGCGGCCGTGTTCGTCTTTGCGCGAGCAGACGCAACCTCGCGGCTTGTGCAAGGCGAGGTAGAGTTTCCGCTTCGCGCGAACCGGCTTGCCGTCCACGGTGACTTCATCTCGCTCTGGTTCAACCTTGGACCCAAGCTGACGAACCGGCTCGCCGTTTACGCGAACGCGCCCATCAACGATAAGCTGCTCGCTCGCTCGGCGCGAGGCCACACCGGCGTCGGCAAGGAATTTCTGAAGACGGACGGTCAAGACGTTGAATCGTTAGCAACGCACCAGCGCTAAATCGCTTTGGCCACCGAACCACGTTTTAACGATTCAACGGTTCAACGATTTACCACTCGCAACTCTTAGGCTTCGGGCTTGGTCTTGCGCAGACCAGTAATGCGGTCGCCGTCCTTCCACTGTCCCCGCTTCTTAAGGAGTGCGACGCGCTCGAAACGCTTCATGACATTGCGCTTGCCGCCCAACGTGGCCGCCGCGCGCAGACTGCGATGCTGTGACATAAATAATCTTTCAGTTAGAAATCACCCGCCTCCAAGGGAAGCGGACGCATGGTGTATCACGTCGCAATGCGTCTGCCAATGGCTTTTTACGACGAGCGAGCAATGCAGAACGAATCCAAACTGAACAATTTTTTCTTAAAAAACTGTTGCGCTCGGAAATCGCTCTGATAGATTCCGCGTCCGCTTTCCCGTGGATGGGTAGCGGAGATACTTTCGGTTCGTTAACAGACAATTGTTCTTTGTATGACTGGACAACGTATTCGGATTCGACTCAAGGCCTTTGACCATCGCGTCATAGACCAATCGGCGCGTGAAATCGCCGACACCGTCAAGCGCACCGGTGCGCGCGTCGCCGGGCCAATTCCCCTTCCTACTCGCATCGAACGCTTCACTGTGTTGCGCTCGCCGCACTCCGACAAGAAGTCGCAGGAAACTTTCGAGCAACGCACTCACAAGCGGCTCATTGATATCATCGAGCCCACCGCCAAGACCGTGGACGAATTGAAAAAGCTCAACCTCCCGGCCGGCGTGGATATTACGATCAAAATTTGAAGCGTTGAACCGTTAGAACGTTACCAATTTATGCCCCTCGGATTACTTGGAAAAAAACTTGGTCACACGCGTGTCTATGACGCCAAGGGCGTCGTCACCTCGGTGACGGTCGTGCTCGCCGGCCCCAATCGCGTGTTGCAGGTCAAAACGCAGGCGAGCAAAGACGGCTACAACGCCGTGCAACTCGGCTTTGACGATCAGAAAGAACAGCGCCTCACCAAACCGTTGCTGGGTCACATCAAGAAATTCAACGGCGCACCCGTAAAGCGCATCAAGGAATTCCGCAACTTCAGCAAAGAGGTGAAACCCGGAGACACCGTGGGCGCGACCTTGTTTGCGCCAGGAGATTTTGTGGACGCCATTGGCGTGACAAAGGGCCGCGGATTTGAAGGTGTGGTGAAACGGCATCGCTTCGCCGGCGGCGACTCGACACACGGTGCGAAAGGCTGGCATCGCCGGTCTGGTGCCATCGGTCAGCGTTTGTTTCCCGGCACCGTTATGCGTGGCATGAGAATGCCCGGTCATATGGGCCAAGTCCGCCGCACTACCCAAAACCTTCAAGTCATCCAGGTGCGCGAGGCGGAAAATCTTTTGTTGATCAAAGGCGCGATCCCCGGCGCGGAAGGCGACTACGTTATCATCCGCGAATCCAAGAAACGGCCAAAGGGTTGGAAACCACCAGAGTCGAAGGTCCTCGCCGGCCGCAAGGCTGACGCCGCCAAGAAAAAGTAAATTGTTGAAGCGCTGACACGCTGAGACCTTAGAACGGCAGAAAATGAAACTTACGGTCAAAGACACAAAAGGGAAAAGCCAGGGCGACCTGGAAATCAAGTTCCCGTTGATTGAAGACGGCAAAGGGACGCAGGCCGTTCACGATACGGTCGTGGCGTACCAAGCCAGTCAACGCATGGGTACTGCCTGCACCAAAAACGTCGGCGAAGTAACCGGCACGAACAAAAAACCGTGGCGGCAGAAGGGTACCGGCCGCGCACGCGCGGGCTCGTTCCAATCGCCGCTCTGGCGTGGTGGCGGTGTGGTGTTCGGTCCGAAGCCCCGCGATTTCGCCAAGAAGGTCAATGCTCGCACCAAACAACTGGCATTTCGCAAGGCGCTCAGCGAGCGCTTGAAGGCCGGCGACGTGATCGTCGTGGACGACCTGAAACTCGGTTCGCCGAAGACCAAGGACTTTATCGGCGTGATGTCCGCGCTCGAACTCAAAGGCACGACGCTGATCGTTGCGCCCGGAACGGACAAGAACCTGATGCTCGCATCGCGCAATGTGCCGGACGTGGCGTTGACCACCAGCGACGCGCTCAATACCTACGATCTGTTGCGCCCCGACAAACTGCTCTTTACCCTCAGCGCGTTCGAGAAGATCGAAGCACGGCTTGCGAAAGATTGACGCGGCCTTAACGCTTTAACGACCCATGAATTCATTTGAAATTGTCAAAACCGTCCGGCTGACCGAGAAGGGCACGCGCCAGGGCGAGAAGTTCAATCAATACACAGTGGTGGCCGACCGTCGCGCGAACAAGACTCAGATTCGTCACGCGGTGCAGGAGTTGTTCAAGGTGAAAGTCACCAAGATCAACACGCTGAACGTGCGCGGCAAAGCCCGCCGACAGCGCACCGCCCAGGCCGGCAGAACCCTGAATTGGAAGAAGGCCATCGTGACCCTCAAGGAAGGCGACAAAATCGTCCTGACCTGATCCAGATTTTGTAACCGCTACGGCGCGGAACGTGAAAACGTTCCGCGCTTTTTTGTGTCAACTGGCTTTTGCGACCGAGGCAAGTGCGCGGGAGTTTGCTCTCGAGGTTGTGCAGCCATGCACCCGACAGCATTGATACGGCCGCGTTGTCAACTGCCGGCGTGCGACCCTGATCGGTCAGGACCACTCAAGGACTTTGTCATTGGCATGGGCGGGCTTGCCAATGCCAGCACACGCGCTCTACCTTCATGGCTCATGAGCCAAATCAAGGTTTCCCACTGTGGGTGACATGAATTCCAGTCTGCTCACCCCCGAACTCCTGCGCCGCCTCGAGCAATTTCAATTGCTTGCCGCGCGGCGGGCCAAAAGTTCGTCAAAGGGCGAGCGCCGCAGTCGTGCGCGTGGGCAATCCGTCGAGTTCGCCGACCACCGCAGCTACGTACCCGGCGACGATTTCCGTTACCTCGACTGGAATCTCTTCGGTCGTCTCGACAAGCTTTTCCTCAAACTCTACGAGGAGGAACGCGAGCTGCCGGTTCGCATTTTTCTCGATGCCAGCGAGTCCATGACCTTCGGCGAGCCGCGCAAATTCGACTTCGCCCGCCAGGTCGCCGCCGCCATCGGCTACGTGGCGCTGTGCGGGTTTGATCGCGTAAGTGTAATTCCATTTCCGAACGCACAAGGCCGGGCGCAAAGCACTCAAGCCAGCGCCGAAGCCGCTGCCAACTATAATCAACAATCCGCTGTTGAAGGCGCGTTGCGTTCGGTGCGCGGCAAGAAGTCCTCGATGCAGTTCTTCGCCAACCTTAACGCGTTGACCGGCGGCGGCGGCGCGGACTTGAACGAAGCCTTGCGCCGCGGAGCATTGGAAGCCCGGCACACCGGCCTTGCCATCGTGCTGAGCGACTTTCTCGATCCCGCCGGTTACGAGTCCGGCCTCACCACGCTCGTCGGTCGCGGCTTTCAAGTGAACTGCGTCCAGATTCTCGCGCCCGAAGAACTCGCGCCCACCACCTTTGGTGATCTGCGTCTGGTGGATTCCGAGAGCGGCGGCTTGCAAGAAGTCACGTTCGGTCGCTACCGCATGAAGGCGTATCAGCAGACCGTGCAGAATTTCATCCAGCGACTGCGCGAGTATTGCACCAAGCGCGGCATGAACTTCTTCATGGCGCCATCGAACATGGATTTGCAGGACCTGCTGCTGAAGCAA
>CAZCZP010000324.1:0-4078 GCA_964502895.1 uncultured Bifidobacteriaceae bacterium
GGAAATCAACGTGGTTTCAGCCTCAAAACACCGTGGCAGCGCTCCTGCTAAAGTCATGTTACCAGAATGTGGCCACACCGCCATCGCAACGCCATCGCGTACTGCGAGATAGAATTATTTGAGAATGATGAAGACAGGTTACCTCATTGATATGGACGGCGTCATTTACCGGGAGAATCATTTGATTCCCGGCGTGACAGAATTTATTCAGGCGCTGATTGCCACCGGCACGCCGTTTCTGTTTCTCACGAATAATTCCGCGCCCACGCCCGAAGACCTGGCCGTGCGTTTGAAACATCTGGGAATCTCTGGACTCTCCGCCCGGCATTTCTACACCTCGGCGCTGAACACGGCGGATTTCCTCTGCGAGACTGATCCAGGTTGCACCGTCTTCGTAATCGGCGAAGGCGGATTGCTCGCGGCGTTGCACGAACGCAAGATCGCGAGCGACGCCATTCAACCGCGCTACGTTGTCGTTGGCGAAGGGACGACCACCATGGACCGCCTGACGAAAGCTCACGAATGCATTGAAAAGGGCGCGCGCTTGCTTGCCACGAATCCCGACAACTGGTGTCCTGTCTCCAGCGACAAGACGCGGCCCGGTGCGGGCGCAACGGCGGCGTTCCTCGAAGCGAGCACCGGTCGCCGCACGTATTACCTCGGCAAACCCAATGGCTACATGTTCCATCGTGCGCACCGCAAACTGGCCGAACTCGCGCTGGGCGAACCCGAGCACGTGGTCATGATTGGCGACACCATGGAGACGGACATTCGCGGCGCGTTCGAAGCAGGGATGCAATCTTATCTCGTCTTGAGCGGCTCGACGCAATTTGAAGACGTGGCGGATTACGTTTATCAGCCCACCCGCATTCTGCGCAGCGTGGCGGAATTAACAGAGGAAGTGCAAACCGGCAAACCGTCGAGTCCGCTCGAATACTTGGGGTCAGCAAGCAACGGCTTCCGTGCCAGCAAAGGCGGTCTGCGCCATCAAACTGACATCTTCGCGCTGCACAAACCGCGCCCGCGCCCGGCCATGACGAAGTAAAATGCTTTTAGGGCGGGGGGCCGCGGCCCACAGACGTAGTTGTGAATCTACCGAAGCAAGCGTGGGAAGAAATTCCGAGCCGCCTTGCCACTCAACGAATCTTCTTCGCCCGCATATCACGGCCACCCTGGTGAAGCACGAGTGCGTTGACGTTGCCTTGGCCATCTTTCACAAACGTGATCTGAGCGTCCACCGCCTTGTAAAAGAATTCTGTTTCCGATTCTGGAAAAATCTCCAGGAAACTCTGGCCTGTAAGCCGCGCCATTAGCCGATCGCCTTCCTTGCGAATGGTTAAGACCGCACCCGGCGCCAGTTCAAATTCGCCCACACAACGGTCATAGACTTTGAGATCAAGCTTGACCGCTTGGCGTTCCTTGGGTGGTTCATCCGAAATCTTTCGCGCGGTCTGGTCCACGCCATTCTGGTGCAGCACCAATTCGGTGGTGCGTCCGCCGGCGACGTGAAAGGTGATCTGGGCATCCACGACCTTGTAGAAGAAATTCGTTTCGGACTCTGGAAAAATCTCGAGGTACGACTGGCCGGTAAGTTGAGCGAGCAGACGGCTGCCGTCCCGGCGCAGACTGAAGTGCGCGCCTGGGGCAAGCTCGTAGCGGCCCACGTAACGATCGAGGATTTCAGGCTTCAGTTGAATCACCGCGCGCTCCTTACCCGACTCAGCCTCGGCCAGAGGATATTTCGATTCCAAAAGATGAAAACCGATGTCGTCGAAGGAGTGGGCGGAATTGGCCAATAAGACGACCGCGCGCTTGGCTGCCGGATTGAATCCGATGAAAGAATGGTAACCGCCCGTGCCACCATTGTGCCAAACGATCTTCGCATCGTGCCTTTCGGCAATGTGCCAGCCCAAACCGATTTTCATTTGCGCCCCCGCGTCGCGCTGCGGCTGTTGAGCCAGACGCATGGCGGGCGCAAGGTCTGTTGGAACAAGTTCAAGATTCGCTGTGAGGAATTTCAGCAAGTCGCTCACCGTGGAGCGCAGCGCCCCGGCGCCGGCAAGCGTAGGAAGGTCCCAGTTTTTGGCCGGCGCACCCGAGGCGTCATGCCCAGGGGCAAGACGTTTCTTCATCGCGGGTGAAAGTGTGATCGCCGTATTCGTCATCCCGAGAGGCTGGCAAATTCGTTCCAGCACCAGCGCTTCGTAGTTGGTCCCGGCTTTGAGCGCGAGAATGTGCCCGAGCAGGCCGGCGCCGAGATTCGAGTATTCGTAATCCGCGCCGATGTCCCGCGCCGGTTTGAAGTCCGAGAGGAAATCATACATTTGCTTCACCGAGTAATCCGCGTAAGGGTTCTCCGCGTCCTTCGGGACCATATTGTCCGGCAATCGCGACAGCGCCGACGAATGCGTGGCCAGGTCGAGCAACGTAATCTGGCGGCCATTTCGCTCCGGCGTTTTCACCGAGGCGGGAAGCAACTTGGAAATGGGATCGTCCAGCTTGACCTCGTTTCGGGAAACGGCCTCCGCCAGCAACTGTCCCGTGAACGCCTTGGTTACGGAGCCGATTTCAAAAATCGTGTCGCCGTCCACCGCGCCAGCCTGTTCCCCTTTGCCGATGACGATTTTTCGTCCGTTCTTGTCCAGAATGCCGGCGACGATGGCGACGCCAGGGCCCGCTGCTACGGCACGTTTGGTGAGAAGCGATTGCAACTCCGCATCGCCGGGTTGCGTTGATCCAGCTTCACGAGCGGGCCGCGAACACGACACCAACAGAATTGCGATCAGCGTCAGTGGCCATTTCATGATTTCAATCCTCGGGGGATTTTCATTGGCTGTTTGATACCTTGATTCGCGACCGGCCGCAGCAGGAAAATCATATGGCGAAGATAGCGTGGCGCCGCCACGCCACCGTTCATCGAAGCACGATGAACCTATCTTTCAGGTTGGGCACTTTCCGTTTGTATGGCCGAGGCATTTGCTCAAAAAGAAATCAATCTGGTCAGATGTGATGTTAGTAGCTTTTGACCGTTTCCAATTACCCTTTCTTTGGAATTCCAAATACCAGGTCCAGCACCCACCGTTCGACGAAACGTAACCCATGAGACTGCCCCGGTGATTCTCCTTGGTGTTGCCACTGAACCAGAAGAAGCAGGCGTCAGGAAAGGTGTTGCCGACAAAGTTTTGAAGATTCGTTCCACTGCGCTGCCATTTGTGGACCGAATGAAACTCCTCGACGTTCGCGTAATCCTCCTTCGCAGGATTCCATGCGAAAAGTGTGTATGAACGTATTCGACTGGGCACAAATGGTGGAAAAGTAGTGTCGGGTTTCTTTCTGACGCCCAACGCTCCAAGAGTCTTCCCCGAGAAATTCAACCACCGCTCGCCAAACCAATTGTCAATCCGCACCACACAATAATCTCTTGGCTTTGATGTCGATACGACTCCATGAATGAGTCGCTGAACCAAGGTAATGAATTCAGCGTCATCGTCTTCATTGACGGTCAACCCAATAAGTCGCATTCAGAGCGATCCTATCTCGCGTAACGTTGTGCCGAAAGGAAACCCTCAATTATTCCTCACCGCGGATTCCTCCGGCACAATCTCCAGCGCCAACTTCTCATTGTACCGGATGACCGCGAGCGATGAACGCACGCCGACTTGCGCGCCGGTGAGGTGCTTGTGCAAATCATCAATGCCCGCGATGGTGTGGCCGTTGAACTCCACCACGATGTCGCCTTCGCGCAAGCCCGCGCGACTCGCCGGGCTGCCGGGTTCGACGCCGAGCACGAGCAGGCCGGTCTCGTGCGGCAGTTGAAAATGCCGCACCACGCGCCGATGGATCTTCGCCGTCTGCCCGCCCACGCCGATGTAACTGCGCCGGATCACGCCGTCCTTGATCAACCAGCCCGCGATGTATTTCGCCGTGTTGATGCCGATGGCGAAGCACAAGCCCTGCGCCGGCAGAATCACCATCGTGTTCACGCCGATGACTTCGCCGCGCGAATTGACCAGCGGCCCGCCCGAGTTGCCCGGGTTCAACGCCGCGTCCGTCTGGATGAGATTGTCCATGAGCCGGC
>CAZCZP010000325.1:0-4069 GCA_964502895.1 uncultured Bifidobacteriaceae bacterium
GTTTCAAGCTGGCTTTCGCGGTCCTGATAATGGAAGTCGCCCCGGTCAGATCAATCAACCAATTCGTGTCCATTCGTACACATTCGTGGCTGAGTATCGGCCTTTGCTGCCTCCCGCTCGGCTGGCTGTGGTTTCGCCTGATTGATCACTTGCGGATCGAATGGTCGGTCAATCCACAATACGCCTATGGCTGGGCCGTGCCGTTCCTGTGTGGGTATTTGCTCTGGCGGCGAATCGAGGAGAACAAGCGTGAGGCTCAAGGCGTGGGGCGAAATGATAGGCGCATCGCACCTGTCGCCTTGCCATTCGCACTTTGCGCGTTTCTCCTGGCGCTTTGCGCGTTGCTTTTTGCGCCGACCCGCTTGGTTCAGGAGGCCAACCCGGAATGGCGGCTCGTTAGTTGGGCGCTTGCCTTGATCGTCATCGGCATCACACTGCTTTTCTTCCGCATGGCGCGCAGCGCGCGAATCGCGATGAATGGTTTTTCTCACGTGACGTTCCCGCTTCTCTACTTTCTCGTGGCGGTGCCGTGGCCAACGCTGGTCGAAGGCCGATTGATCCAATGGCTGACGGCCGCAAATGTGTCGGCGACGATTGAGTTGCTCGGCCTGATTGGTGTCCCCGCCCTCCAGCACGGCAATGTCATTGAAATCACTTCAGGAGTCGTGGGCGTGGACGACGCGTGCAGCGGCATCCGGTCGTTTCAAGCCACCCTGATGATCTCGCTGTTTTTCGGGGAACTGTATTCGCTGACGGGTTTGCGCCGCGTGCTTTGTGTGGCCCTCGGGTTCGTGCTCTCGTTTGTCTTCAATGTGGGCCGGACATTTCTGTTGACCTACGTGGCGTCGAAGCAAGGTGTGCCGGCCATCGAAAAATGGCACGATCCAGCGGGCGTCACGGTTATGGTCTGGTGCTTCGTGACGTTGTGGCTGGCGGCGCTGTTCTTGAAACGCGATGGTAAAAGGAGCGAACCGAAAACCGCGAACAGTGACGGGTCGAACACTAACCAGAAATCAGATATCACAGAAGACGCGCCCGCTTCTCACGCAAGTATCACCGATTGCTGCTCGCCGACCCCTCGGTATTTGAAGACGTTCGCCATTGGTCTGGCTGCATGGCTGGTGTTGGTCGAGGTCGGGGTCGAGTGGTGGTATCGCTCGCACGAAGCGAGGCTGCCGGCGAGCGTGGAGTGGAACATAACGTTTCCGAAGGACAAAGCTGCGTTCCGCGAGTTGCCATTCGCAGACCGGGTGCGGCAGTTCCTGCGGTACGATGAGGGCAGCAATTGCACCTGGCAGGAGGACGACGGAACACGGTGGCAGGGAATTTTTCTCCGCTGGAATCCCGGCAAGATCGCGGTGCATCTGGCCCGCAGCCACACACCCGAGATCTGCCTCAGTGCGGCGGGGCGAAGGATGATCGCGAAATCCGACCCGCAAACTTTCGATGTCAAAGGGATGATGCTCCCAGTCGTGACCTATGAATTCGAAGGAAAACAAGACCGCGTTCACGTCTTGTATTGCCTGTGGGAGGACCGCGCGGCGAGGCATGACGTGGAATCTGAATCACTGACCTATGGTAATCGCCTGACGCCAGTGCTGGCGGGTCGCCGGAATTCAGGGCAACGTTCACTCGAACTGGCCGTGTGGGGCATCGCCGATCCGCAGCAAGCCACGGCGGCCATGCGCAAACAACTCGAGCAAGTTGTCAGCGCGCGGCTTTGACGGGAAGCGCCGGCAACAAGTTCGCCTTGATTCGAAAGCCGAGTTGAAATTTCTTCTCCTCAACCAGACGTTTCACCCCGACGTGATGGCGTCGGCGCAGTATTTGACGCAATTGGCGTGCGCACTGGCCGCGCGTGGGCATGAAGTGACGGTGGTCACCAGCCGGCGCGCCTACGATGATCCGGCAACAAAGTTTCCCGCGCAGGAAGCATGGCGCGGCATCACAATTTTCCGCGTGGCATCCACGGCCTTCGGCAAAGACGCGAAATGGCGGCGCGCGGCGGACTTTGCCAGTTTCATGGTTGCCTGCTGCGGGCGTTTGGCGTTGTTGCCAAGGCATGACGTTGTGGTCGCGCTGACTTCTCCCCCGTTGATTTCGTTCATCGGCGCCTGGCTCGCGCGCTTTCGCAAGAGCCGGTTTGTGTATTGGGTTCTGGATTTCAATCCGGACGAGGCCATCGCCGCCGGCTGGCTGCGACCAGGGTCGCTCACCGCGCGACTGCTCGATGGAATGTCGCGGTTCAGTCTGCGGCGTGCAAACAAGATCATCGCGCTGGACCGGTTCATGCGCGACCGCATTGTTGCCAAGGGCATCTCCGCGGAAAAAGTTGTCGTCCTCCCGCCGTGGTCGCAGGACGATCAGGTGCGTTACGACGCAGCGGGGCGCGAACGATTTCGTGCGCAACACGGGTTGCGGGATAAGTTCGTGGTGATGTATTCAGGCAACCACAGCCCGTGTCATCCACTGGACAGTTTGCTCGCGGCGGCAGAATTGTTGGCGCAGGAGAAGGAGATCGCTTTTTGTTTTATCGGCGGCGGCAGTGAATGGAGAAGGATCAAGTTGGAGCACACGCAACGCGCAAATCGCAACATCGTCTGCCTGCCCTATCAACCGCTGGAGCAATTGAGTGCCGCGTTGTCGGCCGCCGACCTTCACGTCGTCGTGATGGGGTCTCCTTTCGTTGGGCTGATCCATCCCTGCAAAATCTACAACATTCTTCGCATCGGCACCGCGGTTCTTTACATCGGTCCGCGGCCCAGTCACGTCACCGAAATCTCTGACCGCGCCGACGGCGAGATGAAGTTTTTCCTGGCCGAGCATGGCGATTCGAATGGACTGGCGACCCAAATTCGCAAAGCTCGCACAGCGGTTGTTCCTGGCGCACAACCCGCATCTGCCCCGTTTTCGTCGCAATTCTCCAGGGAAATTCTGCTTCCCCAGCTGATCGCCGAATTGGAATCAGCCTGAATCCCGCCGACCGCTCCCTGGTCACTTTCAAAGTCCGCCATTCACGGCGGACTACCGCTTGCAAGAAATTTCCCACCAATGGCCGGGCCATCGGTCAGCGGGGTCATGGAATTCACCCCAAGAGAATCAGTGATTCTTTGACCAATCCGAAAGCCGGCCGCTCGTATCGAAAGTCAAGCGCAGCCAGCGGTCACCGGCGCCGACGGATTGGCTTACGCCAACTCCCGCGCTGCCTCCATACAATCCTGTCCCTACGCTCAGCCCGCCTGAGCGACGCGTCACCCATTCGGCGACGGTTTTGCCATCGCTGATCTTGGTTTGCTTGTCCGGGGGGCCAAGCTCGACAATGGCTTGATCGTAAGTGTACGAGCCGACACGGCTGTTCCAATCAACCTTCTTGGTAGTCGAGCACCCGAGGTGCGCCAATCCGAGCGATACCAACAGCGCGAAGGCGACGGGGCGGAGAAAAGAAAGCGCTTTCATGCACGGATCATAGCAAGCAGCGAAGCCAATGGAAACAGGCAAATCGCGGCAACTGGTTCAGGCAGGAAAAAAGCCGAACCGCGTGAGCGATCCGGCTTTCTGAATTCTTGATCCAACTATTCCTTACGCCGCTTCCTCGGTGTCGAGAAAACCTTGGAGGTGACGCACGCGCGTTGGATGACGCAATTTGCGCAATGCCTTCGCTTCAATCTGGCGAATGCGTTCGCGGGTGACGTTGTACATCTTCCCGATTTCCTCCAGCGTGCGTTCGTAACCGTCCACGAGGCCGAAACGCATTTCGAGAATCTTGCGCTCGCGCTCGGTCAACGTCGTCAGCACGTCGCCCAGTTTTTCCTTGAGCAGGCTGTAACTGGTGACATCCGATGGATTTTCCGCGGACTTGTCTTCGATGAAATCGCCCACGCTCACGTCGCCGTCGTCGCCGACGGGCGCGTGCAGGGACACGGGCTGTTGCGCCATCTTGAGCAACGAATTGATGCGGCTGACGGGCATGTGCATCTCATCGGCCAGTTCTTCCGGCGTGGCTTCCCGGCCCAATTCCTGGGTGAGCTGCTTCTGCGCCCGCCAGAGTTTGTTCATGATCTCGATCATG
>CAZCZP010000326.1:0-2822 GCA_964502895.1 uncultured Bifidobacteriaceae bacterium
TTTCGCCTTCCACGCGAAGCCGCGGAGCGCGCGCGAGTAAACGGTTGTAAGGGTCGCGCGCGTAAAGCTCCGGCGTGACGCGCGACGATTGGCGGTAGGTGGAACTCGTGACGATGAGGCGGTGGAGGTGTTTCATGCTCCACGGAACGGCAGCGTGTTTCGTCAAGTTGGCGGAGAAGGGTTTGATGAAAACTGTCGGCTCCATGAATTCGCGCGCGAGCCAGTCGAGCAGTTCCGGGTGCGACGGCGCGTCGCAGCGCGTGCCGAAATCCTCGGGCGACTCCACCAGGCCAATGCCGAAATACGTTTGCCAGACGCGATTTACCAGCGTCCGCGCCGTCGTTGGCGATTTCTCGTCCACCAGCCATTTTGCCAAAGTCAGCCGGGAGCCGTCCGCATCCGGCGGCAAAGGATGCAAAAACGCTGGCACGCCGAAGGTCACTTCGTTGCCGGGCTTGAGCCAGTCGCCGCGTTTGAACAGGTGAGTGGGGCGCGGCGCGTCTTCGGGCACGCGGCCTGTTCGCGCCGTCAACGTCAAGGTCGGGGTGCCTTCGGGCCTTTGTTTCCAAAGTTCCTCAATCTTCGCGTTGACCTCTTTGAAATCTGGCACCGTCGTGCGCCAATAACTGAACACCGCGGCCGTTTGCGCTTCGGTGCGATCTGCGCGCGCGATCTTCAGAATCTCTCGCACGCCCGCCGGCAACGGGTCCGCCACCGCGTTGGTTGTTGCGGTGACGCTGATGCGGAAGCGGCCGAGGTTATGATTCTGGTTGTCGTCCGAATTCGAGCCGCCGTGATTTTGCTGCAACCGGATGTTCAGTTCGACGCCATTTGCGAACGTCAGCGGCTTCTCCGGAATGAACACGGCCTTGCGCGGCTGATTGCGCCGCCCCGGTCCGGCGTCAATTCCCCACGCGGTCGTATCCTTCCCGTCAATGGCGAACGCCACCGGACCATAGGTGCGCTTCTTGTCGGACTTGTCGGCGAATTCGGCTTCCAGTTCTTTCTCGGGATTCTCGAAATCCGCGGTCGCCTTCACAAATTTCACTTCGACCTTGTTGGTCCGGTTTTCCAGGTCCACGGCTTCCACTTTGAACTCCGTCAGCGCCGACATGCCTTTGATGGAGCGGCCCGGTCCGCCGCACGGCAGATTTGGATCCGTCAATTGTTCGAGCTGAAACGCGCCGATGAAAGCCAGATTGTTTGTGCCGCGAAAATGCGCGGTCCATTTGGTCGGCGCATAACTGGCCGCGCGGATTGAGCCGTCGTCGTAATAATAAAAGCGCTCGCCATTGTCGCCCGCGTTGACGCAGCGCACTGGCAACCATTCCGGCAGATTGTCTTTCACGGAATCTTCCCACTGGTTCATGCGCGCTTGCCAGTCCGCCTGCGTGTGCCGCAAACCGGCTTCGAGATCGCGAATCTGGCGCGTCAAATTCGCCACCTGCATTTGTTCCCCGGCCGTATAAGTAATCGCGGAAGCTTCGTGATCGTTGTTCAGGAAGGCGAACAGGCGGTAATAGTCCTCCTGCGAAACGGGATCGAACTTGTGGTTGTGGCACTGCGCGCATTGAATCGTGATCCCGAGCACGCTCTTGCCGATGCAGTCCATCCGGTCGAACAGGCCGTCCATGCGGAACTGTTCCGGGTCCACGCCGCCTTCCTCGTTGAGCATCGCGTTGCGGAGAAAGCCGGTGGCGACGATCTGGTCCTGCGTCGCGTTCGGCAATTGGTCGCCGGCGATTTGCTCGATGATGAACTGATCGTAAGGCAGGTCGCGGTTGAAAGCGTTGATCACCCAATCGCGATACGGCCAGATGAAGCGCGGCTTGTCCTTCTCAAAGCCGTCCGAATCCGCGTAACGCGCGGCATCGAGCCAGTGGCGCGCCCAACGCTCGCCGTAATGCGGTGACGCGAGCAACCGTTCGACTTGCTTCTCGTAAGCCTGCGGCGATTTGTCGGCGAGAAACGCGTCCACTTCCACGGGCGTCGGCGGCAGGCCAATCAAATCGAGGCTGAGCCGGCGGAGCAAAGTGATTTTGTCGGCCTCGGGCGAGGGCTTGAGATTTTCTTTTTCGAGTCGCGCGAGGATGAAGGCATCAATTGGATTCCGCGCCCAGTCCCGCCTGGCGGGATTTTTCGTTGCGGGCGGCATCGGTCGGATCGGCGATTTGAACGCCCAATGATTTGTCGCGGTGCTGTAGCTTGCCGTCGCGCCGCCTTGCCATTCTGCGCCCTGATCAATCCACGCGCGCACCAGGCCGATTTGTTCCGCCGTAAACTTGTCCTTCTTCCGCGGCATCTGCGCGATGTCCGCGTGAACGCCGGCGAGCAGTTGGACCATGAGACTTTCGGCGCTTTTGCCCGGGACGAAGGCTGGCCCGTGATCGCCACCCTTGAGCGCAAACTCGCGCCCGTCCAATCGCAAGCCCGACTCCTGCTTCTTCTCACCGTGACAATCGTAACAACGCTCCGCGAAAAGAGAGGCGAGGTCTTTGTTAAAATCAACTTTCCGCGCGGCGAGTGGTGGCAACGAGTTGGCCGGTTCAGCGGCGCGGGCGAGTTGCGCCGCGAGGGAAAGGGTCAGAGCCAGCAGGACAGCGAAAAAGAATGTGCGGCGCGCCATGTTACACGAGAGATTTCAAGGAACAACTTGCCCAAAGCACCTTTCGTTTCCAAGGGATTTTTGCGCGGCGACATTGCGCTCACGCGAGTACGCCACGAAATTGCCGCGACGCGGCTATCCCCCTCACCCGACCTTCGGCCACCCTCTCCCCCTATGGGGGAGAGGGCAGGGTGAGGGGGCAACGGGCAAAAGCAGG
>CAZCZP010000326.1:2922-4037 GCA_964502895.1 uncultured Bifidobacteriaceae bacterium
CCCTCTCCCCCTATGGGGGAGAGGGCAGGGTGAGGGGGCAACGGGCAAAAGCAGGTGAGGCCGACACAAATCGAGAATTGTGGCCGCGACAAAAGCGCGGCTGGTTGATTGCCGAGATTTCGACACAACATTGCCAGCGCGTGCACCACTCCCTAGAATCGCGCGCGATGGTGCGACTGGTTCTCTTCGACATTGACGGCACGCTGCTGCACACGGGCGGCGCGGGCGTGAAGGCTTTCCGAAAAGTGTTTGCCACGGAATTCAACGCCGTGGATGGCTTCGAGCGGCTCAAATTCGCGGGCCGGACGGATTTCAGCCTCGTGCGCGAATTCTTCACCTATCACGGCATTGCGGCGTCGCCGGACAACTTTCAAAGGTTCTTCGAGCGCTATGTCTTCTGGCTGGACCACATCCTCAAGGAAAGCGAGTCGCGGACCTGTCACGGTGTCCTGGAATTCATCAAGGAACTGCGGGCGCTGCCGCAACCGCCGGTGCTGGGCCTGCTCACCGGCAACATCCGGTTGGGCGCGGAAATCAAGCTGCGCCATTTCAATCTTTGGGACGTGTTCGAGACGGGCGCGTTTGCGGACGACCACGAAGAGCGCGACCAGATTGCCGCCATCGCGCATCAGCGCGGCAGCCGGTTGCTGAACGAACACCTGCACGGCGAGCAGGTGTTGGTGATTGGCGACACGCCGCTGGACATTCGCTGCGCGCGGGCCATTGGCGCAAAGGCGCTCGCGGTTGCTACGGGCGGGCACCCGTTGGAAGAACTTCAAGCGCACAAACCCGACTGGGCAGTGGCAGATTTGCGGAAGATCAAGGCGACGGAGGTTTGCGAACGGAACAACTCGAAGGGTGGTTGAGGCTGTTCCGCTACCCGAATGTCAGTGCCTATGCGGCCTTCCCGTCCCGCACATGCCGCACGATTTGGGTGTGCCCGTGCAAACCGGAGCAGGCTCGCTCGCGCCGCCGCCGTTGGCCGAGGCGAATGTGGAAAACTTCTTGGCCAGCTTGGTCGAACCGCAATTTGGACATTTCGTCCCCCTCCAATCGCTGGAGCGCACCAGGATTTCGCTGTCCTTCTCGCACTTCTCGCAATGAAATTCGTAAAT
>CAZCZP010000327.1:0-2006 GCA_964502895.1 uncultured Bifidobacteriaceae bacterium
AGCACTCATGGCGTCGCCGATGTTTTCGTTGCCGTCGGACACGAGCACGAGACGCTTCTGGCCGGTTTCCGGAAACGCCGCCGTCCCCAACCGGATTGCCGCCGCGATGTCAGTGCGCTCCGTGTCCACAACCGCTTCTATCTTCTGCAAGTCAATGCGCGCGTTTGGCAGGCGGTCAATGCTCGCGTCCGTGCCAAAAGCAATCACGCCCGCCTTGTCCACCTTTCCCATGCGGGCGGACAGCCGGTTCACCAGATTTTTCGCCGCGTCCTGTTGCTCCGACGGAATGCTCTGCGAACGGTCGAGCAAAAAGAACACGTTCATGCCTTCGACGGGCCGCAGCCATTGCAGGCCCGCCATCGCGAAAACAATGGCCAGGGTCACCAGCACACGGAGAATAAGCGCGACCCATTTGCGAAACGGATTCAACTGCGCCTCCGTCCGCCAGCCCAGCCAGAACACCCACGCCAGCGCCGGCAGCGCCAGGAAGAGCCAGTAAGGATGAGTGAATTGGAAGTTCATCGTGATGCGCGATGTGGGGTGCGTGATGCGCCGTTCTCGGCCATCGCCCCCATCGGTCGCATAAGTCCTGGCCGTCCCATCTTTCTCACCAGTTTCTGCACCCGATGATTCTGCGAATCCGCCACATAAAGATTCCCGCGCGAATCCAACGCCGCGGCCCAAGGATTTGCAAACTGTCCCGGCGCCGCGCCGGCTCCACCGATAATCTCGACTGACTCACAATTCGCGTTGAATACCTGAATCCGGCTGTTACCGAATTCGCAGACAAATTGATTCCCCTCCGCATCCACCGCAATGTCGTAGGGATAACTCAATTCGCCTTTGCCCGAGCCGGCTTTTCCGTAGGCGCGAAGGAACTTCCCGTCACTGGAAAAAACCTGGATGCGATGATTGCACGAATCCGCCACGTAAATCCGGTCTTGAGCATCCACGCAAATTCCCTCGGGCCTGTTAAATTCTCCCGGCCCAGTGCCGGCCTGGCCAATAACCTGGAGCAGTGTGGGCGCGTCGTGTGGCTGTTCCCCTCTCCCATCGGATGGGAGAGGGGTCAGGGGTGAGGACTTTGCAAACCGCTGCACTCGCTCCTCACCCTGATACTCACTCACGAAAATTTCGCCGCGCGAATTTACCGCCACCGAACGCGGCAATGCGAAGCAACCCGCGGTCGTTCCCTTGCAACCCCACTGCTTCACAAGTCGCCCGTCCGGAGAGAAGTGATTCACACGCTGATAGTGTGGTTCGACTACGATAATGTTACCCGCGGCATCACGGCCCATTCCCTTTGCTTTGCCCAAGGTCGTTTCCGGCATTTGCCACGAGAGCAAAAATTTCCCGTTCGGCGAAAATTTTTGGACCCGCCCCGTCATGTCCACCGCGAAGATGTTGTCTTGTGCATCGCACGCAATCGAGCGCGGCTTGTTGAATTCGCCGATGCCTACACCGCGTGCGCCGATCACTTCCGCTCGCTCAAAGAAGCGGCTGTGCAACGTTGCCTGATGCTTGGAATCCGTCGGTGAACAACCGGAGCAAAAGCACCAAGCACAAAGCACCAACAAGAGAGCCTGGGCCAATCGGAAGCTCTCTCTTTGGACGTTGAGCGTTTTCCCTGTCACCCATTTCGTGACCATCCAAAGTCCCAGCGGCAACACGGCCAGCGCGAGCAGAGTAACGCACAACGCGTTCACGTGCGCCGCATAACCGTAGTGCAATAAATTGAAAATCTTCAGTGCCAGCGTTTCTCCTCCGGGAGGCTGAACTAATACGATGGACTCCACGTCCCACAAACACAGCAGATAAACCACGTACCACGCCGCCAACATCTGTGCCGCAATCTGCGGCCACACCACTAACAGGAACATCTGCCAGCGTGACGCACCTTCCAACTTCGCCGCGTCCGTCAAATCCGAGTCCACGCTCGCAACCGCGTGGCGCACCGCCGTCCACGCCAGCGCAAAATAACGAATCACCAGCGCCAGCAGCACAAT
>CAZCZP010000327.1:2106-4025 GCA_964502895.1 uncultured Bifidobacteriaceae bacterium
GGCCACGCCACCGTCCGGCGCGTCGCCCACGCGAGCAGCAGCACTGGTGCAATCACCAGCGGCACACTCAGTCGCAGCGCGGCCATCGTGGCGAACTTGGTGTTGAACTGGACCCACATTTCGTCCGGCAGCACTTTGGTTTGCAGTATCGCGGGCACGGCAAAATTATTCAGGGCGAGCACGAATGTCAGCACTGCGGCCAGCGCCAGTTCACCCTTGGCGGCTGGAATGAGCAGCGAGCGCAACAGGGAGGAACCCATCATCGCTGGCTCGCACTCGAACTGCGCCGCTTCCAACCGTCTCCACGCCGCCAGCACCGCAAACAGTGTGATCGGCCACAGCAGCAGCGCCAAAATCCAAATCGTGCCGCCGAGCGAATAGATTTTGAATGGCAGCCACGTCCGCCACGCGCCCGTTTCGCCCAGCAGGCTGATCCAACAATTCGTGACCAGAAACGGGGGCAACGCCAGCGCCCCGATGGCCAATGCGAGAAACACATTTCGCCACCGCGCCCCCAACGTCGCCAGCCACAACGCCACGACGAGGCCAAACCCCACCGCCAGCGCCGTGGTCATTCCGGCGACGAGCAGACTGTTCTGGAGTAAGGGCCAGTTCATTCGTCGCCTGGTGGTTCTTCGGCCCTTTGACCGGCAAGTGGCTTCGGTGGAGCTGGATTTGTTTCCACCGGCGCGCTTCCTGAGTCTCCAGTCGGTGGCTCAAAGGCAACGCGTCGCAGTTCAATAATTCGTGAGCCCAAGTCGTAAGTTGCATAGGCCGCCTTATTGGGATTGCCATCACGCGGCTGGCCCACCGCGCCTGGATTCACGAAATACTGCTTGCCTTTCTCTACTTTGAATTTCGAATACGTGCCTCCTCGCATCACTGTGTCTCGGACAAACGCAACTGGAATGTGAGTGTGACCAAAGAAGCAGACTGCCGCGTTCTGGTAAGTGAAACTGGCGGCAGCCGCCAGTTTGTCAAACACGTACCCCCAGCGTTGGGGACCTTCGAGCGTAGCGTGGACGATCATGAACCCGGATACCAATTGGATGAGCGGTAGGTTCTTGAGCCATTGACGGTCATCGTCCGTGAGTTGACGGCGCGTCCATTCCACTATCTCTGCGGCTTGTGGATTGAAACCCTCCAGCCGCTCGTCACTGCTGCAATACTCGTCGTGGTTTCCCTTCACGCACGGAATCTTCATGCGGCGAATAATGTCGAGACATTCCTTTGGATTTGCGTTGTAGCCAACAATATCGCCGAGGCAGGCAGCGTGAGTGCAGCACTGCAACTTCATGTCCCGCAGAACCGCTTGAAGCGCTTGGAGGTTGGCATGAATGTCGGCTATGATTGCGTACTTCATCTCAGAAAAATCTCGTTCAACTGCTTCGTGGTCGTCTCCAACTCGTGCAGTAACGCATCCCAATCCGGTCTTATCGTGGCCACATCCGTCCCCTCCATCGCCCCCTCCAGCGCCTTCAACTCCACCAGTTTCTCCGCCACCTCACGGCGCTGGAGATACTGAAACAACTTCTGGGCGTTGGCCGGATGCGGCGCGTTGCGGATCACTCCCACCGTGTTCGGAATCAAGAATTGTTCCTCGTTGAGCGGTAGCATCGCCACCGGCGCTCCCTCCCGCTGCCCGGCAAAAACATCGTCTGAATCGGTCAACCCAATCCACGCCTCACCGCGCGCAACTTGCTTCACGACAACAGAATTTCCGTCCACGATGAAGGGTTTGTTCGCCGCCAGCGCGCGACACCACACAAGCCAGCGCTCCTCGCCCCAGAGTTGTTTGAGCGCGTGGAAGTGCGTGGCCGTCGTGCCGAATTGCGGAAAAGCCAACGCGACCTTGCCGCGCCAGGTTTCGTTGGTGAGTTCGAGCAGCGACGTAGCGGCGGGCATCCTGCCTGCCGTAG
>CAZCZP010000328.1:0-3947 GCA_964502895.1 uncultured Bifidobacteriaceae bacterium
TTGATTCACAGCGCCATCGGCTACGCCATCAAGTTCAAGCGCAAGAGCGTGACGATTGTCCACAAGGGCAACATCATGAAGTTCACTGAAGGCGCGTTCCGCGATTGGGGCTACGAGACGGCCAAGAAATATTTCGGCGCGGAGGAAATTGACGGCGGTCCGTGGTGCAAAATTCCCGAAGGCAAACCCGGCGCGGGCATCGTCATTAAAGACGCCATCGCCGACATCACGCTGCAACAAGTGCTCACGCGCCCGACGGATTTTGACGTCATCGCCACGCTCAACTTGAACGGCGATTATTTGAGCGATGCGCTCGCCGCGCAGGTTGGCGGCATCGGCATCGCCCCCGGCGGCAACATCAATTACATCAGCGGCCACGCCATCTTCGAAGCCACGCACGGCACCGCGCCGAAGTACGCGAACAAGGATGTCGTGAATCCCGGCTCAGTCGTGTTGAGCGGCGAGATGATGCTCCGCTACATGGGCTGGACCGAGGCGGCGGACTTGATTCTCAAGGGCCTTAACGGCGCGATTGGCTCGAAGCGCGTTACCTATGACTTTGCCCGCCTCATGGATGGTGCGACGGAGATCAAGTGTTCCGCGTTCGGAGATAACATCATCGCACATATGTGATGGCTGAAAATCCCGGCGTTACTGCCTGCGAATTCCCTTTCCCGACAGCAAAGCGCCAATCACGATCAAGGTTTGGGAATACTCCACGTACACGGGAAACTATCTCCGTTGGGGAGTTTAATCATCGCGGAATACACCAGCAAGTCAGCGAATTGCCTCGATCCAGATTCCACGCGACCGGCGTCGATGGTGGAGTTTCTGAGCCATTGCCTCGCTCGTTTGGAAAGTTGTCCTGTCTTTTCGAGATCGTGAATCTCCAACCGACGAGGGCTTGTTCCCCACAGATCGGAATCGTTAAGTGGAATTGAACGTAGTGCCTCCGTAACTTCCGCAATCAGGGGCGAATTGGCGACTTGTCTCCGGGAGAGATTGAAATCCTCGGTCCAAAAGGCGACTGCAAATGCGACCAACGCGAGGATTGCACCGTAACGCAAGATCGTCGTGCTTTTGGACTGCGCTCGGCGGAATTGCCTTAAGCTCTGGATCAGCGCCACGATCAGAACCCCGATGATCAAACAACAAGCGATGGAGCCGAACGGAATGATTCTACCAAGGCTATACGGCGACCATTGATACCGAGCAATGAGGCTCGTTAGCAAACCGGTTTGGAGACCGCCGAGCGCATGAGCGCTCCAAACTCCAAGAAATACGACCATGGCGAGGGCTGCCGCACTCAACACCATCGTCAACGCAGCGCGCACGGTGTTGGTGACCATTGACGCAGACCAAAAGCTAAGTACAAACAGCACCACACTCAGCGCCCCAACGATTAAGGTGTTGTTGTCGTCCCAAGGGAAATCCAGAAGTCCCACTCGCGCTTTGAAGAGCGTCAGCGACGCCAGAACCAGCGGCAGCACAGCAGCCATGGCCAAGAGGGTTGCGCCGGCGACGAGTAATTTAATCACCCACTGTCGCGCGGACGAAACAGGCAGCGTCAAGTGCCACGCCGCAGTGCCGAGCGCCTTATCGTCGCCGAGCGAAACGCACCCGGTCAGGATCACCATCAGCACGATTTGCGTCCCGGTCAGTCCGTTGAGGACTGCCACGCAATTGTCCTGCCACGCCGGACGCAGAACCATCAGCGCCAGTGTGAGCAGCCAGCAGCCAGTGAAGATTGCGCTCACGAGGAAGATTGGCTTTTGCAGGCAGACTTCCTTGCGGATCAAGTTCGCAGCCGCGCAGGTTGGCCGCGACCGAAAGAGTTCAGTCAGTTTTCGCGGGACAAGTCTTTCGGGTATCTGTGCGCCTCGCGGGACGCCGGCGTCCTTGAGTTCGAGCGTAATGAACTGCCGTCGGCCAAACCACAGGAAGAACGCTGAGTATGACGTGCATCCAATGACGATTAGCGCAATCGTTTCTTCCTCGCTTAGTTGCACGTTGAGTCCCAACACATAGTAAACGACCAAGTAGCCACCCAGCGCGATGGCAAACGGTGTAGCGATCGCACTGGCGATTCCCACGATGACCGAGCGGGCCGCCAGCGTGTGGTAACCCACCGAGCAAATTGCCGTTACAGCAAACACGGAATAAAGGAGGGCATCCGGCGGCGACAAATGGCCGGTTAGGGCGCTGGCCGCCCCGTGGAGAATTGCCAGCGCGAAGACCGAGAACGTCGCCGCATTTAATTTCTCGCGCCACAAGCGCGTGCGATCCGCCGGCTGGCTGAACAACAACAGGAGCGTTCGGTCGTGTAATTCGAAACCCACTGGCAGCGCCGACAGAACGAGAACTCCAGTAACAAACGCAACACGCGCAAGGCCAAGGAGGAAAGATCCAAATTCGCCTCGGGCGAGCACTGGATCTGCGACCGAGACAAAGTGCAACGCGGCAGCAAAGGCTGACAACATCCACGGCAGCAGCAACGGCCGAAATTCTTTGGCAATGCGCGCGTTCACGTTGATCGTTTCAGAGTGGCAACGAACACTTCCTCGAGGGTGAGCGCTTCGGAAGTTAGCGACTCAGGTGACAACGACTTCAACTGCGCCAAAATCTGTGGGCCTTCGCCGTTGACGATCAGTTCGATTTCGCGCCCGTTGCGGCGGGTGTGGATCGCGCCTTTGAATTCCTGTATCGGCAGCGGGTTCGCGAAGCGGGCGCGGATTTTCTGGTAGCGTTCGCGTGCCTGATCGGCTTCCAACGTCAGCACCGCGCGACCGGCGTCCATGATGGTGAATTCGTCAATCAGTCCCTCGAATTCCGTGATGAGATGCGTGGAAACAAAGATCGTCCGATTGCCTGGATCGCTTTCCTGGTACGCGCCAATCACCGTTTCGATGAACTCGCGGCGTACAATGGGGTCGAGGCCGGAAGTCGGTTCGTCTAGGAGCAACAACTCCGGTTCGGGACAAACCGCGGAGATGAGGGCGACCTGTGTCTTCTGACCCTTGGAAAGCCCGCCTGTTTTCTGTGATGGATCGAGCCGGAAGCGTTGCAGCAAGTCAGCTTCGATCGCGCCATTCCAATGCTCGCGAAACGACGCAAGATAATCCAGTGTCTCACGCACTGTCATCCACGGATAGAACGCCACGGAATCCGGCACGTAAGCAAGCTTGCGCTTCACCTCCACTTCGCGCTTGTTCGGATCGAGCCCGAAGACGCGAACGCTCCCGGCCCGCGGTCGCAGGAGATTCAACAGGCATTTCATCGTCGTCGTCTTGCCCGCGCCGTTGCGGCCAAACAGTCCGTAACAACGTCCCCGCGCAACCTTCAGGCTCAAGTCATGCACGGCGTCGCCTTTGCCGTAAGCGTAGCCGAGATTGTTGATTTCGACGGCGGGTGTTGGCGCATTCATAACGTTCAAGCGGAGCTTTGGTTGTCGTGGTCGCGCTTTTTGCTCTCGAGTGTGTCGAGCCGTTCACGCACCAGGTCGAGAAATTCTCCACGCGGCACTTGCAGGTGATGTGCGGCGACGACGGCCTGATCAATTTCCTCAACCAGCATTTTGCGGCGGACATCCTTCTTAAGCGGGGAGTTGTTCTCTTTGAGAAAACAACCTTTGCCGGGAATGGTTTCAATGACGCCCTGACTTTCCAGTTCCGAGTATGCCTTGGCAATGGTGTTCCGGTTCACACGCAATTCCTCCGCCAACGGTCGGATGGATGGCAGCGGCTCGCCCGTTTGCAGCGCGCCGGAAGCCGCCGCCGCCTTCACCTGGTCCACCACTTGAAGATAAACCGGCTTGCCCGACTTGAAATTGATTTGCAGCATCATCGCGCCACCATCTGTCATAGAAGACTATGACAGTTGACGCCACGGGTCAAGGTTAATTTCTTCGGAGCGGTTTGCGGCCGGCAGACAAACGAGCTACCTAGTTG
>CAZCZP010000329.1:0-3918 GCA_964502895.1 uncultured Bifidobacteriaceae bacterium
TCAATGACCTCGCGCGGCGCAGCTTGCTTCGGCTCTTCCGGCAGCACGACCGGTGGCAGTGGTTTCGCCTTCGTCTTCGCGTAAGCCTCGCGGATTTGCGCGATGACTTCGTCGTTCTTCACGTCGCCCGTTACGACGTAGAAAATGTTGTTGGGCGCATATTTCTCGCGGTAGTAGGAGACGATATCTTCGTTCTTAACTTCATGAAAAATATCCGGGTAACCAATAACCGTAAAACGGTAGGGGCTTTTCGTGTAAGCCACTTCAAAGAGGCGACGGCTCGCGCGGCGGCCGGGATCGTCCTGGTTCATGTCCATCTCGCGGACGATGACCTGCTTTTCCTTCTCCATTTCGTCCGCGGGCAACGTGGCGTTCTGCATGATGTCGCAGAGAATATCTATCGCCGTACGCGCCCCGGTGTTGGGCACGTCAATGTGATACACGGTGCGGTCGAAGGAGGTGTAGGCGTTCATGTAACCGCCCGCTTCTTGGACTTCCTGATCAATGCGGCTGCCGGGACGGTTCGTCGTGCCTTTGAACAGCATGTGCTCCAACACGTGGGATAAACCAGCCCCGAGCCATTTGCCTTCGTGAATGCTGCCGGCCATGCACCAGGCCTGCGCCGAAACCACCGGTGCGCTGTGGTCTTCGCGCACGATGATGGTCAAACTGTTTTCCAGCGTGGTGAGTTTGACTCCAGGCGGGAGCGGCGGGATGTCGGCTTGGCTTTTGGCGGTCGTCGAAGCGGTAGCAATCATAAAGGTGGAATGTGATGGCACCAAGCGCCGACGGCACCAGGCGTGGCCGAACGCGTCGTCAGACCACGTCAGGTTTGGTTACCGGCGGATTCGCCCCCTGCTTGTTCGACGGGAGGAACGGTTTGCGAAACGCGTCATCGAAATCGTAGCCGCCTTCAAAATCCGTGCGGCTGTCTTTCTCCGTTTTGGCCAACAAGCCGATCTCCACCATGTTGAAAACGATTTCGCCGAAGTCGCGGCAGTTATTCACGCCCCATTCGCCGAGGACGGTGGCTACCATGGGGCCGAATTGCGCGAGCGCAAATTGACGGATGCCATCCAGCAATTCCTGGCCGCTGACGTGGCGTAACTGGCCTTGGCCCTGTTTGCTGATCAACTTCTGCGTGTAATCCAACGCTTCTCGCACGAACAAATACGCCTCGCGGTGATAGCGTGCGTCCTTCGCCAATATTTGTTCCAACACTTCGTCGAAATTAACTTCTTGCATATCAAGGTCTGGCTGTCTCCGTGACGCGCGGGGTCTCGGTTGCCGCGCGATAAGTTCTGAGTGTTTTGACCACCCATCCCGTGAGCAACAATCCGACGATCACGCAGAGAACCAATTGTTCTTGCTTGGTTAACCGATCCACGGCGGCAATCTAACGAGAGCCTGCGCCAACCGCAACAACTGTCCGCCGCCGGGGGCGGAAAGCGCAACGTGACGCGTCGCCACCCGGGCTGGCCGAAAAGTGTCGGGCCGTGGAAAGCAGCTTGTTCAACTCCGGCCTGACGTGCTATCAACTACCGAGCACCGCATTGTGCGGCCAAATAGTGCAATGTAAGCAATCGGCGTTCGGACTCCAGATGAACCTATCAACAAAACCGCGAGAACCGCACGCCGGGTCGCGCTCGGAAGCCGCTTCACAGGGACAACAAGCTCCCGTTACGCTGACGAACCGGCAACGATTCCTGGAAGCCTGTCATTGTCGGGCGACCGATCGTCCGCCGGTCTGGCTGATGCGTCAGGCGGGGCGTGCCTTGCCGGAGTATCGCAAGCTCAAAGAGAAATTTACCTTCCTTCAACTCGTCCAGAATCCCGAACTGGCCGTCGAGGTCACGCTGCAACCCGTTCGCCGTTTCGGATTCGATGCGGCCATTCTGTTCAGCGATATTCTCGTCATCCCGGAAGCGATGGGACAATCGTATCGCTTTCGCGAGACCGGCGGGGTGGTGATGGACTTCGCGGTGCATTCCCGCGCCGACATCGAGAAGCTCTCGCTTGAACAAGTCTGTGAGCGCCTCAGCTATGTGGACAAGGCACTGCGTTTGTTGCGCAAGGAACTCGGCGATCAAACCGCCCTCATCGGTTTCTCGGGTTCACCGTGGACGTTGGCGACGTTTATGATGGAAGGCGGGAGCGCGGAGCGTTACACAAAGGCTCTCGCATTGTTTCGCGAAGAGCGGAAAGCGTATTTTGCCCTGGCCGACAAACTGACGGTTGCGATCAGCGCTTATCTGAGGATGCAAATCGCCGCCGGCGTGGACGCGCTTCAAATTTTCGACAGTCACGGCGGGCAGCTTTCCTCAACAGAATTTCAAGAAGCGAGCGGCCGTTGGATGCGGGAAATCGTAACGCAGGTTTCCAAACCTGCGGATGCGGCGATCGGCCAAGCCGGCTTGAAAACCGGCGACACGGCAGGTTCGGGAAGTCCCGCCACAAGCAGTCAAGTTCCGATCATCGTTTTCTCGCTCGGCACTCATGGCAATTGGTCCGACCTCGTCGGCACTGGCGCAAATGTGCTGGGCATTGACTGGCAATTCCCGCTGGCTGAAGCGCGCAAACTCATCCCCGCGGGCACGGGTTTGCAGGGCAACCTTGCACCCTCGCTCTTGAACGACGCCACGCCGCAAGCCGTGGCGCGCGAGACGCAGGCCGTTCTTGATGCGATGAAGGGAAGGGCAGGGCACATCTTCAATCTCGGCCATGGTTTGACGCCGGGAGCGAAACTGGAGAATATTTCTGCGTTGGTCGAAACGGTGCAGAGTTTCAAATGATGCGACCCAGTCTCATGAACGCCCGCCCTCACCCTGACTCTCTCCCCCGGGGAGAGGGAACAGCGTTCGCGCGGTTTCCTGTTGGCGGAAGCGCGCCTGGCAGATCCAGCGCGTCAATGGTCCTGGACCTGGCGGACAGTTCTCACTCTCCTGGGGGAGAGGGCCGGGGTGAGGGCGGGAATTAGTTCATACTGCAGTTATAGATTTGGATGAAGACACTCGAAGTAGATTTGGAACTGGTCAACAAGTACAACGTGGCCGGGCCGCGTTACACCAGCTATCCGCCCGCGACCAAGTTCACCGACTCAATTTCGTGGGAGAACCTTTCCGAAAAGATCGAAGCCAACAATAGCACCGCGCGCGACCTTTCGATATACTTTCACATCCCGTTCTGCGAAACCCTTTGCTGGTTCTGCGGCTGCACCACCGTCATCACGCTCAATCACGACAAGGGCAAAGACTACATTGACTATCTCGGTCGCGAAGTCGCAAGGATGGCGGCGCAGATCAATCCGCGACGCAAAGTCGTTCAGCTCCATTTCGGCGGTGGCTCGCCAACGTTTTTGCGGCCTGACGAGATTCGTCGGCTGGGCGAGATCATCCACGAACACTTTGAGTTTGCTCCGGACATCGAAGCCAGTGTGGAGGTTGATCCTCGCCGGTTGACGCGCGATCACATGGCGGCGCTGCGCGAGATCGGCTTCAACCGGGCTTCGATGGGCGTGCAGGATTTCAATCCCAAAGTCCAGGAGGCGATTCATCGCATCCAGCCGCGCGAGATGACGCAGCAGGCCATTGATTGGATGCGCGAACTTGGCTACGGCTCGATCAATCTCGACCTTATCTACGGTCTGCCGCACCAGACGGTCGAGTCGTTTAACCAGACGCTGGACATCGTGCTTGAAATGAAGCCCGACCGGCTGGCCGTGTTCAGTTACGCGCACGTGCCGTGGATCAAGCCATCCCAGAAAATTCTCGAGCAAAAGGTTCTGCCCACGCCGGAAACCAAGTTGCAGGTGCTCAAGCTTGTCATCGAAAAGCTGACCGCCAACGATCAATACGTTTATATCGGCATGGACCATTTCGCGAAGCCCAACGACGAGCTCGCCGTGGCGCAGCGCAACAA
>CAZCZP010000330.1:0-1364 GCA_964502895.1 uncultured Bifidobacteriaceae bacterium
ACGCGCAACGCGCGCGGCGAAATGGTTCCACTCGGCGCACTGGTCAAAGTGAAGGAAGCCTACGGCCCGGATCGCGTGATGCACTACAACGGTTATCCAAGCGCGGACATCAACGGCGCACCGGCGATGGGTTTCAGTTCGGGTCAGGCCGAGGAAATCATGGGCCGGCTCGCCAAGGAAACGTTGCCGCAGGGCGTGGAGTTCGAGTGGACGGACCTGACGTATCAGAAAATCCTCGCGGGCAACACGGCTTATGTGATCTTCCCGCTCTGTATCCTGCTCGTGTTCCTCGTGCTTGCCGCGCTCTACGAAAGCGTGCGGCTGCCGTTGGCAATCATCCTCGTCGTGCCGCTCTGCCTGCTGTTCGCGATCGGTGGCGTATGGCTCACCAACGGTGACAACAACATCTTCACTCAAATCGGTTTCATCGTGTTGATCGGTCTGGCGTGCAAGAACGCGATCCTCATTGTCGAGTTCGCCAAATACAAACACGAGGAAGGCAAGTCCATCATCGAAGCCGCGCTCGAAGCCTGCCGCCTGCGCTTGCGCCCAATTTTGATGACCTCCATCGCCTTCATCGCCGGCGTGTTTCCGCTCGTGGTTTCGAGCGGCGCGGGCGCCGAAATGCGGAAGGCGATGGGCACTGCCGTGTTCAGCGGCATGATTGGAGTGACTGTTTTTGGCCTCTTTCTCACGCCTGTCTTCTACGTTGTGTTGATGAAACTCGGGCGAAAGCGCGCAGTCGCACCCGCGCCAAAATCGGAAGGCTCGTTGCCGGACAACGCTGCACCGGCTCATGCGTAACGAATGGAGCACAGCCATGAACGCAAAGATGAAATTGCCAATCACATTCGCCCTCGCTGGCGAGATGAATTCATGGGTCCAACCCATCCAGGCTCGTCCACCGCTGGACCGGAGCGCGGCGGTTGTCGCAGACCCAGCCGCAGCACGCCAGTTTGTCTATTACTCTCGGACTACCCAATCCGCTGCCGCTGGTGCTTCGCACACAGCCGCGCTCCGTATTTCTCCAACCCGGTGCCGCTCTGCCCGACGACGGCTCTTCGCGCCCAGCCACACTTTTGAACATCGTTTGCCATGAAAATACTTACTCTGAATTTAGTCGGCTTGTTCGTGGCCTTGCCTGTGTTGGCCGGCCCGCTCACCATCGGCCCGGATTTTCAACGCCCGACCAACAACGTTGCTGCGCACTACAAAGCCGAATCTCTCGGCGAGTGGAAGGAAGGCCAGCCGCTCGATCATGTGCCGAAAGGCGCATGGTGGGAAATTTTCGGCGACGATACGCTGAATGATCTCCAGGGCCGCGCGACCGACGCGAACCAGGAATTGAAAGCCGCGGTCGCGCG
>CAZCZP010000330.1:1464-3908 GCA_964502895.1 uncultured Bifidobacteriaceae bacterium
TTCGCGTTGCGCGCGCTCGATGCCGAGATCGCGACTGTCAACAGCACCGTCGGATTGCGTAAAGAACAAGTGCAACTCGTTCGGAGCCGGTTTGAAGGCGGTATCGGCAACGAACTCGATGTGGCTCGCGCCGAAACCGAACTCGCCTCGACCGAAGCCGAAGCTTTCGCCCTCGCGCAACGCCGGGCCGAACTCGAGAACGCGCTGGCCGTGCTCGCGGGTGAGAGTCCAACGACTTTTCAACTCGCCGCACTCGCCGAAGCGAACCTTAAGTGGAATCCACAACCGCCGACCATTCCCGCCGGCCTGCCGGCTGATTTGCTGGAGCGCCGGCCTGATGTGGCCGCAGCGGAACGGCAACTGGCCGCGGCGAATGCGCGCATCGGCGTGGCCAAGGCCGCGTTTTTCCCCGTGCTGCGCCTGACCGGCTCCGGTGGTTACGTGAGCGGCGACATTGACAACCTGTTCAATTGGGACAGCCGCGTGTGGTCCATCGGACCTAGCCTGTCGCTGCCAATCTTTGCCGGCGGACGCAATAAAGCCAATTACCGCCGCTCACAGTCCGCATATGAAGAAACTGTTGCCAATTACCGCCAAAGAATTCTGGTCGCGTTTGGCGAAGTTGAGAACAGCCTCGCGGGCATCCGGCATCTCGGCGATCAGGCCGCCGCTCAACAACGCGCCGTGGCCAGTGCCCGCCGCGCCGCGGAACTTGCGGGCGAACGTTACCGCGCGGGCATCGTAAGTTATCTTGAAGTCGTGGATGCGAACCGCGCCACGCTGCAAACCGAACGCATCCTCGCTCAACTCGCCGGCCAGCGGCTAACCGCAGCAGTCCAACTGGTAAAGGCGCTCGGCGGTGGTTGGTCTGAACAGCAGCTTCATGCGCGCGTCACTGAGAATTCAAAAGCCAAAAACAGAACGACAAACTGAACATGAAACCGACCATTGAAATCAACGAAACGAACTTCGACAGCGAAGTTCTGAAATCCAACCAACCCGTCCTTGTGGATTTCTGGGCCGAGTGGTGCGGGCCGTGCAAGATGATTGCCCCGGTGCTGGAAGAGATCGCTTGCGAACAAGCCGGCCGCGTTAAGATCGCGAAAGTCAACGTGGACGAAAATCCGGCGCTGGCGACGCGTTACGGCATCCAGTCCATTCCAACGATACTTTACTTTGCAAAAGGTGAACTGCGCGGGCAAACCGTGGGAGCTGTAGCGAAGAAGAGGATTCTCGATAACCTGCACGCGCTGGCGCTGACTGAGTGAGGCGATTCTCGGGCCACCAACCAGGAAAAAAGCCCGCGCTGGCGGGCTTTTGATCTTCGCCAACTAAAGTAAATCTTCGTGGATTTGCGCTAGGCGCGCTCCATGTATTTCCCCGTGCGCGTATCAATCTTGATTTTCTCGCCGGTCTTGATGAACAGCGGCGCCTGCACGGTGATGCCGGTTTCGACCGTGATGGCTTTTTGAACGTTGTTGGCCGAATCACCGCGGATGCCCTCGGGCGCGTCCGTCACGGTCAGCACCACGCTGGGCGGGATTTCCACCGTCACCGCCTTGTCTTCCACGAACGTCACTGTCACCGAGCCGTTCTCAACCAGGTAATTCTTGGCATCTCCGACCAACTCGGGAATGAGCGTCACACTTTCGTAGGTTTCCGGGTCGGTGAAAACGAAGTCGTTGCCGTCCTTGTAACTGAACTCCATCTTCTTGGTCATCATCGGCACGGTCTCGACCTTTTCCGTGGAGCTGAAGCGCACGTCGGAGGATTTGCCAGTGCGAATGCTGCGGAGGGTGGCCTGCACGAAAGCGCGGAGGTTGCCAGGCGTGCGATGCTGCACATCGAGCACCACGGAAATGTCCCCGTTGTAGTTGACCGCCTGTCCCCGGCGAAGGTCGTTTGCTGCTACTGCCATAAGTTAAGTCGTTGCGTTGATGCCATTCCCCGAAACCGGGAGCGTAGAAAATAATCAAGCTGCGAATGAAAGCAAGCCTTGTTTTGGGGCGAATGGGTCAAAGGGCGCATAGGCCCAGTGCCAGCGTCGGGGCTACTGACCGGCTGCGCGTTTTTAGGCGCTCTGTTCCCAGTCGTCTCGCTCGCGGATGTTCCAAGCGTCCAGTTCAATGAGCAGCGTGAAGGGTTGTGGTTGCAGGGCAGCATTTGTTTGGTGCCTTGGCCGGTGCGGATTTGTTCGTCCAGTTGCGTGCGCTTTTTGGCGGCGCGCTGGCCTTGGCGGCGGGCTTCCCGATCCAGGGTGGCCGGCGGCAGTTTCACCCCGGTCAATCGTTCAATCACGGCGCTGGCTTCTTGGACGGCATTTTGCTGACGGTCAAAGCCGCCATTTCCTGCACTGCGGGCGAGGCACCGCCGGTGTCGCTCAAGCCCAGCGCTGGATCGGCGGGATAGCGCCACTCTTTGCAGCGCCAACACCAGCCGCGCAG
>CAZCZP010000331.1:0-3907 GCA_964502895.1 uncultured Bifidobacteriaceae bacterium
GACACGCGGCTTTACGCCAGCAAGGAACATCATGCGAACTGGCTCGACTGCATCAGGAGCCGCAAGCTGCCGATTTGCGACGTAGCCATCGGCCATCGCTCGGCGACGGTTTGTCATCTTGGCAACATCTCGATTCGCACGGGAAGAAAGATCAAATGGGACGCCGCGAAGGAAGAAATCATCGGCGATGCGGAGACTGCGAAGTGGGTCAACAAACCTTATCGCGCGCCCTGGAAATTGCCGGTGGCGTGAAATCCAAAATCGTAGAGCCGATGTGAGCAGGCTCAATAAACTGTTGGATAGACTACTCCACGCGCACGGCATGTATGGCAAATAGAAGTCGCTTAGAGATACTTCTGTGGAGTCTTTCCTCACTGGCACTGCTGGGCGTTTATGTCGAGGCGTATTTGTTATCTACTGAGGTTTTTCACGGACAACTCGGCAGTACCCGGTATCGGATTCGACTCTTCCGGTCGGTTTGGCATCAGCGTATCTTTATTCCATTGCTGGCGGCAGAACAACGGCTTCGACCAATCGCCCAGAGTCTACCGGCCAGGTTCGCAGGGGCGCGTCGCTTCCACCGCCTGATCAGGAAGGGAGATGAGAACGATATGGCCTCATCAGAACATGGCCGCACGCGAGGCGTTTCTATTGGCCATTCAAGTGGCGGCAGATTCTTACGTTACCACAAATGTTGGTGCGACCTCATCATAGGTTAATATCCGTTCGCATGTTCACGACCACGTGCGTCGCCAGCGTGGCAATCTTGGTGGCGGGTTTCCCAAAACTCCTTCCTGGCGCCGAGTCGTCTGCCAAGCCCGAGCGTCTTCCGCGCATTCGCATTGCCGCCGAAAGACGCGGCTTCGAGACGGAAGCCGGCAAGCCCTTCGTTCCCTTTGGCGTCAATTATTTCCGTCCCGGCCAGGGTTGGGCGCCGCAACTCTGGAAACAGTTCGATGCTGAAGCCACGCGCAAGGATTTTGCCCGCATGAAGGAATTCGGCGTGAACTGTGTCCGCGTGTTCCTCACTTATGGTTCATTCCTCATGGAGACAAATCGCGTCTCGCCGGACGGGCTTGCGAAGTTCGACAAATTTCTTGCCCTCGCCGAGGAAGCCGGGATTTATGTGCATCCGACCGGGCCGGATCATTGGGAGGGATTGCCGGACTGGGCGAAGGGAGATCGCATCGCCGATGAAGTCGTGCTGGCCGCATTGGAAAATTTCTGGAGGCAATTCGCCTCGCGGTATCGAAGCCGGTCGGTAATCTTCGCCTACGATCTACTCAACGAACCGGAAGTGCAATGGGACACGCCGCCCATGAGGGAAAAGTGGAATCGCTGGCTCGAAAAGAAATACGCCAGCGCCGATCAATTGACCCAGGCTTGGAGTCTGACGAATCGGAATCTCGTTCTTGGTTCAGTTCCGGTTCCACCGAAGGAAGATTGCGCTGGCTGCCCCCGGCTGCTGGATTTCCAGCGCTTTCGCGAAGACGTGGCTGATGAGTGGACGCGCCGCCAGGTCGCCGCCATCAAATCCGCCGACCCGCAGTCGCTCGTGACGGTTGGGTTGATTCAATGGTCTGTGCCTTCCGTGCTCGCCGCCTGCTGGCACTATTCGGCTTTCCGCCCGGAGCGGCAGGCGCGCTTTCTGGACTTCATGGAGATTCATTTCTATCCGCTCGCCAACGGCCATTACGAATACAAGAACGCGGACGAAGAGGCGAAAAACCTTGCGTATCTGGAAAACGTGGTGAGCGAAGTGGCGCGATGCAACAAGCCTGTTCTCATCGCGGAATTTGGTTGGTACGGCGGCGGCCGGCTGACCTACGGCAATCACGCGCCCGCCACCGAAGATCAGCAGGCGCAATGGTGCCGCAAATTGGTCGAGTCCACCGCCGGCCTTGCGCACGGCTGGTTGAACTGGGGATTTTACGATCAACCCGAAGCTGGCGACGTGAGCCACCTAATTGGCCTTGTCAAAGCCGATGGCTCGACGAAAGCGTGGGGCCGCGATTTCGAGCAACTGGCCGAACGTTACAGAAACAAGAATTTACCTTCGCCAAAACTCGGTCCGCGCCCGGCGATGGACTGGGATTTGTGCATCACGAGTGCCGCCAAGGGCGCGCAGTTCAGGGACGAATACCTAAAAGCCTGGCGCGTTTCGCGATGAGGTCGTATTGACTTGCCGGTGAGTCAGGTCAGCTTGCGTTCACTCACGTTGTTCAACTCCACGCCCAGCTTTTTCAACGCGTAACCGGTTTCCTCCAGATAGTTCCCGTAGGACATCATCCAATGGAACCCTTTCATTTCCTGGAGCAACGCGGCGCAATCGCCCTCGATGCGCATGTCCACCTGTGAGCGGCAGATGTCGAGGAATGGATTGCCGACGATCTTGCCCTCGAAGCCCACCCATTTCTTGCACGCGAAATCCGGCACGAGGTTTGTGCAAACCTGGCCGAGCTTCATCTCCACCTTCGGCGCGGCGCCGTAGTCCGACTCGAAGTGCGTGTAAATCTTCGTCCGCTCGGCGCGCTTGCCGTCCATTTTGCGCGGCGCGGTGCAATGCGCCAGCGTCACCACGTTGTCGTGCGGATACGTCGGGTCGTTCAGGAACACCGGCAAACCGGAGATGTAATGCAGCAGGATGCCCGACGGGATCACGACGAAATCCGATTCGCAGAACGCGAGATAGCCGTCGTCGTTGAGCAGACTCAACGGCATACAGGCAGTGGTTTCGGAGATCGGCATGATCGTCCCCATGCAATGCTGAATCGTGATCGCGTCCGTCTTCGCCTCATCCATGATGTCCTTGAAAACTTCCGTGAGCAGAAAGGCGTTGCTCAGAAAAGCTTCTTTCGTGTGCAACGACGTGCGTGGTTCGCGCAAAAACTTTTTCGCGTCGGCCTGTGCGCGTTTGACCAGCCCGGCATCCTGCCTCGCCGCTTTCAACCTTGGTTCAAGCTCTTTATACGGATAGTCCACGATGTCGAGCTTCCAGAGATTTTGCGAAATCTGCGGCGCCTGTTGACCACCCGCGCCCCAGCCGCCCGCGCCGCCGATGGCGACGATCTTCTTTCCGAGCGTGTTCTTGAGTCCGTGCAACGCGCGCAGACGCATGGCCAGTTCGTCGTAACTGTCCACAACGACGTCGCTCACGTCCATGCCGGGTTGACCGTAATCGTCCACCGTCTTGCGCAGAAACCGCGGATGAGCAATCTCGTACCAAAGATAAACCGGGCCGGGATTGTGACGGAGAAACATCAGATTGAACTTGTCCTTGAGCGTCAACGCTTCGAGCACGTCGCCCCCGCCGCCGGCGGCGTACATCAGGAGTACATCATGATTCCCCTTCGCTACGTTGGCCGCCTGTTCGCGATTCCGCACGGTGACCAACGGCAGCACTTCCAGCGGAAACGTCTCCTTGCCCGACAGCTTGGCGAGTTCGTTGGTGATTCGTTCTTTTTCCTTGCCGGCATCCGCTTCGGTTTGGATTCCGCCCCAATTGCGCCAGCTCGTGGCTTCGCGGCGTTGCGGGATGTCGTGAGTGAAAACCGGTTGGACCTTCAACGGCTTGACGATTCGGCCCGGACGATTTTTGGCGGGTGCGTCTGCCGCGTCGAGATTCAATGCCGGCAGCGCGAGGCCGCCAACCGTCATGGTGCCGACGCGCAATAGAAAATCGCGGCGGTTAAGATTCTGAAGTTGAAACGGCGCGGGCCCGTGGCCGGCGCAGCAACTGCACGTGCAACGATGGAGAGTTGGTTGAGTATTCATGGTCGTCTCGCTTTTCCCATAAGAGTCCCGGAAGTTTTTCTGAAGGTGGCTGTTCGGTTCACCTTCAGCCGTAGGCATCCTTCTCCCGTTGTGGCGCGAATGCAACATCATTTTCGGGCGCTGGTTTCACACG
>CAZCZP010000332.1:0-3889 GCA_964502895.1 uncultured Bifidobacteriaceae bacterium
TGGGAAACGTATTGGATTTCCAGATGCATGGCAGGAGGTCGTGGGCGTGGTGAACGATGTTCGTTTTCCGTCCGACCCGAGCCAACCTGGGACCGGGTTTCAAACGTATCGTCCGCTGGCGCAGGAGTCGCAGGCAAACCTGACTTTAATCGTGCGCGGGAACGTGTCCGCGGCAACCCTGCGCCACGCCGTCGCTGAACTGGATGCTGACCTGCCATTGAGCGACGTGCGAACGGTGCGGGCGGTCGTGGGCCAGACGCTCAGCCAGGCCGCGGTGGCGGGCTGGTTGCTGGGCGGTTTCGCCGGATTGGGGCTGCTCCTGGCCGCGCTCGGAATTTACGGAGTCATGGCGGGCTTCGTCTCGCAACGGACCAACGAGATCGGCGTGCGCATGGCGTTGGGGGCTCAGGTCCACGACGTGTTGAAACTCGTTCTTGGTCGTGGGCTGAAGCTGACGTTGCTCGGCACGGCCTTGGGATTGGCCGGTGCCGTTAGCGTGATGCGAGCGTTGCGAGCCATTGCGCCGGGGTTGGAGTCCGACAGCCCGCTGGTTGTGGCCCTGATGGCGACGCTGCTGGTCTTCGTGGCCTTGTTCGCCTGCTGGCTTCCCGCGCGGCGCGCTGCAAAGGTGGATCCGATGGTGGCGCTCCGAGCGGAATAATTTCACGAACCATGAAGAAGACAAACCATACCATGCTTGCACTGGTTACGGCAGCCTTGCTCGCCGTGACTGGCTGCGGAATGCACAAACCCACGAGTCGAATGACCACCGGCAGCTCGCACGGCCGGCTGCTCTCGGTCGAGATTGATGGAACAGCGTCGTTCCAGACGCGTGACGGCAAGCATGTCGTCACCTTTGGCGGACATGAACTCGTCGTTGGAAGCGAATGGCTGGTGGTTGACCGCGACAAAAAGTCGTTTGGGATTCCTCCAACGGCCAGGAAGGTAGAGATCGAAGTCAGCGATGGCGTCCTCACCCTGTCGGCAGATGGATCGCTCCTGATCAAAACTCCCATTTGAGAAATTATGCAATCAAGAGTTCCCCTCATCCAAATGGAGAACATCGAAAAGGTGTTTCTCACCGACGAGATCGAGACACACGCGTTGTCGGGCGTGAATTTCGAAATCCATCACGGCGATTACGTGTCCATCTCCGGGCCGTCGGGCTGCGGCAAGTCCACCCTGCTCTCGATCCTCGGGCTGCTCGATTCGCCAACGAGTGGCCGTTACGAACTTCGCGGCGAGCCGGTTGCGAATCTGGATTACGCCAAGCGCGCCCGCGTGCGCAACCGTGAGATCGGATTCATTTTTCAAAGCTTCAATCTCATCGGCGACCTGACTGTGTGGGAAAATGTTGAACTGCCGCTCACTTATCGTGGGCTAACCTCCGCTGAACGCCGCGAGCGCGTGGACGAAGCCCTGGCGAAAGTTGGCATGACGGCGCGGGCAAAACATTATCCGGCGCAGCTCTCCGGCGGTCAGCAACAACGCGTGGCCGTGGCCCGGGCATTAGGCGGGCGGCCATCCATTCTGCTGGCGGACGAGCCGACCGGAAATCTGGATTCAAAGAACGGCGACGCGGTGATGAAATTGTTGGGCGAGCTGCATGCCGAAGGCGCGACGATTTGCCTGGTGACCCACGATGAACGTTACTCTCGCGACGCGAAAAGGACCATCCGTCTCTTCGACGGTCAAATCTTGAACGAGGAAGCCAGTTTGGCGCACTCCGTGAGATAACTCTATGGATGTACCCGTTTCACTCGAGGTCAGAAGAAAACGCAAGCTGCGGCGTTGGCTTGTCGGCTTCGCGACTGTGCTGGTCGTGGCGCTTATTACACTAGGCTTGTCGAAGTTGCAGCCAGCGGCGCCGCTGGTTGAAACCCCACTTTGGACGGACACGGTGAAACGTGGCGAGATGTTGCGTCAGGTGCGCGGGAACGGGACGTTGGTCCCGGAAGACATTCGCTGGATTCCGACGATCAGCGCAGGCCGCGTCGAACGTATTCTGGTCTTGCCGGGCGCGGCAGTAAAGGCGGACACCGTGATGGTGGAGTTAAGTAATCCAGAATTGGAGCAGGCTGTTTTCGAAGCGGAATCACAGGCCAAGGCCGCCAAAGCCGAGATGTCCAATCTGCGCGTACAATTGGAATCGCAGAAGTTGACGCAACGCGCCGCCGTGGCCAACGCCGGCGCGAATCACACCGCCGCGAAACTCGAGCTTGAAGTGAATGAGCAACTCGGCGAGAGCGGATTGGTTCCGGCTCTGACCGTCAGGCAGGCGAAAGCCAAAGCTGAGCAACTCGCGACGCTGCTCCGGATCGAGGAAGACAGACTGGAGATGGGCACCGAAGCCGCGAAGGCGCAGATCTCCGAACAGGACGAAAAAATTGCGCAGCTCGCCGCGCAATTGGATTTGAAGCGGCGGCAGGTCGAGGCACTGAAAGTTCGCGCCGGCATGGATGGCGTGTTGCAGAGGCTCGGTGATTCGACGAGTTCGCTTCAGATTGGCCAACAACTTTCACCCGGCGCGCTCGTGGCCCGAGTCGCCAACCCGGCGAAGTTGAAAGCCGCGATTAAGATTTCCGAAACGCTGGCGCGGGATGTTCAACTGGACCAACCTGTTGAGATAGACACTCGCAACGGTGTAATACCGGGGCATGTCAGCCGCATTGATCCAGCGGTCGAGAATGGCACTGTGACTGTGGACGTGGCGCTGGATGGGCCGTTACCGCGAGGTGCTCGCCCTGACTTGAGCGTGGATGGCACGGTTCAATTGGAGCGCTTGCAAGATGTGTTGTACCTCGGCCGGCCGGTGCAAGCTCAACCTGACAGCACGGTCGGACTTTTCAAAGTTGTGGACAGCGGCAAAGGCGCGGTGCGAGTGGCCGTGAAGTTGGGCCGATGCTCCGTGCACGCCGTTGAAATCGTGGAAGGACTTCAAGTCGGCGAGCAGGTCGTGCTTTCAGACATGTCGCAATGGGATTCGCTGGAGCGCGTGCGACTGGAGTAATCTCGGTTCCTATCGGACTAGACACGGTCGCTTGGGTTCGAATCTCCAGCCAGGACTCAAAAATTGCATCGCCGCAGCGTCGTCGCGAGCGCCGAGACCCATTTTCCGATATAGCTCGTGTGCCTTCTCGATTTGTTCCATGTCGGGCTGAACGCCTAGACCCGGTGAATCCGGAACGGCGATGCAGCCGTCCATGATTTCGGGCGGCTTGCGAGTCAATCGTTGACCGTCCTGCCAGATCCAATGTGTGTCAATGGCAGTGATTTTGCCGGGCGCAGCAGCGGCAACGTGGGTAAACATGGCAAGCGAGATGTCGAAGTGGTTGTTCGAGTGCGAGCCCCAAGTCAGACCTCCCCAGTCGCGGCAAAGTTGCGCGACGCGCACCGAGCCTTGCATGGTCCAAAAATGCGGATCGGCCAGCGGAATATCAATGGCCTTGAGCCGGAGCGCATCGGCCAGTTGCGGCCAGTCGGTCGCGACCATGTTGGTCGCTGTCGGCAGGCCGGTGGCACGGCGAAATTCCGCCATGACTTCGCAACCTGACATGCCGTTCTCCGCGCCACATGGGTCTTCGGCGTAAGCGAGCACGTCTCCCTTGTTCCGGCAAAGCGAAATCGCTTCATCAAGCGACCACGCGCCGTTGGGATCGAGTGTGATACGAGCCTGGGGAAATCTTTTGGCCAAGGCCGTGATGGCTTCCATTTCCCTGATGCCGGGATGGACGCCGCCCTTGAGCTTGAAATCCTTGAAGCCGTAGCGCGCCTGCGCGGCTTCCGCCAGGCGCACGATAGATTCAGTGGTCATGGCTTCTTCATGGCGAAGTCGCAGCCAACCGTCATGCGCGTTGGCGTCTCCGGCGTACGGGAGATTGGTTTTCTT
>CAZCZP010000333.1:0-3880 GCA_964502895.1 uncultured Bifidobacteriaceae bacterium
TCCACGCACAGTTATCGTTTCTCCAGCACCGACGAATGGCGAAAGTTGTTGGGCGCCGCGTCTTACCAACACGGCGCGAAGCACGCGTTTGAAATCGTCAACGTGCAGCCCGACCATCCGGTGATGAAGGGCTTCCCGGAGAAATGGCAGAATCAGCCGGATGAACTTTATCAACTCAAGAAGACCTGGCCGGACTTCGTGCCGCTGGGCAAGGGCGTCAGCCCGAAAGAGCCCGAGCAGGTTTGCATCTGGCTGAACACTTACGGCAAGGCGCGGGTGTTCAGCACCACACTCGGCCACGCCAATGAGACGATGCAGGACAAGGTTTATCTCGATCTCATCACGCGCGGATTGTTGTGGACCTGCGACAAGCTCGACGACGACGGAAAACCAAAGGCAGGTTACGCGAAGCCGTGACGCCGTGGCACCTAAACAACACACGTCCACAAGTGAGGAAGTTCTTACCCGCGGAGAGGCGGAGAATCTTTTAGACTTTGTTGACACGGCAGAATCCCTGAAATACTACTTCACCAAGTGACGCTTGATAGACTGTAACTTGCTTCCGAATATCTGTTAGGCATCTCTGTATGGCTTGCCACGTTTGCCCAAAGTGCGGGGTAAAACACATCACGTGGTCCATTGACGAGGAAGCATCAAAGTGGACACAGTGGTATTGTGGCAACTGCGGCTACGTTGCGGAGGAGGATGAGGCCCAAGAGAGCGATTGCCCGCGCTGTGCCTCGATGAGAGCGTGTCTTCTGGTCAGAGATTCTGACGGCTTCCACCGGTGGTGTTTCGCTTGTGGTATGTTCGCGAGTACGACAGAGTCTTTTGCATCATGAGAACGAAGCCTATTCATGTCGCTCGTCACAATGAATATGCTACTGCTTTTTCCGCTCTTGCTTCGGATCCAGATTGGCCTGCATCTGAGCTTCGGTGACGGTGGATTGCACGCCGTCCTTCGGCACTTCGGCTTTGGCGACCCAGAGGATCGCGTTGAGCACCACTTTGCGGAAATCGTCTTGCGCCCAGTTCTTGTGGAAGTGAGCGCCCGTGAAACCGAATCCGCGTCCACCATTTGGCCGATCCGCAGCCCAGGCGACATGGACGGGCTCGCCACGCGCAACAATGCCCCGAACGGCAGGGTTGCCGGAGTGCGGACCGTCGCTCCGGTTTGTCGTGCTGCCGTCCGGCACGGCGCTAAGGATCGGCGTTACGCCTTTCATCCCGTCGCGGAAGCGCATGTTGAAATACCATTCGTCCCGGATCTTGAACGGGTTCACCCCTTGGGTGATGGGATGCTTGGGTAGTTTGCTGAAGTCACCATCCCAATGCGGATTCACTGACCAATGGATTTCAAACGCGCCGCCGATCCAGTCGAGAAATTCGCTCTGCCCCTTCTCCTTCGTCGGCTCGCATGCGTAATGGATCGTCGCCAGTCCGACGCCCTTGTCCATCAGCGCGCCAATGGTCTTGAGCCGGTCCTGTTGCAGGAACGGATGGCCGCCCCCGCCATCGGCGTAAATCACGATGGCCGCTGCTCCGTCGAACGCCGTCGCTGCGTCGTCCGGCCAGCCGTTGCTGTAGACGACGGAAGTAACGCCCTTCACATTGTCCAGGCAGGACTTGAGCAAGAGGCAGCCCGCGCGATGTTCGTGTTCGCCCGGGCCGTGACTGATGCGCCCGGCAATGAAAACAATTTTTTTATCGGCAGCCAGACCTGTAGATGCCAACAGAAAACTCCCGAGCAACAAACCCACAATCAAACGTTTCATAAATTCCATCTCCCTTGAGTTGGTTATGGTTCACTATTTCTTCCGCTTGTAGCTGATCACCAGTCGGCGGGAATCAGCTTCCGTCGCAAATGTCTTTGGTCGGTCATCACCTGGTCCGGCATAGCACACCCGGAAGCCGTCGGCCGTGGTTTCATAAATCGCCAGCAGGGTGTCGCCCGAGCCGGCGTTGATGTCCATTTGTTTCGGTTGCTTGGAAGGGTCAAGGCTGAACGAGCCCCGATCCGTTCCACCGTCCCGATCCACCTCGTAATTCTTGTCCTTGATGGTGAGGGTTAGGGAGGGGATTTCTGATCCAGTAATCGCGGAGCCATTGATCTCGCCACTGGCGACTTCCCAAACGCCCTGCAATTTTTTGAGGTCTTCTGCCGCCGTTTGATCCCCGCCCGTAAGTGCCTTGATTCGGACATTCTTGAACTGAACAGTCATCGGCGGCCCGACGTGTACCTGCAAGGCCAGAACTCCGGACTTCGCCGCCTTGGTCGCGCTCTCGTCCATCACGTCCGCCGTTGGCATCCCGTTGATGAAATGTTGCAGGTGATTGCCTTTGGCAATGACGACGTAGTCGTTCCAATCTTCGTTCTTGATCCCGGCCTGGATTTCCTCGGATTTGCCAACCGCTCCGACGACTTCCACCTTGTGTTTGTCGCCCTCGTCCTTGATGACGGTCTTCTGGCCGCGTTGCGCCAGTATCCCACGCCCCTTTTCCTCATAGAGAATGCCGCTGTAGGTTTTGCCCGCCTCGAAATCGGCCTGATAACCGCCCACGATTGGGCCAAACTCACCGCGGCTGAGCACCTTGCTGCGGTATTGAATTCCTGAGTTGCCATTGACGATCCGGTAGGAGAGCCGCAGTTCGAAATCGCCGACGTCCCCGCCAGTGTAAACGAGGAATGTGTTGTGCGTGAGTTTCGGTTCGGTCTTGGTTACGCCGGTGATTGCGCCATCCTTGACCGACCAGAAGTTGACATCGCCATCCCAGCCAGTCAGGTCCTTACCGTTGAAGATTTGGTTGAACCCGTCTTCAGATTCAGCCGCGGCCATTCTCATCATCGGCATGAGCAGAGACGCGCCAACCGCGAGGGTCCAGAGATTTTTGTTATTCATAGTCGTGTCCTTGGACGAAGTGATTACAGGGTTCGCTTCAAGAATTTCAGGCCTTTCACGGCAATTTCATCACGCGTCGGCTCGATGCGCCGCCAGATGGCAGCTGCGCGGGCGATGACTTTCACGTCCGTCGTGAACGATTCAATCACCACGTCGCCCTTGTAGCCAACGTCCTTGAGCGCCTTGGCGATGTTCTTCCAGTCAATGTGGTCGTTGCCCGGCGTGCCGCGGTCGCTGCCGCAGGCGTGAAAGTGGCCGAGCAACTTCCCTGTTTTGCGAATTGCCGCGGCCTGATTCTTTTGTTCGATGTTCATGTGGAACGTGTCGAGATGAACTTTGAGTGCCGGGCTGCCAACAGCTTTGACCATCTTGAGCGCTTGATCGCACGTATTGATGAAGTCGGTTTCAAAGCGATTGAGCGGTTCAAGGCAAACTTGCTTGCCGCGCTTCTGCGCATACTGGCAAAGCTTCTTAAGGTTTTTGACAACCGTAGCCCACTGTTTTTTGTATTCATCCGGCGGCACGGCATCCGCGCGGCCGACGGCGGAATACACCGGGCCGATGAGTGACGGGCAATCCAGCACGACCATCTGGTCAATGACCTCCATCATGTAATCCAGCCCGGTCTTCTGTTGCTTGGGTGTGCCGCGCAAATCGCGATCCGGACCCATGCAGGCGCATACCGATCCGCACACGAGACCATTGCGGTCCAATTCGCGCTTCACATGCGCGGGGTCAATGTGCGACGGGTCTTCTACGGGAATCTCGATGGAATCGAACCCCCATTTCTTGAATCGGGGGAACAGCTTCGTGCTTTGATTGGTGAACGGGGAGGTAAAGAGAAAAGTGTTGATGCCGAGTCTCATGGCGGCAGGCTAGAGACGGGCGCGGGTAAGTGTCAAAAGCAAATTGTTCATCGCTCAACCCTTGATCCACCGCTTGGCCTTCATCTCAAACCGCGGCAACGCGCCCGGGGCCAC
>CAZCZP010000334.1:0-3867 GCA_964502895.1 uncultured Bifidobacteriaceae bacterium
GGATTCCACCACGGATCGTAAAGCACCACGTAGCTGGCGGTGGTGAGATTCAAGCCCGTGCCCGCGGCGCGGAGGCTCAACAAAAACACGCCCGGGTTCGGATCGTTCTGGAACGCATTCACCACTTCCTGCCGGTCCTTGGTCTGGCCGGTGAGAATATGCGTGGCGATGTTGCGCGCGTGACATTCCTTTTCCAGCAATTGCAGCATCTGCACGAATTGCGAGAAGACGAGAACCTTTTGGCCCTCGGCCACCAGCGAGTCGAGCAACTCGAACAGCGTCTCGGTCTTGCCACTGGGCGAGTCGTTGCCGACTAGTTGCGGATGACAGCAAACCTGGCGCAAGCGTGTGAGCGCGGCCAGCACGTGCATTTTGCTCTTGTTGAGGCCTTGCTCCGCAACGGCCTGCATGATCTGGTCGCGGCTGCGGCGCAGTTCGGCGAGATAAAGTTTCCGTTGCTCGTCGCCGAGCGGACAATCGCGGCGCTGCTCGATGCGGTCGGGCAAATCCTTCGCGACGTGTTTCTTCAAACGGCGCAGCAACAGCGGACGCAGTTTGGCCGAAAGCCGACGGCGCGCGATGCGTTGTTCGCTCTCGGCGTTCTCTCCCTTCGGCTCATAGGTTTCCAGGAATTGTTCCTGGCTGCCGAGATAACCGGGCTGGATGAAATCCACGATGCTCCACAAATCCAGCAGGCGATTCTCCAGCGGCGTCCCCGTGAGCGCGAGCTTGTGTTCGCATTTGAGCTGCTTGACTGACTGCGTGACTTGCGCGCCGGGGTTCTTGATGAACTGCGCTTCGTCGAGAATGACGGCGCGGAAGGAAAATTTCTGAAGCTCCTCAAGATCGCGGCGGAGCAGGGCGTAATTGGTCACGATCAAATCGTGTTGCGGAATCTGTTTGCGCAGGTTGTGACGTGCCGCGCCGCTTTCGAGCACCAGCACTTTCAGTCCAGGCGTGAAGCGTTCGGCTTCGCGACGCCAGTTGTGCAACACGGACGCCGGACAAATCACGAGCGAAGGTTTGGGATTTTTTCTATTTCGCTCCTTGAGCCACGCCAGCCATGTGAGCGTTTGCAGCGTTTTGCCCAGACCCATGTCGTCGGCAAGGATGCCGCCCAGTCGTATCTGCACCAGATGCGCGAGAAAATCGAAACCGTCCTTTTGGTACGGACGCAACTCGGCCTGCATGGCGGCGGGCAGTTCGATCGCCGGCACACCTTTGAAATCGCGCACGCGCTCGCGCAAGGCCTTAGCCGCGGGTGAATCGGAGAAGCGCCCAAGTTCTTCTTCGCTGAGGTGGGCGACGTTTTCCATGCCGACCTTCTGCGGCACGGCGATCAACCCGTCCACACCCATGTCCGCCATCGCTTCGTGCGCGGATTGCACGGCGGACGTGTCGAGTTCGACCCAGCCGGAGTTAGGCAGCTTGACGAAACGGCCGGTGGCCGCGGCCAGACGTTCCAGATCTGCTTTGCTCAACTTCATCCCCTCGGCTTCCCATTCGGCGGAGACGGCGAGCCAATCAATGCCGCTGCCTTTGACAATCAACTTGGGCTTGAGGCGGCGCGGCGTGAGGAACAGGCGGTGAAATCCCGGATTGCCGAGGTATTCCGCCTGCTTGGGACGCTCCGGCCACGCTTGCGCGAGCGAGCCAAGAAAATTTTCGTTCGCGTCGCCGGTCCACAAACCCGGCTCTGAGGTGAACCAATCCAGCGTGCGCAACCACTGAGTGGCAGCTTCGAGGCGCGCATCGTCCAGAATTTCCGGTTTCTCGCCCGGCCGCCGTTTGTCCCGCGAGGCGGGATGCGGCTGCCATTCCTGTCCGGTCCAGGACCAGACGCTTTGGTCGCGCTGGCTTTTGGCCAGCAACCGGAGGCGGACCGTTTCATCGAGCAATTCGAAGACAAACTGCGGCACGGCTGGATGCGCGACGCAGAGCTGTTCCCAGTCCAAGCCTTGATTGGTTTGCGAGCGGCGCAAATGCATCAACAGGCGATGGCTGAGTTTGCGCACTGGGACGGACGGCTTTTGCGACCAGCGTTCAACGACCGTGAGCGGGGGTGCATTGCGCAGGAGAAAAAAAGTGTTGCCTGCCAGGATCAATGGCGGCTGCTGGTTGAAAAATTTCACCTCGCCCAGCCCGATGGTTTCGCCGCCGGACAACGCCAGCCGGTGCGTGAAGGACAATTCCTGGCTGCCGTTTTCCAAATGCGGTTCGAGCGTCGCAACCTGCCCGTGAAATTGCAGCGGCTTATTGTCGAGCGCGGATACCAACCGCGTCGTGTGTCCCCAGCGCGCGAGCCAGTGGAGCAATTCCACGTCCGACAACATGAGCGTGTCGCTGCCGTCCTGGCGCGTGCGATGCGTTTCCGCAAGCCAAGCGATGAATTCCCAGTCGGCTGGCGGAAACAGTTCCTGCTCGTGCGCGGCGCGCATCGCCAGATCCACGAGTTCGCGCAGTGTGCGCGTTTTTTCACCCGTGCGCGGACGGAACAAATGAAACTGGACGCCCAGGCGATGACGCGCGGGCTGGTCTTCGTCTTGCAACGGCTCGCACACGACCCGCAAGGTCGCGCGCGGCACATCCAAATGAGGCGGCGCGGCGGGGAACAACCAGTTCTCCAGTTCCTGCACCAGCTTTGATTCCTGTTCGGCTTCCTCGGCGCGGGCGAAGCGTTCGGGATTGGCGTGCGAAGTCAACTCGTTGGGCAGGGAACGCTTGGCGCGCAGGAAAAGGAACGCCAGTTCTTCGAGGCGTGCGTCGCCCTGGGCCGCCAACATTCGCGGCCACCAATCTGTGGCGGGGAAATCCTTGCGCGAGAGGGATAATTTTTCGAAGTAGTCCTCGAGCAAAAGCCACGCGCGCTGTGAATCGGGACAAACCGCGAAACTTCGCAGGATGTCCTCGCGCTCGGACACGGCCGCCTTCGAGTCGGACAACTCCCGGCGCAGTTCCGCGAGCGCGCCGTAGGTTTGGGAGAGCACTTTGTGGTGTGCGTCGTATTTTGACGTGCTCGCAGTACGCGAACCGTTCCCGTTTTTGCCTGAAACTCTGGCCATCTGATTTTTACCCGTGTAAGGGATTATCATCTCGCCATGAATGGCCATGCGGGTCAATCAGAATTCTAAAATTTTTTGGATGAGCAAGTTTTTTGGCGTTCGCCGACGAGGTCAAACTGCCGGAAGTACCCGACATCAACGGGCGCGGAAGATTTCCGTCTCGCGAATGCCTGGCTTTGCGTAGTGTTCGAAACACCGCAACCGATCTGAAAATTCTTTGAGGGAACGTGGACCCCCCCGGTGCCGGCTCAAGCTCCCTTGCCTTTGACGAATCGCAGCAGGAAGAGCAGGACGATCGCGCCCACGAACGCGCAAACAAGCTGGCCGACCTTTCCGGTCGCGCTGAGACCCAGTAATCCAAACAGAAAACCGCCGAGCAGCGCGCCTATGATGCCCACGATGATGTTGCCGAGGACCCCGAAGCCGTGGCCCTTGACGACAAGACCCGCCAGAAATCCGGCGGCCAATCCAATTAGAATGAACCAAATCCAGTTTTCCATAGGTGAAGATAGTTTCCTTGCGTCCGCAGTTGGACGCAATCATTTCTTCGTCGAGCCGAAACCAAACAATCCGCTACGCATCAAAGTAGCGGCTGATTCAATTTCGCCAGTTGATGGTCCACGAATTTTTTCCACGCGCCATCGGGCCGCCAGATTTTTGCGAGATCTCTTTCCGCGGTGCCGCGCTCCACGCCATGCTTCAGCCGATGCAAAAATACAAACGCCGAAACCCGCATGTTCGCGGTGCAATGCACGAACACCTTCTGACCAGCGCACGCATCCATCACGCGCGTGAACCGCTCGAA
>CAZCZP010000335.1:0-3831 GCA_964502895.1 uncultured Bifidobacteriaceae bacterium
GGGAGTTGGGTGCGGCGGAGGTGGCGGCGTATCTGGCGCATCTGGCCACGGCGCAAAAGGTGTCGGCGGCGACGCAGAATCAGGCGTTGAATGCGGTGGTGTTTCTCTACAGTGAGGTGTTGCATCAGCCGCTGGGAGAGGTGGGGGAATTTGCGCGGGCGCAACGTTCGCGGCGCGTGCCCGAGGTGTTAAGCCGGGCCGAGGTAACGCGGGTGCTGGATGCCGTGGAAGCGGATTATGCGTTGCCGTTGCGGCTGCTGTATGGGAGCGGGTTGCGGTTGATGGAATTGTTGCGGTTGCGGGTGAAGGATCTGGACCTGGAGCGGGGCCAGATCACGGTGCGGAATGGGAAGGGGTTCAAGGATCGGGTGACGATGGTGCCGGAGAAGCTGAAGGGGGAATTGCGCGTGCAATTGGAGGGAGTGCGGCGGCAATGGGAGGCGGACGTTGCGGCGGGTTACACCGGCGTGTGGCTGCCCGAAGCGCTGGCGCGAAAGTATCCCAAGGCCCCGAAGGAGTGGCCATGGCAATGGGTGTTTCCGGGCTGGTCATTGACGAAAGGGCAATTGCGACCGGACGCGCCGGCGCATGGCACAGGGCGCTGGCGGCATCATGTGTTGCCGGAGAATTTGCAGAGGGCGATGAAGCTGGCGGTGCAGCGCGTGGGCTTGAGCAAAGTGGCCACGCCGCACACGTTGCGGCATTCGTTCGCGACGCACTTGTTGGAGAGCGGAACGGATATCCGGACGGTGCAGGATTTACTGGGTCACCGGGATGTGGCGACGACGCAGGTTTACACGCATGTCATGGCCAAACCGGGACTTGGCGTACGGAGCCCGTTGGATGGCACGTAAGACGTTCCATTTTCCAGGGACAGTTCTATTTCCGGTTTTCTGCTTTTGCGTTGCCCGGTGTTCTGAAAAAATCCGGCCATGAGGGAATGCATTGGCATCTTGACGGGTGGGGGCGATTGTCCGGGACTCAACGCGGTGATCCGCGCGGTGGTGAAGTCGGCGACGAAACGAGGGTGGGACACGATTGGATTTTTGGGCGGCTACGACGGGATGCTCGAACCGATGCGTTATCGTCATCTGGATTACAAGGAGATGGATGCGTTGTTGTTCGTCGGCGGAACGGTGCTGGGCACGACGAACAAGGGCCGGTTCGGCGCCAAGACGGGTCATGGCGAGGTTCGGGAAATTCCGCGCGAAATCATGGATGAGGCGAAGGCGAATTTCCGAAAGCTGGGTTTGCGGGCGCTGGTGTCGGTGGGCGGCGATGGTTCGCTCACGATTGCCCAACAACTTTTTGAACACGGCATTCCGCTGGTCGGTGTTCCCAAGACGATTGACAACGATCTCGAAGCGACAGCGATGACGTTCGGTTTCGATTCGGCCGTGGCTTGCGCGACCGATGCGCTGGATCGTTTGCGCACCACGGCGCAAAGCCACGAGCGGGTGATGGTGCTGGAGGTGATGGGCCGTTACGCCGGCTGGATCGCCGCGCATTCGGGGATTGCCGGCGGCGGCGACGTGATTCTGATTCCGGAAATTCCTTTTCGTTACGAGGGCATTTGCGCGCGCATCGCGGAGCGCGAGCGCGAAGGTAAACGATTCATGCTGGTGGTCGTGGCTGAGGGGGCGCGGGAGCAGGGAAGCGATTTCGTGACGAGCGGTCCGGCGGAAAAAAATCGTGAGGCACGCCTGGGCGGCGTAGGTGCGGTCGTGGCGGCAGAAATCCAGAAGCGCACGGGCAAGGAAACGCGGGTGTGTGTGCTGGGCCATTTGCAGCGCGGCGGCGCGCCCACGACTTTTGACCGGTTGTTATGCACGCGGTTCGGCGCGCGCGCGGTGCAGCTCATTGCCGAGGAGAAGTACGGTTACATGGTCGCGTTGCAGCCGCCCGACACCGTGGCCGTGAAACTTACTGAAGCCATCGGCCGCTTGCGCACGGTTCCGTTGGACGGCGACATCATTCACACCGCGCGCGCCCTCGGCATCAGCTTTGGCGATTGAATCGGAGCGACGCGGCGGTGTTGCGTCCAAGTCACCGGTAAATATCCACGAGAAAAATGGTGGCCACGGATTTGCCGGTGTTGATGATGGCGTGCGGGAGGTCGGCGCGGTAGCTGGCGGAATCGCCGGGCTGAAGGTCTTCCGCGTCGCCGCCGGATTCCACGCGGACTTTCCCGCTTTCGACGGTGAGGAATTCGCGTGTGCCGGCAAAGTGCGGAGCGCTGCGCAGCGCGCCGTCGGCCTGGAGTTGGACTTCATAGAACTCGACGTCCTTCTCCAGGTTCAACGGCGAGAGGGTGCGGATGCGGCAGTTTTTGTCCGAGCGATAATGATAGGCGCGGTCCTCGGCGCGAATGACGGTGACCGAACTGGTGACGCCGGGCGTTTCCACGAGGTCGCCCAGGCTCATGCTGAAGGCGCGGGCAATGCGCTGGGTGACGGCGAGGGTGGGATTTGCCTGCTCGCGTTCGATCTGGCTGAGCATCGAGCGGCTCACGCCGCTGGCGGCGGCGAGGGCTTCCAACGACCAGCCGCGCTCCGCGCGAAGTTGTTTCACGCGCGCGCCGAGATGGCGGTTGATGGGTTCGACCGGTTCGGACGACGGGGCCGGCTTCGCCGGTTTTGACCTGGGCTTCATAGGCTGTGTGCGTTATATCGGAAATTGTTCTTGCATATTGGAATCAGTTTTCCATTATACCGCAAGCTGATTCCAGCATCGTGGACATCATGGAATCGGCGCGGTTAATTGGCAACGTCTTTACGCCGGCAAGCGGCGGGACGGAGCCGGAAAGCACAACTCCATGAAGGCACTGGTAAAAAAACAAGCAACACCCGGGCTCTGGCTCGAAGACGTTCCCGAGCCGAAGGTCGGCATCAACGATGTATTGATCCGTGTGGACCGGACGGGAATCTGCGGCACCGACCTGCACATTTACAAATGGGACGACTGGGCGAAGAAGACGATTCCCGTGCCCATGGTGGTTGGGCACGAGTTCGTCGGCGAAATCATCGAAGTGGGCGCGAACGTGGTTGATTTCCGGCGCGGCGACATCGTGAGCGGGGAGGGGCACGTCGTGTGCGGGCGCTGCCGCAATTGCATGGCCGGGCGGCGGCATCTTTGCGCGGACACGAAAGGGATTGGCGTGAACCGGCCCGGAGCATTTGCGGAATTTCTCGCGCTGCCGATGACGAACGTGTGGCATCACGCGCCGGGAATTGATCCGGACGTGGCGGCCATTTTCGATCCGTTCGGCAACGCGGTTCACACGGCGTTGTCGTTTCCCGTGCTGGGCGAGGACGTGTTGATCACCGGGGCCGGGCCGATTGGGATCATGGCCGTCGGCATCGCCAAACATGCGGGGGCACGGTTCGTTGTCATCACCGACGTGAACGATTTTCGTCTGGAGCTCGCCCGCAAGATGGGCGCGACGCGAGCCGTCAACGTGAGCAAGAACGGCGACCTCAAGAAAATTCAAAAAGAGTTGGGGATGTCAGAGGGTTTCGACGTTGGCCTGGAAATGTCCGGCAGCGGTCAGGCGCTGGCGGCGATGGTTGACAACATGGCGCACGGCGGAAAAATGGCTTTGCTCGGCATACCGCCGGAGAGCATTTCCATTGATTGGAACAAAGTCATTTTCAACATGCTCACGCTGAAAGGCATTTACGGTCGCGAAATGTACGAGACCTGGTACAAGATGACGGTCATGCTCCAGAGCGGGCTCGACATCAAACCGGTCATCACGCATCGCTTCCACTTTTCGGAATTTGAGAAGGGCTTCGAGGTGATGAAGAACGGCATGTCGGGCAAAGTGATTCT
>CAZCZP010000336.1:0-3813 GCA_964502895.1 uncultured Bifidobacteriaceae bacterium
ACCTCTTCCGGATTCTCCTTCATGAACTCGTCCACCTTGGCCTGCCACTTGGCCCAGTCGCTCTCGTAGTTCTCGCCCAGAAAAACCTCCAGAATTTCCCTGGCCTCACCGGCTTTGACGTGCCCGCTGGTGCGCGCGATCTCCAGCAACAAGGGCAGCTTGATGGAATTCGCGCGGTTGAGGACATCGCGCATGAGAATCTCGATTTCGTCTTCGGAAGTCTTCGGATCAGTCAGCATCTTCCCCAACTGACCGTAAGCCACATCCGGGACCAGGTTCACGGCGTGCTGAAGCGCTTCCACGCGACCGTCCTGAGGTAGTTGCGGCAGCATTTCCATCAGCTTCTGTCCGACTTCCGCCGGCTCGACATCCAATCGCAGCGCGTCGTCAATGCGGTTTTCCCAATCGGTGATGAGGTTCGTGCCCGTCGCCGCGACCTCCATCGGGTTTCGGCCGGCGGCCGGTTCCGGCGGCTCCGGCGGCCGGTGTTTGGCGGCGGAACGCGGCAATTCCGTTTTCACCAGAGTGGATTCCGTCCCTGCTTCCGGCGACTGCTCCGTCACGACAACAGGCGCCTGAATAAAGACGCGAGCCAGCCAGAATCCCACGGCGATCACCGTGGCGAGGAGGCCGACGGACAACAAAAGCTTTGTACTAAAGCGCATGGTCTTCAATGCCGCCTTAAACTAGCAGGAATTCCGCCAGTCCTCCAGAGCAATCAAAGTCGCGTCACTTGGAGAAACAATGTATTCGGGGAGTGGTGCCATCCGTCGCTGCGTCCCGCTTGTTTACGCCCTGCCTCGTTTGGTGGCAACGAATGCGTAACGCGCGTGCGTCAGTCCGTTGACCACTTCATCGAAAAAATATCGCATCCCGCTGGAGAGATTCACCCGCCGCGCTTCCAATTCCAATCCCGCCCGCGTGAAAAAATCCCGGTACTCCTGCAGCCGGTATATTCTCGCGGGCCGCCCGGTGGCGGCGCCACGGCTTTCTGCCCGGGAATGCGACCGGGATTTCATCAGCGGCAGCACCGGCTCACGAATGGCCACCACCTGCCCGCCCGGTTTCAACACGCGCCGCAATTCGCGCAACACCGCCAGCACGTTGACGGCGTGATGCAACACCGCCGAGCAGACGACGAAATCAAAATAGTTGTTCGGAAAATCGAGCTTGTGGAAATCGGCGGGCGTGCGGGTGATTTTCCCCTCGTTCGCCTTGAGCAGCTTGAAAGTTTTGGGGACTTGTTCCCGGAGCGACTCGGGCGAAAAGTCCGTGACGACGACTTCCACGACATTGGGCAGCTTGGACAACTCGGCGCTCAGCCACGCCGCGCCCGCTCCGATTTCCAGCACGCGTCCGCGAAATTCGAGGCCGCATTTTTTTTTCAGAAAGGGAATGAACTTCGGGAAGTCCTCCTTCATACAGCGCAGCCACTCGGTTTCGCTGGCGAAGCCCGCGTGGAGGCTTTCGCCCGCCGCGCGCGACGCCAGTTCGCGTGAATGCGCCAGCCGCAGAAGATAGTTCTTCCGCTCGACGTATCTGGATTCGGTCGGGCTCAAGCGCCAAAAAATTACGAGGCGGCTCCGCTCAAAGCAACGGCGATTTTCCGAACACAATCAATTAAACATTGTGAACCCGCGGGGATTCTGGAAAAACCCGGGGTGCCGTGGCTCGGCAGACCCACGGCGCGGTGAGAATCCTCCATCTTAACAACGAAAAAACCTGGCGGGGCGGCGAACGTCAGACGCTGCTGCTGGCGGCCGGCTTGCGGGAGAGCGGCGGCATTTCGGTGATTGGCTGCCGTCCCGACGCGCCCCTGCACCAACGCGCCCAGGCCGAATCGGTGAGCACGCTGCCGATTCCATCCCACAACTTTGGCGCGGCGATTGCCCTGGCGCGCATGGCGCGGGATTTTGATTTTGTGCATTGCCACACCGGGCGCGGGCACAGCCTTGCGGCGCTGACCGCTGGTTTGCATCGCACGCCGTTCCTGGTCACGCGGCGGGTGGATTTCTTGCCTGGCCGGGGCTGGTTCAATCGTTACAAGTTCCGCAAGGCCGGGCGCGTGGTTTGCATCTCGCGCTTCATTGCCGATCAACTCGCGAACTGGGGCGTCGCCCGGGAAAAACTCGACGTGATTCCCAGCACGGTGCCCTTGCCGGACGAACGGTTGTTGACGCCCGAACACCGCGAGGCCGTCCGCGCGCGGCTCGGGATTCCGCCGAACGCCAAACTCATCGGCAACATCGCCGCGTTGGTCGGCCACAAGGACCACGCAACCCTGTTGCGGACGGCGAAGGTGCTCACGCAACAGCGGGCCGATGTCCGCTTCGTGATTCTGGGGGATGGCGAGTTGAAGGGAAAATTGCTTGCCCTGCGCCGCGAATTGGGCCTGGAAGAAAAAGTTCTTATGCCGGGCTTCGTGCCCCAGGCGGAGCAATGCCTGCCGGCGTTTGATGTGTTTGTGATGAGTTCCTGCATGGAAGGATTGGGCAGCATCGTACTCGACGCGTTCGCGGCGGGCGTGCCGGTCGCCGCCACCGCGGGCGGCGGGTTGCCGGAATTGGTGAGGCAGGGCGAAACCGGTCTGCTCGCGCCAGTGGGCGACGCGCCCGCGCTGGCGCACGCGATCAACACGCTGCTGGAGAATCCGCCGTTGGCGGGCGAACTCAGTGCGAAGGCAAAGCGGCTAGTCGAGGCCGGATACTCAGTGACGCGAATGGTCGAGCGTTACCAGGCGGTCTATGAAAAAATCATGGGCCGCTGAGCGCCGGCTCGTTCCGAGGCTGACAACCAAGTCCCAAGCTGTTAAATCCAACCCGCTTTGAAGACTGGCACGCTCGCGCCGCTGATTCGCGCCAACCTCGGTTTTTTTCTGTCCCGCAAAACTCGCGGCGCTTCCAGTCATTTGCCCCGGCCGCCCGTCACGGTGCCCGCCGATTTTTTCGGCGTGTGCGTGGCCAGCTCGGAAGACCCGGCCTGCGACGATTACGTGATCGCACGGCTCAAGGAACTCGGCCTCCACTGTGTCCGCGTAGATTACGCTTACGACTCGCCCGGAGGATTTGTCGAGCGCTTTGTCAATCGTCTCGTCCAGGAAGGCTTTCAGGTGGCGCTTCACCTCGTGGCAACGCGACAGGAAATGGAGGCATTGGCGCGCGTGGAAGGCGCGCAACGCTGGCGGCAGTTTGTGCGCGACACGTTCGCCCGTTTCGGCGGACGCGTTGAGTTCTTCGAGATTGGCAGCACGGTGAATCGCCGGCGCTGGTCCGGATTCACGCTGCCGCTGTTTCTGCGGGCGTGGGACATCGCGTGGGAGGAGGCTCACAGGCAGGATGCCTGTGCCACCATTGTTCTGGCCGGGCCGAATGTCACTGACTTCGAGCCGTTCTACAACACCGTCTTCCTCGATGAAATGCGGCGGCGCGGTCGTTTGCCTGCCATCCATACCGACAACCTGTTTGTCGAACGCGCCACGGAACCCGAGGCGTTTGATCATAAAATTCTGGGGCCAAAATTCGCGCCCTGGTTCAAGTTCAACACGCTCAAGAAAGCCTCGCTGCTCGGGGCGATTGGCCGGTGGGCGGGAGTGAAGCGCAATTTCAGCACGCACGTCTCGTGGAGTTTGCGGCGGATTCGCCGTGTGCTCGAAGCTGTGGAGGAACAACAGGCCGATTACATCGCGCGCTATTGTTGTCTGATGGCGGCGTCGGGCGGATTTGACCGGGTCTATTGGGGACCGCTCATCGGCCAGCGCGAAGGGTTGATTGACGACGGCACAGATTTTTTCCCGGAAGTTTTTCACGTGACGTT
>CAZCZP010000337.1:0-1361 GCA_964502895.1 uncultured Bifidobacteriaceae bacterium
ACGCTGTGAAAATACCGGGCCTCGCTTAAGAGTTCGCGCCCCCAATGTACCATCGGCTCGATGTATTCGTAGCCGAGTTTCGCCGCGAACTCCGCGCCCCACTCGAACGATTTGTGCGACGTGCGGACCGCTTCCAGATTCAGACCGATGCCAACTTTTCCCATAGGTTCAGATGAGTCATGTTCAACTTGCGCAATTATTCGACCTTGCCCGGATTCGTGCGTCAACGGTTTTTTCCAAATCGCATCGGCGAATCATCATTGATTGGGCTTAAAAGGAGAAAAATGCTCGTGCGTTATCTTCCAGTCGCCCTGGTTTTTTACGAAGACCAGCGTTCCCTGATCCTCCTTTTGGTGCGCGGCGCCGGCAGCCTTGAAGCTGGAGTCGAGGATAAAGGTCGCAATCGCGACATCGCCGAACACGTCAATCTTAAGGTCGCGGGCGTGCATCTTCAGATCGCTGATGGCGCTCAAGCCTTCATGCTCTCCCTTGCGGCTGGCCGCGGCATCCTGCCGGCCCGGCGGCGACGCAGAAAATTTTGTGAAGCCCGGTCCGTAAAGATGGTAACTGTCCAGGCGGGCGAGGTCCTTTTTCTCGGCGGCGTCCAGGATCTCACTGAGCCGCCGCGCAATCCGGACTTGCTCGTTTGAATAGTTTGTCGTGCGGCTCGTCGTGCGCTCCGTGACGCAACCCGTCAAGAGCAGGGCGGACAGTAATGCCTTCCCAACAACCATGAGTAAGTTTCCAGCGCGAGCTCTCATAAGCGTCATGGGTTCCGTTTGTAACATCTGGCAGAATCATTCTCCCCAGTAAACTTGAAGCTCACAAGTGGCCGAGCGCTAAGGCGGCATGCATGCCGCGCTCCGGGGCGCGGGCTTCAGCCCGCTTCAACCTCCGGACTTGAAAAGGCGTTCCGGGAATCTGCCAACCGAACTTCCAAGCTGGAAAACTCAGCCGCCATTTCCAGCCGCCCAATTCGGTGGGTGCTTCAAACGGTAAAGCATCTCACCCGCCTTGGGCACGAGCAGCACGCCTTCGGATTCTCGATTGGCAAAATCCTCGATGCGAATGCTGGCTGGATCGCGATAGCCGAGATTGATTCTCTCGCATGTCGCGCGCGGGACTTTCGACGCGAGTGTTACCTTGGCCCGGCATTTTTCCACACCGTTCTCGAACGTGCCGATGCCGCGCACGTGTGTCGAATGCGCCAGCACACCCCACGGAAGGTGTTTGAACTTGTCCCATTGCTTCAGAAAAAAATCGCGGCAGTGGTAGCCAATCTCTTCGATGTGCCGCCCGTGGCTGACGCAGATTTCGCTGAGGTGCGGCGCGTAGATGATGAGTTCGCCGTCGTCCGCGAG
>CAZCZP010000337.1:1461-3812 GCA_964502895.1 uncultured Bifidobacteriaceae bacterium
GAAAACAATCCGTCGCTGAGTTGGCTGATGTCGGACGCGTTGAGCGTGCCGACCTGTTTTAGCGCCGCGGGATTGTCCCATTCGTGATTGAAGAAGTTGACGCGCCGATACTGCTCGCGCCGTTCTGCTTCAGTGATCTCCAGCCTTAGGCAGATTGCCGCTTCGCTCATCGGCTGATGCGTGCCCAACGCGATCAGAACATCCAGAGCCTTGGTGACGGGCGAGAGTTGCGTGTGCAGCGTCTTGAACAGCAACCCGACCGGCGCGGTGCGCGTGCCATCCGGGACGATCAACAGCACGCGCTTGCCACGATAGTTCTCGGCAACGCACGCTTGCGAAATCAGTTCCGCAACCTGCGCCGCGGAAACCGCGCCCGCTTCCGGCACAATTCTGGAAACCACATTTTGCACGTTCACAAGGTAAGTCCAGGCATCAGGAAATCCACCTTCAACGCTTTATGTTTTAAGCACGCCCAGCCGCGCGGCCACTTCGCGCGCGTTTCCCGGGCGGCGCGCGGGGTCTTTTGCCAGACACGCCGCCACCGTTTCCTCCCAGGTGAGCGGGATGGCAATATCTTCAATGCCAAACTCGAAGAGCCGCTCGGTCATGCTGGGTGGCACAACGCCATGGACCTGTTGGAAAATGTCCCCCTCGTAGAAAGGCGGTTTGCCCGTGAGCAGTTCATAAATTGTCGTGCCGATCGAGTAAATGTCGTCGGCGACGGCGGGTGGTTCGCCGGTCCATTGTTGCGGGCCCATGTACCAATCCGTCCCGGCAATTTTTGGATGGCCTGGATCGGATTTGGCCTTGTGCCCCAGGTCGCGCGAGAGGCCGAAGTCCGTGACCTTGACCTGGCCGCGCGAGTTAAGGACGAGGTTCGCGGGCTTCAAATCGCGATGCACAATGTGCGCCTCGTTGTGGGCGTAATCCAGTGCGTCGCACAAATCGCCAATCCACGGTGCGACTTCACTGGCCTCGAAAATCTGCCGGGGCTTGTCAATGCGCATCGTCCAAAGCGACCAGCCGTCCACGTATTCCATGGCGATGGCCGCCGCGTGCGCGTCCTGCTCGAAATCATGGATGCGGACGATGTTGGGATGGGAGAGCTTGAGATTGCGGCGGGTTTCCTGTTTGAGCCGCTCGACCTCGTGATGGTCGTGCAGAAACTGGTCGGCCAGAAATTTCAACGCCACGGGCTGTTCCAACACGCGGTCGTGCGCCAGCCAGACCGTGCCCATTCCGCCCTGCCCGAGTGTGCGCTTCAGGTAATAACGGTCAAACACCCGCTGACCCGCGGCCAGCTCGCGCGAATTTGCCGCCCCCTTGCCGGTTTTCGGGAGTCTGTTCTGCATGGCGGCGTTCAGTAAACCGGCGCGCGCAACATTGTCGAGCAAGAAGCGATTCAGCGCGAATTCTTGGAAGCGGATCGCGCCAGCAAATCCATCCCCTAAATCGTTTGGGCGAGAAAACCGCCGTCCACAAGCAGGTCCGCGCCGGTCACAAAACTGCTCGCCGCCGGGCTGGCCAGGAACACGGCGGCTCCGACGAGTTCACGCGCCTCGCCGAATCGTTTCATTGGCGTGTGGCCCAAAATCACCTGGCCGCGCGCCGTGGGCGTGCCGTCTTCATTGAACAGCAACCGCCGGTTTTGTTCGCCGGGAAAAAAACCGGGCGTCAGCGAATTCACGCGCACGCCGTTCGCCGCCCATTCGCGGGCAAGAAATTTCGTGAGGCTCAAGAGCGCGGCCTTTGCAGCCGAATAAGACACCACGCGCGAGAGCGGCAAATGCGCCGAGACGCTGGCAATGTTGATGATGCTGCCCTTCCCGCGCCGGCACATGGCCGGGCCAAATTCCTGGCAGGGAAACAAAACGCCCCCCATGAGATTCAGATCAAAATTCGCCCGCCAGTCCTCGGCGGCAATGGATTCAAACGCGCGTTCCGGAGTCACCGTGACCTTGGGATCGTTTCCGCCGGCGGCGTTGAGCAGAATCGTCGGTGCGCCGAAAGTCGCCTCAATTTTTTCATGCGCTTCGGCCAGGCTGCAGCGCGACACCGCATCCGCTGCGAAATACGCTGCGGTTCCGCCCTGAGTTTTGATCGCGGTGGCGCGGGCCTGGCCGCGCTCCGCGCTGCGGCCCACCACCGCGACCTTCGCGCCCGCCTGCGCCAGGCCTTCCGCCAAAGCGCCGCCGAGCACCCCCGTGCCGCCAATCACCACCGCCACTTCGCCGCTCAGATCGAACAGTTTCATAAAATGATGCACGCGATTGTTGGCGGAACAAGTCGGGGTTGAAAGGAATTATTTCGGCAGCAATTCCACGTCGCGTTCAGCATTTCGGCGACATCGT
>CAZCZP010000338.1:0-3779 GCA_964502895.1 uncultured Bifidobacteriaceae bacterium
ATGCCAACGCCCATGAGGTAACCCCAGAGGCGGTTGGCGTAGCTGGACGCGAAGTAACGATTGTCCGGCGTCGTGATCCACGCGGCCAGTTCTGTGCGCCGCGCTTCACCCGCCTGCTCCCCGTATTTTGCCGGAAACGGAAATTTCGGCGGGGTCTGCCTGCCCGTGCGGTCGTGTTTGACCTCGCCTTCCCCGGCATCCTCCACAAATTCGTAGAGAGGTTGCGCGCCTTCGACCGCCGTGCCGCCGATTTTCTTGTCCTTGCTCTCCGGGTCCTCCTTGCGCGCCACCTGCGCGAAGAAGGCGGCCGTTTCGTAATACTGGTCCTGCGTCCATCGCTCGAACGGGTGGTCGTGGCACTTGTTGCAATTGAAACGCGTGGCGAGAAACAGGTGGGTCGTGTTCTCCATCGCGTCGGTCGGCGTGCGCAGGATCTTCCAATAATTGGCCGGCGGATTTTCGCGGGTTGAACCGGAGGCCGTGAGAATTTTCCACGCCAGCTTGTCGTAGGGGGTGTTCTTCTCCACTTCACCGCGAATCCAGGCGCGGAACGATTCCGCGCCTTCTTTGCCGAGGAACTTGCTGTTGACTTGGAGCAGGTCAGCCCATTTGTTCGCCCAGTGGTCAACGAACTCGGAATTGCCCACGAGCTTGTCAATCAACTCATCGCGTTTCACGCGTGTGTCGCGCGAGTCAGCGAGAAAAGCGCGAACGCCATCGGGAGAAGGCGGCAACCCTGTCAGATCTAGGTAAACCCGGCGAATGAACTCGGTGTCGGTGCAAAGTTCGGAAGGCTGGATCTTCATCCGCTTCCATTTGGCTGCGACCAGTTCGTCAATCTTGCTCCACGCGGGCGGCTCTTTCCAAACGAAGCCCTCGCGGTCGCCCATCACGGTGACGGTGGTTGCAGCGTAATTGCCCTCATAACGCGCGAGAACCGGCGCTTCGCCGCGTCGCAACGTGGTCACAACGCCGGTGGAATCTGATGTGGCAATGTCCGAATTGCCACTCTCGATGAAGGCTTCCGCCGTCACGTCGCGCGTCTTGCCATCCGCATAACTGGCCACGACGCGCATCTGCTGGCGCGAGCCGATTTTCTGGACCACCGGATTCTGTGGAGAAAGTTCCAGCTTCACAACACGAGGCGATTGCAAGTCGAGCTTGGCGCCGTCGCTGATCCATTGGCGGAGAATCTGGTAATAATCGCTGCCGGGCGTCATGCGCCTTCCGCCTTCATGCGGAACCTCCGCCACCGCCTTGAGCAACATGAGGCTGTCGTCGGGCGAGGCGACGTTGACGCGGCGCGACGCGAGATCGTCGGTCAGCGCGCGCAAATCCGTTTCCGGATCATAACCTCGCAGAGAGAGTTTGAAGCCGTTCCTGCCGTCTTTGGACCCGTGGCAGGTTCCGGCGTTGCAACCGAGCTTGCCGAGCAAAGGATTCACGTCGCGAATGAAGTCGGCCTTGTAGCGTTCGGACAGGCCGGCGACTTCGATAAAAATCTCCGAAGCCTGCCCCGCGAGTGACACGACCAGTTTGGCCGAACCGTTCGCCAGGGGACGCAGCACGCCACGGGACGAAGCGCCCGCTGCGTGGCCGTCCATTCGATAGCTGGCCAGGCGCGTCGCATCCACCGTGTCTCCTGATTTCAAACGCGCCGTTACGACAAGTTGCACGTAGTCGTTGAGGCTGTTGAAGTGGACTCTTGCCGGCTCAATTTCGAGGCCAACAACTTTTTCGCCTTTGGGTAACGATTCTGCCGCGGGAGACTCCACAGATTTCCTTTCAGAAACCTCAGCCCACGCTGGCTTGATCGTTGCGCCGACTTCGAGTTTCGGCACCGAAAGGAAATGCTTGACGACGGCGCCGCTCGTTTGGTCCAGGAAGCGCACCGTTCCATCCGAGCCGCCGGCGGCCACGACGTTGCCATCCGGTTTGAAGGCGACGGCGTAAACCGCCGAGTTCGAAACAGCGATGCGCGCGAGTTCGCGAATTCCTTCCTTGCGAAAATCTTCGAGTTGTTTCTTCTCTTCGGGCGACCGGTTACCCGGCACTTTGCCTAGAATGTCGCGCAAATTCTTCGGCACGTCGTTCGTGTAATCGTAGCTGCAAACCAGCACTTCGCCCGCGCCGTCGAGACTGCTGCCGCACACAATGCGGTTGCCGTCGGCACTGAAGCGCACATCAAAAACACGGCCCGGCATCGGAAACAAGTCGGCGATAAGTTGCGCGTCGTCACCGATCTCACGCTTTGATTCGCGAAAGATCCGATAGACTTTTGGCAATCCATCCGAGCCGCCGGTCACGACGTGTTCGATGGTGGGATGTGTCGCCAGGGAAAGAATGCCGCCCTTGAGCGCGCCCGGTGTGATTGACGTGACGTTGTCAATGAAGCGTTGCGAGGCGACTTCGGTGAGCTTTACGCTCATGTCGCGCCCGCCGGAGATGATGTGGTCGCCCTTGATGGAAAACGTTGTGCTCAACGCCCAATCGCTGTGCGAGCCCATTTGCACGATTTGCTTTCCGGTTTCAGCTTCGATGGCGCGAACGGTATTGTCCGGGCAGCCGAACGCGATGAGCTTGCTGTCCGGCGACCAACTCACGCCGTAAAGGGTGTCGTAGGCCACCGGGGCGGAGACGGCGAGCTTGCGCTTCGCAACGTCCCAAACCTGAATCTCCCCGAGCCGCGCCGGATTTCCGCCCGCCACCGCCAGCCATTGGCCGTCCGGCGAAAACCGCACCGCCTGCACGCGTTCCGAAAGTCCGACGAGCCGCGCCACAACTTCCGCGCCGTCGCCAGCGTGCAACAAGACCTCGTGAAAACCGGCCACGGCGAGCAACTTTCCATCCGGCGAAAAATCCAGCGACGAGATTACCGGCGGCAGCGTGTAGGTCGGCGGATGTTCCGGGTCGTAATGTTTCTTCGCGTCCGGGGGCGTATCGTCCGACGCGCCTTGTTTGATCCAGGTTGTGATGAGGGCGATCTCCCCTTCGCTGAGCGCTTCCCTGCCTTTCGGCATCATCGCCTTGCCGGCCTCGGGCGTGATCACTTTGACGAGCGAACTTTTTTCTGGATGTTCGGGTACAATGGCCGCGCCCTCGGTTTCGCCGCCGGCCAACAGTTTCGAGAATTCCGTCATGACGAATCCGCCCCTGGCTTTCGCCGGTTGGTGGCAACCCTGGCAATTGGCCTGAAGGATGGGACGAACTTGCCGATAGTAACTGACGGATTCGCCGGCGCTCGCTGCTTTCTTCGCCGCGGCATTCGTTTTTGAGCAAACCAGACCAGCGACCAGTGCCCCGAGGGCCGCCCAACACCACGTCTTGTGAGCGCGACTCAAACTGCGGCGAATTTGGCTTGAAGAGTACGTGGCTTCAGCCAGAAGGCAGTCTCCCCGCGGGTGCCCGGGAATGACGGTTGGGTTCAATGAAATCTATAGACTCTATCCGTCGGAAAGAATCAAGCATTTTGCGGTGGGACAGGCGCGCGCGATGAGCCTTCAATCCCGCGCAGAATCCTCCCCGCTTCCTTCTCGTGAATGGCTCTGGTATGGTTTCGTCATGTCAACGCAGCCCTCCATTTCTCGGCGTCGGTTTCTGAGCACTTCAACTAAAGCGGCTTCCACCCTGGTGGCAGCGAACCTTCTGTTGCGCCCCAGCCGTGCTCCCGGTGCGCCACGGCGGCTGTCGCCCAACGAAAAACTGAACGTCGCCTTCATCGGCGTGGCGGGCCGCGGCGGCGATAACATCGGCGACATCACGGGCGCCGAGGATGTGAA
>CAZCZP010000339.1:0-3742 GCA_964502895.1 uncultured Bifidobacteriaceae bacterium
CTCACCCCTCATGCGCCTTCTCCTGCGTGCGCAACGCTTGTTCGTAACATTGCAGCGCCTCGTCATACCGCTCCAGCCGGTTGAACAGCCCGCCCTTTTGCAGATAAGCGATGGTCAGCGAGCCATCCGCGGCAATCGCCCGGTCGTAACAAATCAAGGCGTCGTCAATCTGGCGCATTTGTTCCAATGCCAGACCCTTCTTCACCAGGGCTTCGGGATGATTCGGCTCCAACGTGAGAATTTCGTCGTAACAGGCGAGCGCTTCACTGGCTTTGTCCAGGCTGAGCAACGACTGTCCTTTCGCCAGCAGCAAGGCCACGTGCGACTGGCTGGCCGTGGCGCCATTGCTGTCCGGTGAGGAAATCTCCGCGGGCTTCGCGCCAGCCGCGCTGCTGGTGGGTTTGTCCGTGAGCGAGACGTGCCCGGTGTGTTCCAGTTCCTGAATGCGGTGTTCCAGGCGGTTCAACGCGCCGAACAATTTGGTGTTGGCCTGTTCCGCCGCTCCGCCGCTGACGAGATGTGGTTCGGTCTGTCCGGATGCCGCCAAGGCCAAACGCCCTGCGTTGGTGAGCAACGCCCCAAATTCTGACAACCGATTCACGGCCCGCCATTGGAGGTAGGCCGTCAACAGCATCGCGATAAAACCCACGCCCGCAAACGAGCCGGCAACGATCAGCAGCAGGCGGTTTGTGCTTTGCACGGCCTCGAGTTCGCGCGTGCGCTGGGTCGAAACGGCCTGTTCGATGAGCTGCAACCGCGCGGCGACGGCTTCCGCGTTGCGCGCCGCCAGCGTTTCGGCTTCCTGACGGTTGCGTTCCAACGCCCGTTGCGTGGCCTGAAGTTGCTCCTGAAGTTGAAGATAGGACCGCAGGGCCTCGGTGCTGGTGGTGTCCTGACCTCGCACCTCCGCGGCTGCCGGTGCGTTGGTTTCCTGGGCTTGCAACCGCATCCCTGAATTGCAGGCGAGCAGTCCCGCGGTAATCGCGCCAAGGATGCGAATCGTTCGTCGGACAGTCAGCGCGGTGTTCATGCGAGTTCGCTCGCAGAGTGAAATGTTGAATCGGATTTGTCAATCTTTCGGAAGCTCGCAGTGTACCTGTACCTTGCGTTCAAGGCGCATCTGCCTGGTCGCGCGTACCCTGAATTTCAACGCGAGATGCCGGGTTGACCTTCGGCCATTGAAACGTTACGTGAAAAGCATGAACCGCGAGAACCGCGTTACCCGGCGAATTCGTGGCGTCATCCAACCGCACTGCCGGCGCGGAGCAATCCCTCACCCTTGAAGTCATGAGCCTGTCGCCGCACGGTTGGCGAATCTGTTCGGTGAAGGAGTGCAGGCCGGATGTTCCGTAACAAAGCCGCCCCGAAAAAAGTGCTTTTCGAGCCGCCGGCCCGGGAATAGAGTCCCCTTGGGTTCAGAGCAAGCCGGGCGATTCAAACCATGACCCAGCCAACAGACATCAGCGTCACACGCCCCTTCAGTCAGGCCATTGACCGGGTCAAGCTCCTCCTGTTTCGCCCGTTCGACCTGGGCAAGTGGTTCGTGATTGGTTTTTGCGCGTGGCTGGCGCAACTGGGTGAAGCAGGTTTTCACGGCAACTTCAACTACAACTTCGGCGGCGGACACGACCGGAGCGGCAGCCTGAGTGACGAATTCGATCAGGCCAAGGAATTCGTGATGACGAATCTCTATTGGATCATTCCTGTCGCGATTGCCATCGTGGCCATCGGCATCGCGCTCTGGGTGGTGTTCACGTGGCTCAACAGCCGGGGCAAATTCATGTTCCTGCATTGCGTCGCGCTCAACAAGGCCGAGGTCACCGCGCCCTGGCGAAAATTTGCCCGCGAAGCCAACAGCCTGTTCCTGTTTCGCATCGTGCTGGGGTTGATTGGAACAGTCCTGTCGCTGCCACTGGTCGCCGTGATCGTCGTGAGCATTTTACGAATGGTTCAACGCGGCGAGCCAAGTGTCGGCGGGATTCTGTTATGCGTCGGCCTCGTGCTGGTGTTGATCGCGCTGGCAGTTCTTTTCGTTTTGATCGAAAAATTGACGAAAGATTTCGTGGTGCCGATCATGTTCTTGCGCGGGGTGGGCTGGCGAAAAGGCTGGGGCGAATTCCGGCCCATGCTCGTTGCCAACGTCGGCGACTTCATTCTCTACATCCTCTTCCAAATCGTGCTTGCCCTCGGGATTGGAATTATCGTGCTGATCATTGTGCTGGTCACCTGCTGCATCGCCGGCTGCCTGCTGGCGCTTCCGTATTTGGGAACAGTCCTTTACCTGCCCATCCTGGTGTTCAACCGGGCTTACTCGCTTCATTACTTTGCGCAGTTCGGACGGCAGTACGATGTCTTCCCGCCTCCGGCCAATCCGCCGGGTGCTTGACTTACGCGCTGAGCTATTTCTCCCGAAGTTCCGCAGCCTTGTATTCCGCGTAAGCGCGCGACAAACGATCCGCGCTCGCCGGGCCGCGATGAATCCACACGCGATAGCGGCAGCGGATGACTTCGCCAACCTGGAACGTCGCCGGTTTCACTCCGGGCCAGCCGAGGCACAACACGCCGTAATGGCGCGTCAGCCATTGCGGTGGAAAATCCGGATGACTGGGATGAACGAAAATCGCCGCGCCACTGGTTTTCTTTTCCGCGTCCCACAACCGTGTCAAATCCGCCCAGGGCAGATTCGTCATCGGCAAATCTTGTTGGGTAAGGCCGGCGGGAATGGTGATCGCCGTGTTCGTGCCGGGTGCGAACCGGAGTGTCAGCCCGCCGTAACTCTTGCCTTCCGCGCCGGTGAGCGTGAGCGGCGCTTTCAAGGGCACCCATTCGCACTCCACGTCAATCGCCCGTTCGTCGGCCTTTGCTGGATGCACACGCAACCGGATTTTTTCCTGCACAACTTTCTCCGCACCCACGTACCAGCCATTTTCCACCGCCAACGTCGCGCCTTTCGACGAAGCGTCCTTCTCCAGCCAGCGCTCGAACTGGTGGCGGATGCCGCGCAAATCCCAAAGCGAATATTCCTTGTCGCCAATCTTCACGTGCGGCCAGGACCAGAACAAACCGCGATGATGGTAATGGTCCTTGGGAAAATCATCCGTCAACACCTCGCCCTCGAGTCCATACATTGGATGCACGTAAGAACTGCGCGCGCGATCGGCGGGCACGCCCTCCTTGCTGATGACGCCGTGATTGTAAACCAGCACCGGCTGGTCGCCTTCCCAAAGGCCAAGAGATTTTTCATTCACAGCGGCGAAGCGGAACGTTGCTTTGGCCGACGAGTCCGCCGCCCGACAACCCAACGCAATTAAACCGAACGACACGACGATTGTGAAAGCCGCCATTGCCGCACGACCACCCGGAAGCGCCAGAATCAATCCTTTCATGGCCTTAGCAATAACGCCTTGCTCCGCTTCGTGGCCAGCAAGAATTCCGCTGTCACAATCCGCGCGCTTGGATTGACGCGGCGACGGCGACGGTCAACAATCCGCGCGCACATGACGAAGAATCAACTCCAGTCGCTCGCAAAAAAGCACGGCACACCGCTCGTGATCATTGATCACGACATCATCCGGAAGAACTACGCCGAGTTCCGAAAGCATCTTCCCAAGGTGCAATGCTACTTCGCCGTCAAAGCCAACGCCGAGCCGGCCATCATCCGCACACTCTACAAGGCCGGTGCGAGTTTTGACGTGGCCTCCATGCCCGAGTTCATGATGGTCTATGAGAACATCAAAAAACT
>CAZCZP010000340.1:0-3718 GCA_964502895.1 uncultured Bifidobacteriaceae bacterium
GGCTCCATCACCAAGCAATTCACCTGCGCACTGGTGCTGACGCTGGCCGAGGAGGGCAAATTGTCCGTGCATGACAAGGTGGCCAAGTATTTTCCCGAACTGACGCGCGCCCACGACATCACGCTCATGGACCTGATGAACAACGTGTCCGGCTACGCGGATTATTACCCGCTCGATTTTGTGGACCGCCGGATGCACAAGGTAATTTCTCCCGACGACCTGCTGCGGCAGTATGCGGGCGGCAAATTGGATTTCGAGCCGGGCAGCCGTTATTCCTACAGCAACACCGGCTTCATTCTGTTGGGTCGCGTCGTGGAAAAGGTGAGCGGCGAATCCTTCGGTGAATTTCTGAGCCGACGGATTCTGAAGCCGCTCCGCCTGGACCACACGGCCTACGAACCGGACGTTTCGGATAAGCGGCTCGCGCGGGGCTACGCCACGTTCGTGCTGAGCGATCCGGAATTTTCCGCCCCCGAAGCAAGAGGTTGGATCGGCGCGGCCGGCGGCATTTATTCCACGCCCTCCGACCTGGCCAAATGGGACCTCGCCCTGATCGGCGGCAAAGTGCTGAAACCCGAGTCCTACGAATTGATGACCAAGCCGCGAAAGCTCAATGATGGAAAGTTCACCGAATACGGCTGCGGGCTTGGCATCCGGATGCAAGGCGGCCGGCAGATTCTTGCACACAGCGGTGCGGTCAGCGGTTTCGTGGCCTACAACGCCACCGTGCCCTCGACACGCTCGGCGCTGATCGTGATGTGCAACCAGGATGGGGGATACGGAGCCATGCCGGGCCAGATTTTTTCCCTGTTGCTCAAAGAGCCAGTGCCGAGTGTTCCCAAGATCGCCGGCCCGCCGGCGGCCGAAATGGCGAAGAAGCTTTTCACAAGTTACCAGAAAGGCCGCGTCAACCGCGACGAACTCAGCGAAGAATTCAACCTTTACCTGACCGACGAAAAAATCGCCGGAGCTGCGAAGCGATTGAAAAATTACGGCGCAGTTCGCGAAGTTGAGAGCCTTACTTCCAACGAGCGCGGCGGCATGGAAGTCACCACCGCGCGCCTGACGTTCAGAAAAGGCACGCTCAAGACCCTGATGTATCGGGCGACGGACGGGAAGATCGAACAGTTCTTTGTTTATCCGGAGTGAGTTCAATTTCCACTCTGACTGGCCGGGCTGACTTCCTCTTTTGACATGATGGCTGCGAACCAACTGCTGGGCATCGCGTTCACTCTGATTTCGAGCTTTGCGAATGGTGTCGAAATCCCCGCCGGCCATGTTCCGACTCGCCTCGAACCTTTGGCCGAAAGATTGAAGCAACTCGATTACGAACGGATCGAGTTAAGGCGTTCGGGCGAAAACCGGCTCTACCTTTTCGGCAAGCTCGACGGGCGCAAGCGCAGCGTGTTGGTGGACACGGGTTGGTCGTACACCACCGTCAGCTTGGCAGTTGCGGAAAAACTGCGCGCGCATGTCGCCACGAAGCCATTGCCGGGCGATTCAGTCGGCGGTACGAATGACGTCGCCGGGAACGTGCGGATAAGCCGGCTCGGGCTGGCTCGTGTTTCATTCACCAATCAGCCGGCTTTGGCGCAAGACATGTACTGCAACGGGCAACGCGCGCCCTTCGATGTTGTGCTGGGCTGCGACTTTTTGTTTCGCAACTTCGCGTTGATAGATTGCGCCAATCGCCGTTTATACGCAAGGAGCACGGAGCCTTCCCGCGAAAGCCAACTTGAATTGGAAAACCTCTTGAGGCGGAGCGGATTTCTGGCGGTGGAACTCAAGCGCGCTAATCCTCTCGCACTGACCTGCAGGGTTCGGTTGAACGGAGAACCGGTGGACCTGTTGGTGGACACGGGCGCCGTCTGGAGCTGCCTCGATGCGGACCTGGCAAAAGCTCTTGGCCTCAAGCTGCTGCCCGTGCCGCGGCAAATCACCGGTGTGGGCACAACGGGCAGACGTGGATTCGCCGTGGCCAAAGTCAACTCAGTCGAACTCGGCGGCGTAAAAATGCCGGGCCAGAATTTTGCCATCCTGGAACTCGGCGATTGGGGTCTCGCAACTCCGGGCGCAGCCCTTTCAGGGGTGCGCGGGATTCTCGGCGCCCCCGAACTCGCGGCTTACTGTGCGATCATTGATTATCACGGACTGAAGCTTTGGCTGAAGCCTCCGTCCGCAAGACGCCCAACCGCGGCGGCCAGACCGAAGTGAGCGAGGATTGTTATACGAACACCCGAAAACGGCGGAGGCCGTTGCCGGGGGGCAAAAAATCTTTGAACGAAGCTTTGACAAACGGGTCTGACCGGGTAATACGTGTTGGCAAACACAGCACTCCAACTATGAAAAAATACATCGTAATACTGACGCTCGCGGCGTTCGCCGCGGTTTCCTATGCGGGTGACAAATCCACCGCCCCGAAGACCAAAACTGCTTCGGCAGACGGCAAAACTGATTGCGCGGCCGCGACGGCTTGCTGCGCCAAGGAGCAAGTGGCGAAGAAGTCCTGCAACACCAAGAAAATCGTCATGAGCCCCAAGGCTGCCGGCGAAGTCGGTCGCTGAGTCGCTCAATCCCGTATTCATTCATCCCTGCGTCCTTTGGACGTGGGGATTTTTTGTGCCCGTCCCAAGATAAGTTCGCCCTCGTCATCGCTCTCGTCCTTATCCTCGATTCTTCGCGGATTATCGAAGACGAGGACGAGAACGAACCGCCACATTTCCACAAACGATTTTGCTCCGCCTCACAAGCTGCGCCGGTTACAACCGCGCGACGAGCAACTCGCGCTGAAAGATGAGTTCCTTGGGCAGGTGCGAGTAGAGCTTCATGAACAGTTCATCCTGCATGAGCAATTCGCGACGCCAGTCCGAGTAATTGAATTGTTGCACCTGCGCCAGTTTGTCGGGCGAAAAGTCCGCCAAACCCTCGACATCAAAACACTGCGGCCCCGGCACCCAGCCGAGCGGCGTTTCGTCCGCGTCGGCCCGGCCCGCGCAACGGTCCACAATCCACTTGAGCACGCGCATGTTCTCGCAGAACCCCGGCCACAGATAGTGGCCGGCGGCGTCGCGCCGAAACCAGTTCACGTGAAAAATGCGCGGCGGATGTTTGATATGTTTGCGCATCGTGAGCCAGTGACGGAAGTAGTCGCCCATGTTGTAGCCGCAGAACGGCAGCATGGCCATGGGATCGCGGCGCACCTGGCCCGCGCCGCCTACGGCGGCAGCCGTCATTTCCGAGCCCATCGTGGCGCCGATGTAAACCCCGTGAATCCAGTTGAAGGCCTGGTACACCAGCGGCATCGTGTCCGCGCGGCGGCCCCCGAAAATGATGGCGCTGATGGGCACGCCTTGCGGATCGTTGACTTTGGGATCGAGCATCGGGTTGTTGGTCATGGGCGCGGCGAAGCGGCTGTTGGGATGCGCGGCTTTCTCCTTTGAATGCGGCGTCCATTCGTGGCCGCGCCAATCAAGGCATTTTTCCGGGGGCGGATCATCATGATGTTCCCACCACACCGTGCCGTCCGGCTTGAGCGCGACATTGGTGTAAATGGTGTCGCGCTCGATCAACTTCATCGCATTCGGGTTCGACCTGGAATTCGTTCCCGGCACGACGCCAAAATAACCCGCCTCCGGATTGATGGCGTAAAGACGTCCATCCGCGCCGGGCTTCATCCACGCGATGTCATCGCCCACGGTCCACACTTTCCAGCCTTTGA
>CAZCZP010000341.1:0-3655 GCA_964502895.1 uncultured Bifidobacteriaceae bacterium
GCGGCCATCGCATCCTGAATCGCCATGTTTTGTTGCGGCGACAAGGTCGCGCGTTCCCGAAGGGTTTGCAGTCGGGTGATGGCATTTTCGTATTCGCCATTCTTGTACTGCGTCATCGCCTGGCCCATCTCTTGACTTGGCGTTTGTTGCGCCGCCGGCGTCACCGCAGCGACTGGCTGCGCCGGAGCCGGTGCTGGCTGGCCTGCACCAGTCTGTTCCAGGGCCTTGGCGGCCTTTTCCAGTTCGGTGTTCGCGTCAGGTTCGCTGCTGCATCCCGCGAGGAGCATGCTCAACATCGCGCATCCGATCAACCGGGTTGGAAATCTGTTGTTCATACTCAGGTTGAAGACCGCGTTGTTCAGCGACCGTTTGGCGTTGCAGGATTGCACCAAAGCCGGTTCTTAAACGGCTGATTGACCTCGGAATAAAACCTCGCCGTCTTCAGGTACTCAATGTGGCCGTCCACCACACCGACGGTGGTGCCGATGGAATGAAGCCGCGTGATGCCCTCGTTGGGACTGCTGGAGCCATCATTGAAATCTCCGGGGTTGGATTCCAGCGCCTGCCACAGGATGATGGCATCCTGCTTGAACTGGGTGGCTTTGTAGGAATTGGGCGAAACACCCCCAAAACCGCAGACTGCCCCGTTCATCAAATAGCTCGACATCTTCTGAGTGCGCAGAGCGATCTGGTTGGTTCGGTTGTCAGATGGACAACGATAAACGTGATAGTTCTTGATGTACTCCCACAGCAAGCCGGTTTCGTACGCGAGCGTTGCGTTGGTGTTATACGGGGCAATTTGCAGGTTCGGCACGGTGCCACGCGACGCGTCGTAAAGCCATCCTTTGCGCACCCAGGGTGAATTCCAGTTCGGCTCGGGCAGAAACTCTCGAAAGTCTGTGGAGTACATGTGGACCGCGAGAATGAGCTGTTTGACGTTGTTCTGGCATTGCGAGCGCACGGCCTTGTCCTTGGCCTTGGCCAGCGCCGGCAACAGCATCGCCGCGAGTATAGCGATGATGGCGATTACGACCAACAATTCGATCAGAGTGAAACCTATGGAGCATCGGGAGTGAGCGGCTCTTGTTTTCATGGTTGTTATTGAGTGCTGCGTCGTGCTGCTCAACAATAATCCACCCGGCCGATTTCTGCCCAGTCAAAATTGAATTGATTTCATGGCAGCATCGTTCAAACCAAATACCGCAAAAGCAGATGGCCATGAGTTCGTTAAATTTACGCCGTGAATTGGCAACAGATGTCTCAGACATTCGCGAAGTCGAAACAGCCGCCTTTGGCCGGCCCGGCGAAGCTACGCTCGTGGATGCGTTACGAGCAGCGGGCGCGCTGGTGCTTTCCGGCGTTGCGGAGGCTGGTGGAAAAATTGTTGGCCACGTCGCCTTCAGCCCAGTCAGAATCGAAGAGGGCCACGAAGATTTCGATGCGCTCGCGCTGGCGCCGGTGGCAGTGCATCCGGACTGGCAGCGTAAAGGTGTTGGTTCGGCCTTGATTCGCTGGAGCCTCGATGAGTGCGCGCGGGATGGACACAGTCTGGCGATCGTCGTCGGGCATCCCAAGTATTACCCGCGTTTTGGTTTTGTTCCGGCAATGCCGCTCGGTGTCCGTTGCCCATTTCCAGTGCCGAGTGAAGTATTCATGCTACTTGAGCTTCGCCTTGGCGCATTAGCGGGCCGGGCTGGAACGGTTCGTTATCGCCCTGAGTTCGCAACGCTGTAAGGCATTTTTCCCGTCGTCCTGCGTCCTGGCATAGACTGCGGTAAAAAATCCGCCGGCAAAACGGTTGCCCGTCCTGCCGGCGTTGCTCATGACAACCAACCTTAATCGTCCTCTTCCATGTCGCCGAACTCCGGCACGACGCGGAAGAAGCGCTGCGGTTGTTCGCGAGTTTCGACTTCGATATAGCTGTGGGCCTCGGCTTCCGCCGTCAGGCTCACCTCCGCTACCCAATCGGTCAGGTTCGTAGAGGACTCCACACGGAATCTCAGTCCCGCCGCCACCCCTAGTTTCAGATGCAGGCTGCCGTCGGGCAGGGTTTCCGGTGCATGCAACTGACAATCGTTGTCGAGAATGATCGCTCCCGCCCGCGCGGGACGGCCAATGACATAAGTGCCCGAACCAACGGACGCCGCAGTGAGTCGCAGCGCCACAGTTTCAATTCGTTCGTTTAGATTGTCGTTGATTGGCGTGACAACAATGCGCGCGGTTCGCCGGCCGGCGGGAATCGTCACCGAGCCGGACAGCAACACGTAATCCACACCATTGGAAGCCGTGCCGCGGATTGAGTAATGCACCGCAAGCGGCGCGTTCGTTGATCCAATTCGCCGCACGCGGAACGTCGCCGTGTTGGTTGTGCCTTCACGCGCAACGGCGTCCAATGTGGCGATGTTGACGACCGGCAGTTCATGCGTTTCGCGCACGAAGATTTCAACGGCTCGCGAGCGGGTGGTCGCGCCTTCGTTGTCCGTCGCAACGGCGGTGATCACGTGTTTGCCTGGCGGCACATTCGACCAAGCCATGCTGAACGGACGCACGAAGGAATGTTCCGTCACCACATCCAGGCCGAGGCCGGGAAGACGTACGGGATCGAGATCAATGATCCACACGCTATTGCTGACGACGCCGAGACTGTTGGTGCCGTCGAAGAACTCCACGGTGGTCACCCACCCGTCGGAATCAGTGGCTGCCGCTACCAGCCTCACGTCCGCCGGCGCGCAATACACAGCACCGTTTGGCGGGCTGACGATGGCCACCGTGGGAGGTTTGTTAGGCAACGACTCATTGTCGCGGATGTAAGCGATGGCCCGGCCCAACCGCCCCACGAGGTAGCAATCGGCCGTGGCCACGTTGCTGGCCAGACACGGTGGCTGCACCAGCGTAACGACAACGGATTCCGTCCCCTCAAACAACAGGTCGTCAAGCGGGTCCACGACAAGCGGCGCGGACTGCGCGTTAGGAGGAATCGTAACGACGCCGGAAAGTGTGACATAATCCACGCCATTCGACGCAGTGCCGCCAATGCGATAATGCACCGTCAGCGAACCGGTCAAATTATCGCCCGCGCGGCTGACCTTGAATTCCGCCGGGTCGGGCAATGCGTCCGTCGCCGGACCCTGTTCGGTCGCGACCGGATCAGTGGCAACGATCGTCACCACCGGCAATGGCGGCAACGGCGCGACCAGGATTTCCACCGGATCGGAAAGCGACTTCGCTCCTTGATCGTCGGTGCCTTTCGCGGTCAGGACATACCTGCCCGGCGGCACGTTGGACCAGACCATCGAGAATTTCTGGACCTCGCCCGGCGGCGGCGGGACGATGAAGTAAATCGCCTGCTCGCCGATCTTCTCGTGGTTCGCGAAAAACTCCACGACACTCACCCAACCATCCGGGTCTTTGGCCACCACAGCAATCTCGATGTCCGAGTGAGCGCGGAATACGTCGCCGTTGGAAGGATGAACAATTTCCAGCTTGGGCGACTCGTTCCGGTCGTTATCGAAGATGTAGGCCGTCGCCCGGTGCGGTTCGCCCACAACATAGCAGCCGGGCGGCGGCGGGAAGATTGCGATGCAAACCGGCGGGACGACCGTGGCAATCACCGTCTCCGTGGATTCGCCGAGATTGTCGTCAATAGGATCAACAA